>NZ_CP034159.1:323010-646020 GCF_003860585.1 Kaistella carnis | reverse complement strand
GCATTTAATTTTGAATACAATTCATCAAAGGAATTGGCACTTTGACCAATGCGTTCTGCATATCTGCTAAACCCAAAATCAGCATCGATATTTTCAACGATATAATCTGAAATGTCTTCTAAATATAAGGTTGCGAGATGTTTCGCTTTGTCCTGTAAACCCATATTTCCGAAAGCGAATTCCATATCATCAAGCTGATTGAAACGGGAAGCTTCCGGCAAAAAATTCATGCTGCAGATTTGCCTGGCCAAGGTCGGATTATGATTTTGTAGAAAAAGAATAACCTGATCGATGGTCTTGATATATTCTTCTCTTAAAGCAAAAATTCGCTTTGAGTTTTCAGAAGTAATTTCAGTAGTATTTGTTGCAAAGACTTTTTCGATCCCACTTTTTGAGAATAATTCCAAGATCACTTCAATGCCCAAATCAATCTGATAACTTGAAATATTTTTAGTATTCAAAAAACCTTTAATGTAAGCCGTAGCCGGATAAGGGGTGTTGAGTTGGGTAAAAGGCGGAGTGATGAGAAGCAGATCTTTCAAGGAATTTTCTTTTTGCAAATTTATTTTAAATCTTTGGAATTACGACCATTGATTTTATTTTGAAAAAACCGCCAGATTATTCTGACGGTTTTATAGCTCTTTATTTTAATATAATTTACAGATCAAAATCTCCGGCAGCTTCTGGCTGATAAATTATTTCATCAATTACAATTTTTGTCATTCCGGAAGGAATCAACCAATCAATTTCATCACCAACTTTATAACCAATCAATGCCGACGCAACGGAGGAAAATATAGAGATTTTTTTCTCCTTAATATTCGCATCAGCTGGATAAACCAATTGGAATTCCATGGTCGTTTTGTTATTTTGAAAGTGAATTTTCACAATTGAATTCATCGTTACAACATCACCATCAATTTGATCCTGTTCTACAATTTTTGCAGATTTAAGTTCAGCAAGTAACTTTTCAGCTTCTTCCTTCTTGATGCTGTTCCTAGCTTTAGCATCGGTAATTGAACGGTGAATTTTATTAAAATCCTGTTTGGTAATGATAACTTGGCTCATATGATTTGATCGGTGTAAAATAAAAAACCGTCTGAATTTTTCAAACGGTCTATATTAAAAATATATTTTGAAAAATTTTATGACTCTTTAAATTGAAGTTGTTTTTCCTCTAACAATTTTTTCTCCTGCTCTTTGTAAAAGCCTGAAACTAATTTTTCGTGAATTGCTTCAAAAGCAGCAAGCGTTTCATTAATTTCTGAATCGGTGTGTGAAGCAGTAGGAATTAATCTCAATAAAATCATTCCTTTTGGAATTACAGGGTAAATTACTACTGAAGTAAAAATCCCAAAGTTCTCTCTTAAATCTCTGGAAAGTAGGGTAGCTTCTACCGTTGAACCTTCCATCATCACAGGAGTTACACAAGTGTTTGATCCTCCTAAGTTGAAACCTCTTTCTTTAAGACCATTTTGTAATTTACGAACGTTTTCCCAAAGTTTTTCTTTGATCTCCGGACGTGAACGCAACAAATCTAATCTTTTCAACCCTCCAATCACCATTGGCATTGTTAAAGATTTTGCAAAAACCTGTGAACGTAAATTATATTTCAAGATTCTAATGATATCTTTATCAGCAGCGATAAACGCTCCGAAACCTGCCATTGATTTTGCGAAGGTAGAAAAGTAAACATCGATCTGATCCTGACAACCTTGCTCTTCTCCTGCACCGGCACCGGTTTTCCCTAAAGTACCAAATCCGTGAGCATCATCAACGAGTAATCTGAAGTCAAATTTTGATTTTAAATCACAAATCTCTTTAATTTTACCCTGCATTCCACGCATACCGAAAACTCCTTCGGTAATAACCAAAATACCGCCACCTTGTTCTTCTGCCACTTTCGTCGCTCTTACAAGATTTTTCTCTAAGCTGGCAATATCATTATGTCTATACGTAAAGCTTTTACCCATATGAAGACGCACACCATCAACGATACAAGCATGGGAGTCTGAATCATAAACAATGACATCATGTCTGCCAACCAATGCATCAATAGTTGAAACCATTCCCTGATAACCGAAGTTTAAAAGGTAGGCGGCTTCTTTATTTACGAATTCTGCTAATTCTCTTTCTAATTGCTGATGCTGTTCTGTTTCACCAGACATTGCACGGGCACCCATGGGGTAGAACATTCCATATTCCGCTGCAGCTTTTGCATCGGCCTCTAGAACTTCTGGGTGATTACATAGTCCTAAGTAATCATTTGCACTCCAAAAAATAACTTCTCTTCCTTGAAATTTCATTCTTGGTCCAATGGGACCTTCTAATTTCGGGAAAACGAAATACCCCTCTGCATAATCTGCAAACTGGCCTAAAGGGCCTGGATTTTCTCTAAGACGTTGGAAAATATCTGTCATTATTTTTTTATATTTATAATACTCAAAGTTAGTTAAATTTCGCTAAAAAAAACTTTTTGCAAGTAACAAAAAGCTTTTATATATTTTTGAAATTGGTTTATTTTATGACTTCTGTTTTGAAAACTTCATCGTAGTTGTGAACCCCATTATTCACGAATCCCTGGGCTGCCATCCATTCATCACTATACACTTTAGTAATGTATCTTGAACCGTGATCCGGATAAATCACAACCACCAAATCATCTTCAGAAAAAGGATTTGCATTTGCGTACTGTAAAAGTCCTTGTGTCACCGCTCCGGAAGTATAACCACCCATAATGGCTTCTTTTAAAGCAATTTCTCTTGTGCGGTAAGCAGACATTTCATCATTAACCCTTACAAATTCGTCAATTTTGTCGAAAAGTAAAGCACCCGGAATAAGGTTTTTACCCATTCCTTCTATTTGATAAGGATGAATATCTTCTTTATGAATTTCACCGGTTTCATGAAAGCTTTTCAGAATAGATCCTGACGCATCAACGCCGATAATTTTAATATTGGGATTTTTCTCTTTCAAAAATTTTGCTGATCCTGATAAAGTACCACCAGTTCCTGTACATGCAAAAAGATGCGTGATCTTGCCTTCCGTTTGTTCCCAGATCTCCGGGCCGGTGGTTTGATAATGTGCATCAATATTCAATTCATTAAAATACTGATTGATGTAGATGGAATTTGGCGTCTCTGCAGCGACTCTCTTCGCAACTTCGTAGTAGGATCTTGGATCATCTGCCGGGACATTGGCGGGACAAATGTAAACCGTAGCTCCCAAAGCCTTAAGATAAGCAATCTTTTCCTTCTTCGTTTTATCGCTAACGGCAAGAATACAACGGTAGCCTTTGATGATGCAAACCATCGCTATAGAAAATCCCGTGTTACCGGAAGTTGTTTCTACTACAGTAGAACCGGGTTTCAAAAGCCCCTTTCTTTCTGCTGCTTCTATGATGTGCATTGCAATTCTGTCCTTTGTAGAATGGCCGGGATTATAAGATTCTAACTTGGCATAAACTGTGGCCGGAATATCATTAGTCACCTTATTCAGTTTAACTAAAGGAGTATTACCTATCAAACCCAGAATATTATTGTAAACATTAGTCATTATTTCGTCGTTTTTTCTCTATAAAACCGTGTGCAAAAATACTAAAAAATAAATAATTCAACAATTAATAAAGAACTTTGTGATTCAGTACTTACGATACACACTTAAGATCAGTCGATTTGTAAGATTTCGCACCGGGCAAATAGTGTTCCAATTATTTAAATTTTGTTAAAAAGAAGGTATAATAAGTTAAAAACCTTATTTTCGCAACATTGAAATTTTAATATGAAAAATTGGTCTTTTAAACAGTGGAACACCATTTTAGGTTGGGGTGTTTTCGTTATTGCATTTTTTACTTATTTATCAACCATAGAACCGAACTTTAGCTTCTGGGATTGTGGGGAATATATTTCTTCGGCAGTAAAACTGGAAGTAACGCACGCTCCGGGTGCAGCACTATTTCAATTGGTGGGCGCTGTAGCTGCAGTTTTCGCTTTTGGGAACGGAGAAAACTATTCTGTGGTAATCAATGCCATGTCGGCGCTTTTCAGTGCGTTTACGATTCTGTTTCTTTTTTGGACCATCACGCATCTTGTCCGAAGATTGCTTCATAAAGATTTCAGTGAAGTAACTAAACATCAAGAGATTTCCATTCTTTTTGCAGGAGTCATCGGTGCGCTCTGTTTTACTTTCTCCGATACGTTCTGGTTTTCTGCTGTGGAAGGGGAAGTATATTCAATGGCTTCCATGTTCATTGCTCTTTTGCTGTGGTTGATCACCAAGTGGGAAAATGAATTCCATGCACCGGACAACGAAAGATGGATTATCCTTATATTCTTTGTAGCAGGTTTATCAGTGGGAGTACACATGATGTGTATGTTAGTAATCCCAGCTATTTGCTTTATTTATTATACAAGAAATTACGAATTTTCCTGGAAAAGCTTCCTTTGGGCAAACGTAATTACCTTAGTTATTTTGGCTATTGTATTTAAAGGAATATTCCCTTTAATAATGACCCTCTTCGGAAGACTTGAAATTTTTGCAGTAAATGGCTTAGGTCTGCCATTCCATTCGGGAACCATCGTGGCATTTATTATTTTAATTGCACTTTGTTATTACGCTTTGAAGTACGCCCGAAAAAGTGCGAAGAACATTTACCAGACGGCTGTTTTGTCTGTTGTTTATATGATGATCGGATTTTCTTGCTGGATGGTTATTCCGATCCGTGCAAATGCAAATCCTCCTATGAACTTAAATAATCCCGATAATGCGATTGGCATGCTGGATTATTATAATCGTGAACAGTACGGAGACTGGCCAACCTCTTACGGACAAAACTACACCGCATATTTGGATGCGAACGGTATTCAAAAAAATGAAGATGGAAGTTTTAAAACTAAGAAAACCGGCGATGTTTATGAGAAAGATGAGAACGCCGGAACCTACAGAAAAGTAGGAGAGCGTTTTAATTATGTTTTCAATAAAGATCATGTAAGTATTCTGCCGAGAATGTTTAATGAAGATAAAGGGGTGATGGAAAATTACATTTCTATGTATGGAGCTCCGGATTTTACCTTTAATTATGCCAATGCAGATGTTGCAGACAATCCCGAAGCCATCAAAATATTTGATGATTTACGAAAGAAATACGAAGAGGGCACCATCAAGGCCGCCGATTATTTGCAGGTTAAAGGCTACAATTTAATCAATGTTCAAAGACCGTCACTGGCACAGAATTTAGATTATTTTTTCACCTTCCAAAACGGATATTACTTTGTAAGATATTTAATGTGGAACTTCGTCGGAAGACAAAACGATCTGGAAGGAAACATGGAAAACAACCGTGGAAACTGGATCTCCGGAATATCGTTTATTGATAATGCTTTATATGGCGATCAATCGAAGATGCCGGCAAAATTTAAGAATGAAAGTACCGTTGCCTTTTTCTTTTTGCCATTATTATTAGGACTGATCGGATTCTTCTTTCAACTGAACAGAGATTTTGGACGATTCTACGCCATCTTATCCTTATTTATAATTACTAGTGTGGGTATCGTTTTCTACACGGGAGTAAAGCCGTTTGAAGTTCGGGAGCGGGATTACGCAATGGTCGGTTCATTCTATGCCTTCGCTATTTGGATCGGATTGGGTGCCGGAGCATTGCTTTGGTATCTGCAGGAAAAAGTAAAATCGAACTCTTTAAATATTGTAGCCGGAGTTATTCTTTTAGGAATATCTTTAATGATGGGCTTTCAGAATTACAATACCCACGACAGAAGTGGAAGATACGCTGCTTACGATTACGCGTATTCCACCCTGAAATCTTTACCGAAAGATGATATTCTTTTTGTATACGGCGATAATGACACCTATCCAATTTGGGGAATGCAGGAAACCTCGGGTCTGCGCGACGATGTGAAAGTGGTGAATTTCACCCTGCTTTCAACTCCTTGGAACATAGACCAAGTTAAAAGACGTACTTATAATTCACAACCGGTACCTTCCGTTTTTAAACATGAAGATTATCGGGATGGGACGAATGATCAAATCTTTTTGATGAGCACAAAAGACTGGGAAAATATCTTCGCGAACCTGAAAGATCAGGGAGCACCGGATACTTCTTTTGCAGAATTCAGAAAATATCTGACGCAGGATTCTATGACCATGAAAGAAGCGGTCAACTTTATCAAAATGAAATCTGATAATAAAGATGAAATTTTGAAAATGATTTTTGGGGAAGCAAAATATGAGAAATTTAATTTCTTACCTGTTTCAAAATTCGTCTTACCGGTTAATAAAGAGAATGCGTTAAAAGCAGGAACCATAGAAGCAAAAGATTTGGCAAATACCGTAGACCAGATCACCATTGATTATAAAAGCACAAGCATGTTCAAAAACAACTTGCTGCTGTTAGATATCTTAGCAAATTTCGACTGGAAACGACCGATCAATTTCTCTTCCGGAGGCGTTTATGATCCCGAAAATTTATTCTATTTAAGCGATTATTTACAATTCGACGGTTTTAGCTATCGTTTGGTTCCTATTGAAACCAAAGAGCGCGAAGACGGTGAAATGGGTAGAGTAGATGCGAACTCGCTTTATAATATTGTTAAAAATTATAAATGGGGGAATTTCAAAGATCTAAAGGTTCATTTTGATGAAACGTGTACTCAAAATATTGTAAGTTATAGAAGTTCAGCGAGTCGTGCAGCAGAAGCATTATCATTATCAGGGCAGAAACAGAAGGCCGTTGAAATTTTAGATTTAGCTTCCCGCGAAATTCCGGTACAGAAGTATAATGATCCCCGTTCATTAAGCTCCATGGTTTATGGATATATCGTGGCCGGACAGGAACAGAAAGGCTTGAAACTGGCAGAAGAACTGAAGAAAGGCATCTTTACTGAATATGAATATTATTTAAGTCTTACCCCAAAAGAGCAACGTTTTGCAGGAAGACAGATGCGTGCAAAACCTATGGAATATTCCTTGGTCGTAGGTGCAGTAAGTGATGCTTACTCCAAAATTGGACAAAAAGATAAAGGATATGATTATCTGGTAAAATCTGTGGAACCTATTGATAAAAAATTTAATGCTTTTATTAAAGATTTGAAGACCATGGGAAAAGAGAAAGCCTATAATGAAGCGGAAAATGTACAGCAAATTACGCCTTTCTATACCTATTTGTTCGACATCATGAATCCTTATGATTCCACTTATGCAAAAGAAAAAGAAAATCAAATTACGACAGCGATCATCAAAGCGACGCAGTAATTAACTTATTTAAATAAATAATAAAGAAAAGAGCAATTGTAAAGTTGCTCTTTTTTTATATTTAACAATTAATAAAAATGATGAAATACTGTGCATTTCTTCGGGGCGTAAATGTGAAAGGAACTGCGATGAAAATGGCTGAAGTTTGTAATGTGTTTTCAAAAGCCGGAGTTGAAAATGTTTCCTCAGTTTTAGCCACGGGTAATATTTTATTCACTTCGGAAAAAGAGCCTTCTGAATTAAAAATTATTTTAGAAAAATACCTTTCCGACTATTTTAATTATGAAGCTGTTCTTTTCATCAAATCTGAAAAAGAACTAGGTGATATTATTTCCCGAAATCCTTTCAGAAAATTAGACGATTTTCATGTTTATACTTTTATTGGACAAAAAGATGTAGCTGAAATACTTTTAGAAGAATTCGAATCAACTTTAAAAATAGAAAATGAAAAAGGCGAAATTGTGGACGATGTTTTCTATTGGCAAATCACCAAAGGAAATACGTTGGATTCAGATTTTGGAAAAATATTAGGAAGGAAGGCATTGAAAGATAAAATGACTTCAAGAAATATAAATACGATCGAAAAAATAGCAACCAAATTTAATAACTGGAGTGAATAATAGAAGCGGTAATAATATCGTTTTCTAAGCAGCATAACCGGTGTATTTAAGCTAAAATTAATCAGATATTTCGCCGAAAAAATCCGTATTTTTGTAAACATCGTTAATTACTATTAAAAATAAATCAATGATTCAATACTTAGAAAATATTCATCACAAAGATTCAAAAAACTTTTTCCTGATTGCCGGACCTTGCATTATCGAAGGCGAAGAAATGGCTTTAAATATTGCAGAAAAAATTGTTGAAATCACGAACAAATATAATATTCCCTATATTTTTAAAGGGAGTTTCAAAAAAGCCAACCGAAGCAGAGTCGATTCTTTTACCACCATTGGCGAAGAAAAATCTTTGGAAATTCTGAGAAAAGTAGGAGAGACTTTTAATATTCCGACCACTACTGATATTCATGAAAATGAACACGCCGCTTTGGCAGCTCAATATGTTGATGTTCTTCAAATCCCGGCATTTTTAGTTCGACAAACCGATCTATTGATTGCCGCTGCAAAGACAGGAAAATGTGTGAGTCTGAAAAAAGGACAGTTCCTTTCTCCGGAATCCATGCAGTTTGCAGTTCAGAAAGTGAACGATTCAGGCAATCCAAAAACCGCAATTATAGAAAGGGGAAATTCTTTTGGATACACCGATTTGGTGGTTGATTTCCGTGGTATTCCAACCATGAGAAATTATGCGCCGGTGATCTTAGATGTTACACATTCCCTGCAACAACCGAATCAAAGTTCGGGCGTAACCGGTGGAAGACCGGA
This sequence comes from Kaistella carnis, assembly GCF_003860585.1. Classification (NCBI taxonomy): domain Bacteria; kingdom Pseudomonadati; phylum Bacteroidota; class Flavobacteriia; order Flavobacteriales; family Weeksellaceae; genus Kaistella; species Kaistella carnis. The sequence goes on along the minus strand of NZ_CP034159.1, from coordinate 637,369 downwards.
ACTCATCGAAACGATTGCCAAAGCCGGAATCGCTGTAGGAGCCGATGGGCTTTTTATAGAAACACACCCCGATCCAAGCTGTGCACTTTCAGATGGTGCCAACATGCTGCGTCTGGATAAACTCGAAGATCTACTGCAGAAATTAACGCGGGTGCGGGAAGCGATTCTGTAATTTTTTGTTATCTTTAAAATCTAAATTTTTTACCTTGAAAAAAATTCTTTTACTCCTTTCAGTAATGCCTGCGTTTGCGTTTTCGCAAATTAATCTTAAAGTTTTAGACGAAGACGGAAAACCTGTTTCTCAGGCCAATGTTTTTTACAACAATCAAAATTTCACTACGGATGATAATGGTTTCGTCAAAATTATTTTGGCCGATTCTGAGCAGCAATTATCTGTACAGAAAGAAAATTTCAGAGGCTTTAGTAAAAATATCAGACCCACACCAAAAACTCAGAATGTAAATGTTCTGTTTGTGAATACACAGCGCGAAACACAGATACAGGAAGTTGTTTTTCAGAAAAAAGGAAAGCCTAAAGTAACGGATCTTACTTCAATGGAGATTTCTACGAAAGAAGCGCAGCAGGTCGCCTCACTTTCAGGCGGTGTTGAAGGACTATTGAAAACTTTACCATCTGTAAATTCCAACGCCGAGCTTTCTTCCCAGTATATGGTTCGTGGTGGAAATTATGACGAAAACCTCATTTACATTAACGATATTGAAATCTACCGTCCTTTTTTAATTAGAAACTCTTTGCAGGAAGGACTCAGTATTATCAATCCGGATATGGTGCAGTCGATTAACTTTTCTGCCGGCGGTTTTGAAGCAAAATATGGTGATAAAATGTCGTCTTCTTTAAATATTTATTACCGACAACCGACGAAATTTGAACTTTCCGGAGAAGCAAGTTTAATTGGTGGCAGACTTACGACAGGTTTTGCCTCAAAGGATAAGAAACTGTCTGCTATGATTTCCGGTCGTTACCGGAATACCAATCTGGTTTTAAACACTTTGAATGAAGACACGGATTTTAATCCGCAATACATGGATCTTCAAACCTACATTAATTATAAATTAAATGAAAAGTGGGACGTTTCTTTTATCGGTTACTGGAGCAAGAACGATTATGAAATGGTGCCAAAAGTAAAGGAAGTGGAGTTCGGAACTTTGCAAAGTCCTTTAAAACTGAGTGTTTTTTATAATGGAACCGAAGATGATCAGTATAAAAATATGATGGGCACCGCTTCCGTCAATTTTAAACCCAATAAAAAATGGAGCTTTTCTCTCGATAATTTTGCCTATCAAAACCGGGAGCGTGAGTATTATTCCATCGCTTCGGCCTATGCGTTACAAACCTTTGATCCAATTACCGGTGCGCCAATTACTTCTTATGATGTAGGCGGACAAATCGATCATGCAAGAAATGATTTGATGGTAAAAACTTATGGAACTCAGTTTAAAACCAAATATTCACCTGATGTAAATACCGATTTTGAAGTTGGTCTAAAATTCGAAAAAGAAAATTTAAAAGATTTTACGAACGAATGGCAATTGGTCGATTCCCTTGGATACAGCACGCCAAGAAATTATGTTGATCCAGGAACTTTGGATCCTTCGCAACTGCGTTTGCGCTATCATATTTCGGGAGCTAATCACATTCAGCCGACGCGATTGTCTGCCTATGCGCAGTATTCCAAGAAATTTTACTGGGGGGAGAACAGAGTTTTTGTAAATGCCGGGATTCGTGCAGCTCATTGGGATTTTAACGATGAAACAATTATTTCGCCCCGTGCGCAAATCGCCATTAAACCTAATTGGGACATGGATATGTTATTCAAAGTTTCGGGCGGTGTGTATTACCAGGCACCTTTCTACAAAGAAATTAAGGACGTGGACGGAAATTTTAATCCCAACATAAAGTCGCAGCGTTCCATGCAGATTATTTTGGCAAACGACTATGAATTCAGAATGGTGGACCGTCCTTTTAAATTAACCACGGAAGCGTACTTTAAGAAAATGGATGATCTGATCCCTTATTATTTGGATAATGTACGAATCAGATATGCGGGTGAAAATAATGCGGAAGGATATGCGTACGGGGTTGATACTCGCTTATTCGGTGAATTTGTACCGGGAGTTGATTCCTGGATTTCCGCAAGTTATGCCCGGGTTTATGAAAATATTGAAGGAAGAGGTGATATTCCAAGACCAACAGATCCACGTTTCAGATTCTCTATGTTTTACCAGGATTATATGCCCAAGTTTCCATCAATGCGTGTGAATTTAACATTGGTGTACGCAAACGGATTACCTTCGGGAACACCGATTTCTTTGGATATGAATGGTAAACCGGATTTCGAAGCACCTTATAAATTTCAGCGGACTTTGCCTTCCTACAAAAGAGTTGATATTGGATTGTCTAAAGTATTCATCGATCAAAAAGACAATAAAGTGAACGGTGGTTTCTGGGGCAATTTTAATGAACTTACATTAGGTGTTCAGATTTTCAATGCCTTTAATATCAATAATACCGTTGCTAATCAGTGGGTAAATGATGTGAATACAGGTTATAATTATCCGGTTCCTGTTCGGTTGACGGGTCGATTTTTTAATGTAAAACTTGAGTTTAAGCTGTAACGACTTGCTTCGTTTCCTCTATAAAAAATGCCGATTATTTTAATAGTCGGCATTTGTTTTATAATTTAACTCTAACTAATTTGAGTACAAAAAAAGGCAATCTTTTCAGATCGCCTTTTAAAAATTTATGTAGGATAAATTATTTCATTTTACCTGTTACCAAATCTTTACCGTCTTTTCCAAAGTAAAACTCACCTTGGTGACCGATGAAATAGTATCCGTTCTCATCAACATATTTTTCTCCACTTCCTGAAACTTCTTGTTTCATATTGTAGGTTTTACCGTCGGTTTCATTTTTTACAACTACCGTTCCGTTGCCTGTATCAGGAGTAAGGGTGAAGGTTGTTTTTCCGTCGTTACTTACATAGTTAACAGGAGTAACTGCCTGCATAGAATCCATCGGCATTGTTTCCGTCATTGCAGAATCTTGCGCCGGTAACGCCATACTGTCAACAGTAGTGTCCATTGAAGTGGATTCTGTTTTTTCTTTAGAGCAAGAAGCTACGGTTAATGATAATGCTAAAACGGGTAATAAAAGTTTGATGTTCATCTTTAAAATATTTAGATTTAGGTGACATTTTTGCAAAAGTTATGCCACAAACAGATATGGAACTCTGATTTCATTAATTTATTTAGTTCTTTATCTATCCTTTTTAAAATCCCACAACTTAAAAAAGTGGTAGGATTATTATTTACTCTAAATCACTTTCTGGGTGATGCGAAATGGTGTCGTACAGATCTTTTCTACGGTCACTCATTGTTCTTACGGCGCCGTAATGATGCAGTTCTTTCAGCAAATTTAAATCGACATCTACAATTAAAGTACTTTCTGTATTTGGAGTCGCTTCTCCTTTAATTGCATTTGAAGGGAATGCAAAATCAGATGGCGTGAAAACCGCAGCCTGTCCGTACTGAATATCCATATTATTTACTCCCGGCAAGTTGCCCACACAGCCTGCAATGGCAACATAACACTCATTTTCAATGGCACGTGCAGATGCACAGTTTCGAACACGCATATAAGCATTTTGCGTATCGGTAAGGTAAGGAACAAATAAAATTTTCATTCCCTGATCCGCTAGAAGTCTTGGTAACTCCGGAAATTCTACGTCATAACAAATTACAAGTCCTACTTTTCCACAATCGGTATCGATGACTTTAATTTGGTCGCCACCTTTCATTCCATAATATTTTCTTTCATTCGGCGTAATGTGAACCTTGCGGTGTTCATCAATTTTTCCGTCTCGGTGCAGTAAATAACTGATGTTGTACAACTCCTCATTCTCTACATAAGGCATACTTCCACCAATAATATTAATGTTGTAAGCGATGGCTAACTGAGATAGTTTATTCTTAATTTCCTCTGTGAGTTCCGCCAGTTTAAACATACTGTCTCTTTCATTAAGGTCATTGAAAGGAGCGAGTAGAGGCGTATTGAAGAATTCGGGGAACATAATGAAATCTGATTTGTAATCTGCCATTACATTTACAAAAAATTCTACCTGTTCATAAAAAGCTTCGAGGTCTTTAAAATGGCGCATTTGCCACTGAATTAATCCAAGACGAATGACCGAATCCTGCATGGTATTCGGCTTTTTGCTATAGTAAATATTGTTCCACTGCAGCAAAACTGCATTTTCTTCGGAATGTAAATCTTCAGGCAAGTAATTTTTGAGAACCCGCACCGGTAAGAAATTATTCGCGAGCTGAAAACTTAAAACGGGGTCATAAATTTCTTTCTTGCGAACTTGCTGAATATATTGGCGGGGCGTTAATTCGGCACTGTGTAAGTGATAGTGAGGAATTCTGCCACCTACTACAATTGATTTTAAATTTAGTTTTTCACAGAGTTCTTTTCTGGCATCATATAATCTGCGCGCCAGACGTAATTCTCTGAATTCCGGATCTACAAAAATTTCAATTCCGTATAAGACATTTCCGGTATCAGAATGGGTGTTAAAAGTGTAGTTCCCGGTAATTTCTTTATACGTATGATCATCTCCGAAGAGTTCATACTGCACTTTAAGGGAGAGACAAACCGCCGCAATTTTTTCATCAACGGTGATGCAGATTTGACCGTCAGGAAAAATTTTAATGAGTTTCTGAATGCTTTTTTTAGACCAAATACTTTCCGACATTGTAGGATACGCTTTGAGCATGGTTTCCCGCAGTTCGTCGTAATCTGAAAGGGCTAAATTTCTAATATCTATTTGCATCTCTATGTATTTATATTAAAGTTTTTTTATATCACAATTCCGGAACAGTGATTCTCTGAACTTCCGGTTGCTGAAGACAATATATTAATTTCATTGTTCACACGCAAAACGCCCATGAAAGCGAAGATCAGAGCTTCTTTAAAGTTAATAATCTCCTCCTCGGGAACGATAATTTGGGTTTCGGTCTTTGTTTTTATTCTTTCCAAAAAATAGGTATTGTAAGTGCCGCCACCTGTAAATACTATTTTCTGAATTGCATTTCGATTTAAAACTTCTGCAACCTGAATCGCAGCATGTTCTGTAAATGTCGCTAAGACATCTATTGAATTTTCATTTTCTAAATGTGGTAAAATATTTTCAGCTACCCATTCCATTCCTAATGATTTGGGCGGTTTCTCCTGATAAAATGGTAAGGAATTCAGTTTTGATAACAGCGCATGATCTACTTTTCCGGTTCGGGCAAGATTGCCATTTTCATCGAAATCTTTTCCGACCTTTTTGGCAAAATGATTTAAAACGATATTCACGGGACAAATATCGAAGGCGATCCTATGACCATTTTCTTTAAAGGAGATGTTAGAAAATCCACCAATATTTAGACAAGCATCGTACTCAGAAAACAGTAATTCGTCACCGATCGGCACTAAAGGCGCTCCGTTGCCACCCATCAAAACATCCTGACTTCTGAAATCATAAACCACGGGAAGCTTCGTTAAAAGTTTAATCGCACGACCGTCACCAGTTTGAACGGTAAATTTTTTTTGAGGCTGATGAAAAACCGTATGTCCGTGGGAAGCTATTAAATCGATATTTTTTAAAGAATATTCTTTGATAAACTCATTTGCTTTTTCACCCAGATAAAAACCATAGTCCGAATTAAGTTCATAGAGTTCTTCCGCCGATAACCGAGTTGCATTTCGAAGGCGATTTTCCCAGACTTCAGTATAAGGAAAAGTAGAAGCATTTAAAATTCTGAATTGCCATTGACCCAGATCATCTTTTTGAAAAGACGCATGGCAAATATCCAATCCATCCAGACTTGTTCCTGACATTAATCCTAAAGCGTGAAAAATCATGAGATCAAATTTTCTTAAGTGTAAGAATTGTTGCTAAAAAATTACTTCAAATTTAAGAAGAGCGAATTATTGCCCTTTCTCCGGAATCTTTTGCGCATTAATATCACCGGAATTATTATAGAACGTATATTCCGAAAAGTCATCCTTGGCGATCATTCCGTTCGCACCAACCAGCGTAGATCCGTCTTTATCAGTAACATAAACCGTGTCTTTAGTAGAGATTGTTTTCTTGACTTGATCCCAATAAACCGATTGCATTGCAAACATCTGATTTTCATTGCTGATTATTTTAACGTTTCCTTTGGCCTCGTAGAATTTTTTCTTCTCATTAAACTTAGCAAATTTAGCTGAGATTTTACCCGGAGCATCAGGTTTCTTTTTATCGTAAAAGAGAATATTAATTCCTTTTCTGGCGACTATATAAGGAGAATCAATATATTCGTACTTCTCAATGAGTGGAGCAGTAGCGCGCAATTTGATCATTCCCGAATCCCGCTGTACGATATTGGCATTATTAATAATCTGCGATGGGAAATTGGTATTTTTGTTTTTATTGATCTTGGCAAGATCTTCTTCACATGAGGTCAAAGCAAAAAATATAGCACAACCCAAAAAGGCGGCTATATTTTTAATTTTTATTGTTCTAAAGACGTTCATCTTTTAATCATAAAGACGTTTAGTAAACCATTTATCTGCGAAATTAATTCCGATTTTTAAGTTTACAAAATTCTGACGAATCAGATTATTGTCCAATGTTCCTCTTTTACCCAATTCAATTCCTAAATCAATACCGCTCATTCTGCTTGCACTTCTGTTTTCAAATGGTAAAGAAACACCACCTGTAACTGCAAACTGATTAATATTTGTGCCGTTAAAAGCTAAATTTCCTTTTTCATAATACGCTCCATAACGATAAGTTACGCGGGAAAAGTAATTTCTAAAGTTGTTGTAATTCGGTAAATACCAACCTCCAGCTGAAATTTTGTAAGAGTTTTCATTTGAAAAAGGCTGACCTAAAAATTGAATAGTTTCTCCTTTTTTATAATCAAACTGTGTTCCTACAAACCATTTTGCGTCTCTTCCGTACCCAGCTCCCACAGACAATTCCATTGGGATAAGATTTTTATCTTCACTGAATTTTTCTTCAATAACGCTGATGTTATTTTTGGTTTGTCCCGGAGTATAATAATAAGTACTGTTTACATAATTTGTTTCCATTTGACCGGTATTCCCAAAAGTGTACGTCGCTCCCAAAGTCAATTTTCTATCGTTTTGCAGCTTTTTCTGATAAGCAGTACCCAACGTGAAATTAAAAGTTTTGATCTTATTTTTAGTTTCGTATCCGTTAATTAGTTCTGCGTTAGAAAAAGTTAACTCGTTGATGTCATACAGATTTCCGAAATAAAAGTTAGAGCGAAGACCCAATGCAAATTCCGGCGTAATTTGATAACCTAAAGCAGCCTGTACGGTACTCAAAGTTCCTTCTCCTCTAAAAATACTCTGTTGTGTATTGCCACCTTCAGTTTCTCTCGAACTCAGCACCGCGTATTTTTTCGAACTGTACGGTTGATATCCCATTCCAAATTTAATTTTACTTGAAATAGGAAAAGCGATCGTAAGGTTAGAAAGGTAACTTGAATGTTTGGTAGAACTCATATCATCAACATTTGATTTGAAGAAATTATTCTCATTCGAACCTTCAATTTTCAAAGTTGTTAATTCTAAGTTTTTATTTGCAGCGGGATTGCTAAAATTAAAATTATTGTTGAAATCCCAAATATATGCGGTAGAAATACCACCCATGGCATTGATATCAGCTGTATTATCATACTTCACATCTCCAATTCCAAAAGCAGCGTAAGGAGAATTACCAATTGTTTGCGCATTCAGAAAAAAGCCGGCCGCGATGAGTGGTAATACAAAAAATCTTTTCATTCTCTATTTTTAAAAATAATGCGCAAATATCCTAAATATTACTGAACTACGAAAGTAAGTTTGGTTAAAGTTTGTTAAGCTTCTTAAATGGATTTCTTCCTCCACATCTGTATAAAAGAACATTGAAATTTCTTTAATAAACAATAGTTCTAAAAAAGATCTTTTCAATATAATCAGACGAAACATCATTTTAACTATCAAAATAAAAAATCTGGAAGACACAGAAACGAGATTTGCCGCTATTTTTAAGCCATAAATTTTGATAAAAATATTTATCTTTGAGGCATGAATTGGGAACAGATCGTAGGTCATCAGCATTTAAAAAATATTTTGCAGGAAAGCATTGATAATGGAAGGGTGAGTCATGCGCAATTATTTGTCGGCAAAGACGGTTACGGAACGCTTCCCTTGGCAATGGCTTTTGCAAAAGAAATTTTAAGAAAGGAAAATGAAGCGTCCTGTTCAAAAGTTGATCATCTCAATCATTTGGATCTGCATTTTAGTTTTCCTGTCTTTAAAGTAGATAAAAAGGGACTAAGTGCAGCTTTCTTTCCAGAATTTCGGGAAATGCTGCTCGCAAATCCATATTCCAACAGCGAAGACTGGAGTGCAACTCTGGAATCTGAAAATAAACAATTGACCATTTACGCCGAAGAAGTTGATGAAATCAATAAAAAATTTGCCCTTAAAAGTTTTGAAGGCGGCAGTAAGATATTAATTGTCTGGCAAGCTGATAAAATGAATACTGATGCGGCGAATAAATTTCTGAAGTTTTTAGAGGAACCACCGAAAAACACCTACATCATTTTAACAGCGGACAATACGAACTTGATGTTGCAAACAATACTGTCGCGCACGCAAATCGTAGAAATTCCGCGAATTGGAGACGAAGATCTGTCGGAGTTTCTCAGGTCAAATAAAAAAGTTGACGAAGAAAAAATAAAATCCATTATTTTTCAGGCACAGGGAAATTATAATACCACACAAAAATTATTGCAGACGGAAAACTCAGATGCCGAGTTTGAAGAACTGTTTGTAATGTGGGTGCGTGAAGCTTTTCAGGTAAAGAAAAAACCGGAGTTCTTGAAAAATATCGTTTTATGGAGCCGAAAAATCGCCCATTTTAACAGGGAAAAACAAAAGAGTTTCCTCGAATATTGTTCAGAGATGTTTCGTTTGGCCTTACTCCAGAATTACGGAAATGACCTTTTGGTGTATAAAAAAATTGAAACGGGTGGTTTTAAATGGGACAGCTTTTCGAAATTTATTCACGGTGCAAATATAGAAGCGATTTTAGAAGAAATCTCCGAAGCCGATTATCATTTGGAAAGAAATGGAAATGCAAAAATTATCTGGACTGATTTAGGAATTAAACTGTCGAGATATCTACACAAATCAATATAATAAGAACCACCAGCGCGGTGGTTTTCTTATTAATGATACTTATTCACAACCTTATCAAATAAGTTATATATCATTCCGGTGTTGAATGTTGTGAAGTTTAAAAGTGCCCTTTAAAATACCAGCAGCCAATTGTAAACTAACCATCTTTAAAAATAGAGGAGAGGCTTTTGCGAAAAAAAATCAATCAAACGTTTGATTGTTGTCTGATTTTAATTTAATTTTACACCCTCAAAAATTACAATTATGATTTCTAAAGAAGAAAACCTTTTGCGAAGTGCTGAAATACTCTTTGCAGAAAAAGGCTTCGCAGGAACTTCCATTAGAGAGATAGCAAAAGAGGCCAACGTTAATATTTCGATGATTTCCTATTATTTTGGTTCTAAAGAAAAATTATATGAGAAGCTTTTCGAATTTAGAATGAATGAAAGTTTAAGTTTTAGCGAAGATGTAATTGCGAACAATACTTTAGATGAATGGGAAAAAATGGTTTTGGTAATGAACCGATACGCAGACCGCGTAAAGAACCTGAAGCCTTTTTATCTGATTATGCAGCGTGAACAGTTGGTTAATAGAAATCCTGTGATTTATGAGTTTTTGAAACAGTCTAAAAAGAAATTTCTCGGCATTTATGAGGAGTTGATTAAAAAGGGAATTGAACGCAAAATTTTCACAAAGAATCCACGACTTGAATTTGTTCATTCCACGGTGTCGGGCACCATTTTCACCGCTTTAAATACGCTTCCGGTGTACCAAGAATTTTTCGAAGGTGATGACGATTATGAAATCCAATACTTCGAAGAAATAAAAATTCATATTCAAACTATTTTAAAACATCTTTTAGGTTATGAAGAAAATAAATAAATCGGCTTTTATTTTTGTCTTTTTGGGAATGATTCCTATGATAAAAAGCAGACGGTAAAGAAGCTTACGCTGGAGGAAGCCATTGCTTTGGGAACTCAAAATTCTAAAAATTTAATAATTGACGAAGCAAAAATTCAGGAAGCTACAGCCAATTATCTGGAAGCAAAAAACAACAGATTGCCCAGCCTGAAAGTTTCCGGAAGTGCTTTGGCGCTGGCAAATGCTAAAGTGGATTTGAAGATTTCTCAACCTTCTACGGAAGGTGGGAGACAAACCCCAAAAGCCAATTCTGCCTTTTATGGAAATGTTTCGGCATCGTTACCTCTGTTTACGGGTGGCAGAATAAAATACGGAATTCAATCCGCAGAATATCTCGTCACTGCCGCAAAGTTGAGTACCGAAAATGATCGACTTGCCATAGAATATAATATTGCCCAGGCTTATAATAGTCTGTTTAAAGCAAGTCAGCAGATTAAAGTGCTGGAAGATAATTTAGCTTCTTCTCAAAAAAGAGATTTGTCTTATCAAAAATTAGAAGATAATGGAATTATTGCCAGAAATGATAAGTTGAAAGCCAATTTGAAAACTTCAAATGTCGAGCTGCAACTTTTAGATGCGTATAATAATTACAGCATCGCAACCATCAATATGGATTTATTATTGGGTCTGCCGGAAAATACGGTATTAGAAATTGATGATAATTATATTTCAGATTTAATGGAAAATCAGCCGGCTTCATATTATGTAGAAAAAGCATTTTCACTTCGTACCGATCTGCAGTCGATTGATTATCAACAGAAAGCTTCAGAATTAAATATAAAATCTGCAAAAGCAGAAAATTTACCTACGATAGCTTTAACTGGAGGTTATGTTGCTGCGGAAATTCCTAAAATTTTAACCGTCCTGAATGCTGCAAATATTGGCGTAGGTATTCAATATAATATCGACAATCTTTGGAAGAAAAATTCAAGTCTGATGCGTGCAACCGCCACCGACAAAAGACTTACAGCCACCCGGGAACTATTAACTGATCAAATTAAACTGGAAGTAAACAGAGATTATCAGACCGCGCAGTTTGCAAAGAAGAAGATTTTGGTGTACGAAAAGGCAGCTGATCAGGCAAATGAAAACTTCCGCGTAACAAAAAATAAATACGATAATGGTTTGTCGACAATCACAGAGTTATTGGATGCAGATGCTGCACAAATGACGGCGAACGTAAATGTGGTTAACGCAAAAGCAGACGCAGAACTGGCTTATCGAAAACTCTTACAAAGTTCCGGCATTTTAACCGCAAAATAAACCATAACAATATTAACAGAACAACAATACAATGGATAATACTACAGATCAACCGGAACTTTTTCCTGAAACAAAAAAGAAAAAATCACTTGTCTTTCCTATCATTTTAGCAACGGTATTACTCGTAGGAGGATTTTTTGGGTACCGAATTTATTCCTATGGTTTAACTCATGAAGAAACGGACGATGCACAAATCGCGTCTAATATGAGTCCTGTTATTTCTAAAATTTCAGGCTATGTTGCGGAAGTAAAAGTAACTGACAATCAATTTGTTAAGAAAGGAGATACGCTCATTATTCTTGATAATCGGGATCAGAAAATGCTCTTGGAGCAAGCAATTGCAGCGTTAGGAACAGCAAAAAGCAACGTACAAACTTCGATTGCTTCGACCAGAGCAGCTTCCCAAAATATTAACTCAACCAAGGCTGCAATTGCAACTGCAAATGCACAAATTGAAGCAGCGAAAGTAAATGTGTGGAGAACAACCCAGGATCTCAAAAGATATGCAAACTTGGTGCAGGATCACACCATTACGCAACAGCTATACGAAACTGCGCTTGCTGCAAAACAAACTGCAGACCGACAGCTACAGGTTTTGGTGGATCAGCGAAACCAAGCTTCCCAACAAACGGGAATTGTAAATTCTCAAACAGAAGCCAGTTCCCAACAAATTGGTGTTGCAAATTCTATGGTAAAACAACGGGAAGTTGATGTAGAAAATGCAAAGTTGAATCTTTCCTACACTGTAATTTTAGCGCCGGAGGATGGGAACGTTTCTAAAATTTCTACACAAAAAGGACAGTTTGTTCAGGCCGGAGCTCAGCTTTTCAGTTTGGTTCGGGATAATCAAAAATGGATTATTGCCAATTTCAAGGAAACGCAGCTGTCAAAAATGGTAGAAGGACAAAAAGTAGAAGTAGAAATTGATGCATTTCCGAAAGAAAAATTTGAAGGAAAAGTTACTTCTTTTTCCCCTGCGACAGGATCTACATTTTCTATTTTGCCGCCGGATAATGCAAGTGGAAATTTTGTAAAAGTAGTTCAAAGATTACCAGTTCGAATTGATTTCACCAACCTGAAGCCCGAAATCGCTAAAAAACTGCGCACCGGAATGAATGTAAAAACAACAGTTGTTTTAAATTGATCATTCCAATTTAGCAAGAACATCATTTTCCCAAAATCTTAATACAGACTTAATAAAATGGAACAAGATTCATTAGTTGAATACGGTGCCAGACGCGTTATCATTACCATTACTGCGATTCTCTGTGCTTTGCTGGAGATTGTGGATTCTACTATTGTAAATGTTGCTTTGAATGAGATGAAGGGGAATCTTGGAGCCACGTTATCAGAAGTCGGTTGGGTGATTACAGCCTATGCCATTGGTAATGTGATTATTGTACCAATGACCAGCTGGCTTTCTCAACAGTTTGGCCGTCGAAATTATTTTGCGGCTTCTATTATCATATTTACTATTTTCTCTTTTCTGTGTGGGAATGCCACAAATATCTGGGAACTTGTTTTTTTTAGACTGTGTCAGGGAATCGGTGGTGGAGCATTGCTCGTGACGTCCCAAACGATTATTACAGAATCTTATCCTTTGGCAAAAAGAAGTATGGCGCAGGCGATTTATGGGTTAGGAGTCATTATTGGACCTACTTTGGGACCACCATTAGGCGGATATATTGTTGATAATTTCAGTTGGCCGTATATTTTTTACATTAATATTCCAATCGGAATTGCAGCTACTTTGATGACTCTACAATTTGTAAGAAGTCCAAAATTTGCGGAGAAACGAAAAGCAAGAGATGTAGACTGGTACGGAATTATGCTGCTCGCTGCTTTCGTGGGTTCTCTTCAATATATATTAGAAAAAGGTCATGAAGATGACTGGTTTGACAGCCCCGTAATTGTGTATCTCAGTATTGTCGCTGTGATTGGATTTATTCTTTTTCTGTGGCGGGAACTCAGTTACAAATATCCTGTCGTTGAACTGCGTGTCTTGAAGAATGGCAATCTAAGGCTTGGTACCATCATGTCCTTTATTCTGGGGTTTGGTTTGTATGGGTCAACATTTATTGTTCCGCTTTACACGCAGAGTGTTTTGGGCTGGACTGCCTTAGAATCGGGAGCCTTAATGATTCCCGCAGCCTTAACAACCGCTGTCATGATGCCAATTATTGGGCGTTTGTTAACAAGAGGAGTTAGACAGCAACTCTTGGTTGCTCTGGGATTGTTACTGTTCTTCGCTTACAGTTTTTGGGGATATAAAATTATCACGCCGGATACCGGAAAATCTGATTTCTTCTGGATGCTGATTGTGCGTGGAGCAGGATTAGGATTGCTTTTTATACCAATTACGTCTTTGGCCTTAAGTACACTGAAGGGTCAGGAAATCGGTCAGGGTGCTGCGTTTACAGGAATGATGAGACAGCTCGGTGGTTCCTTTGGAATTGCCGCGATTACCACTTTTATCTCAAATCAAACTTCCATTCACCGGGTTGCATTAACTAGTCATTTAGATGCCAACAGTTTTGATGTTCAGCAAAGATTGAATGGTTTAATTGCCTCTTTCCAGGCGAAAGGGTTTAGTGTCGACCAGGCACACGGCGCAGCTTATAAAATACTGGATCTATCCGTTATGAAACAGGCAACGGTTTTATCCTACATGGATGTTTTCCTGTATCTGGGATTTCTTTTCTTGGTGTGTATTCCTTTTGTTCTTTTGGTAAGAGAAAAGAAAAGCAAAGAACCTATCGATTTGGGAAGTATTCATTAAAATAAACAATTACTTTTCAAAGAAGGCGAGGGAGCTGCCAATCCATATGGCATCTTTTTTATTGAAATCGACATTTGCCATGGCAACCTTGGTCATCCGCGCCAGATTATCCATAAGTAATGGGTCTTCTTCGTCTTCTTTCCAAAGATAGAGCATTCGAATTTCCGATTTCGAAAACTCACCATTCGGGTCTTCAAATAAAGGTTCATAAAAAACTTTACGTTGCATTATGAAATTTTCTTTATCCTCAATTTCATCAATGTCGGCTCGAGTTGGATCTAAGTTAACACCACTTCCTGCAAAAGAGAAAAGTGGTTTCAAGACAAAGTTTTCAAATTTTTCATCTGTCGGGAATTCTGATAGAAAATAACTTTTGGGAATATACGGATGTTCTAATTTTGGAAGAATAAACTTTGAAATCTTAAAGAACCAATTCGGGTGTGTCACCCAGGTTACGTCAACTTCTTCACGAAAATCAAATTCTAATTTTAAATTGGGAATCCGATCCAGTTCATCGAAAATAACACGGTTATAAATCCGGTGAATCGGTATAAGTTTTCCTTTTTTCTCGTAAAATAATTTTTTGCCTTGTTTTTTGACTTTTGTAAAACAGACCGTTTCAATTCCTAAATATTTTTCTGTAAAAGCAAAGTCAATATTTGTTTTTTGCCGCTCGGGATAAATTTCCATCAATACCACATTTTCGGGTTTTTCATCTGCAACGATAACTTCCGTTAAATATTGAATGTATTGATCTTTTGGAAGGGAAGTTCGAAGTTCTTTTAAGAATGGAAAAATCTCTGAAATCACTTCTTCATATTCCTCCTGGAAAGCATATAACGTAGGAAATGCCTGCAATTCAATTAACTGAGGTTCGATTTCACCCGTTGTTTGATTTTTACAAATTCCAAAATCTATGGCTAAAAAGTGTGGTTTATGATAGTCGTTCGGGACACGGCAATGAGCGGGAACTGCCAAATCTAATTCTGCCGCAGACATGTTCTTTATCTGAGAGATGATGCTGTTGCAAGCCTGGTCGAGCTTGTTTTTTAAATCTTTAGTTAAAAAGATAGGACTTTCAGAAATTCTGAACTGCGCTTCTGTCCCTGCTCTTAGGGCAAGTTCATCTTTAACTTTATTATATTTTTCTTCGGAATATTCAGCGTTAAACTGTTTTCTGTATTTTTGAATCATCTTAATTTTTTTTTTGAAAAATAGTCACTGGTTAACATGAACCAGCATTATTGATAAAGTTAAAAACACTTCTGCAAAAACAGTACACTGAAACCATTTAAAAGAGGGTTCTAAACCATCATTAAATTCTTAACAATCTGTTCCGAAGCATGTTGTAAAAAGCGAGGTAAAATTTGAGTCTGCGTTAACACTATTTTATCTGGATCATCCATCCGGTCGACGGTTTCCAGGTATTTTTCAACACCATAATTTTCGATCATGGCATCGCGGTTACTTTCAATTTTTAAATTCTCCAGCATTCCATAAGGGTTTGCTTCCGGGTGAAACTGTGTTCCGAAAATCTCCTCTGAAAACCGTATCGCCATCACCGCTCTTTCCAGTCGAACGTGAGGTCTTACCTTTTCCAAAGCCACCACAGACATTCCCATTTCTTTCAATTTATCGTAATTGGGTTCTATAAACTGATACGCTCTGGAATCTACTGCATAGAAAGGTTCCGGCAAATTCTTCAGCAGAAAATCTTCTTTGCCTTGTCGGGTTTTATGAATAGGCATGACACCAAAGGAATATGATTTTCTTTTACAGATATTGCCCAACCGCCAATGAATACTTGCAAGCTGGAAGGAGTGACAGATCAGAAAAGCGAATTTTTTATTTTCCGCATTCTTGTTATGTTCCCAAATTTGATCCAAAAAATCAGCGTACTTACTTTCCCACGCATAACCTTCTTTGTGAGGATTTCCGGGGCCACCGGATGAAATAAAAATATCAAAATCGGCAATGTTGGGAATTTCTTCTTTATAACGTACGTCAAAGACAGAAATAGTTACGTCTTCCTCAGAATTTTGCTGAAAATGGTGTGCTATTTCTTTTATATTCCGCATACCCTGATTTACATGATTGTTATTCATATCCAGCAGTGCGATCTTAATCTTTTTCATACGTTTAATTTCTGAGGACAAATTTACGGAAATCTCAATTACTCATAGGTGATACCATATTCGGTCTCAGAAATCATATAATCAACCACCGCTTTTAGGTCACCTGTTTCTTCTAATATTCGGAGTTGTCGGTCGGCACCGGTTCCGTTTTTCATAATTTCCCAGGCATATTCTAACTCACTGCGACAATCGAGATCATCAACCACATCATCAATAAATTCCAATAGCTCTTTCAACAAATCAACATAAGGAACGCTAGTTTCTTTTCCAAAATCAATCAGGTGAGCGTGAATTCCGTCTTTAGAAGCACGCCACTTATTTTCATTTAACAGCAATCTTCGGTAGCTTCTAAAACTCATATTCTGCTCATGGAGTTTATAAATTTTTGCAACAAGACTTTGCATAATCGCAGCCAGACAAACGGTTTCGTCTATTCTTAAAGGCATATCGCAAATTCGAAACTCGATTGTAGGGTAGAAGGGATGAACACGCAGATCCCACCAGATTTTCTTTGCATTATCAATGGTTCCGGTCCTGATCATTAGATCGATGTAGGCATCAAATTCTGCAGCACAACTAAAATAACTTGGAATTCCGGTACGCGGAAATTTTGCAAAAACTTCTTGACGGTAGGATTTAAAACCTGTATTTCGACCCACCCAAAAAGGAGAATTTGTGGAAAGTGCATAAATATGGGGCAGAAAATATCGCATCACATTTTGAATTCGTACGCCTTCTTCGCGATTCGGAATCCCAATATGAACATGGAGCCCAAAAATTAAATTTGACCGCGCGGCGTCACCCAAATCACTTATAATTTTATCATAGCGAACATCTTTCGTGATGTGATTGTCTTTCCAGTTCGAAAAAGGATGAGTTCCCCCGCCGGAAACACGCAAATCATTTTCGTGCGCCACCTTGATCAGTCGCTTTCGGAGATCCTCTAATTCCGCTCTAACGCCGGCGATATTTTGACAGATCCCGGTTTCCATCTCAATCACAGATTCATGCATTTCATGTTTTAAGTTTTCATGCAATGTGGCTTTTCCGCCTTCAATGATTTTTGAAACGTGCGACACCAAATCGCGGGTTTCCGCATCGATAATTTGATATTCTTCTTCAACTCCTATGGTAAACTGATGCATTACTTTGTGTTTTTAAATTATGATTTTTCGAATTTCTTTCTAGAAATAACTGACCTACTTAAAGGAATCTTTAACAAATTTTCCCCAAGAAATATTCGGCTTCCCGGGAACATATTCTTTTGCTTTTTCAATGGCAAGTTTCGCAGCATGTTCTACGATCCAAGCGAAATTTTCTTCTCCCACTGCATTGCGATCGGCATCAGGCGCCGGATTACAAAAATCAATGGCGTACGGAATCCCATCTTTTACCGCAAATTCTACGGTGTTGAAGTCGTAACCCAAAGCTTCATTCATTTTAATGGTGTAATCATGAATAATTTTCAGCAGTTTCTCCCGGTCTTTACCTTCAGTTTTATGGGTAGTTTCATATCGTAAGTGAGGAGCATTTCTTGGTTCATATGGCATAATGTGAACATATTTTTTACCCAAACAGTAAACTCTGTAGTAATCCTCGAAAAATATTTCTTCCTGAAGCATCATCACCAACTGTCCTGTTTCTCCTAATTTATTCCACATATCTTCGGCATTTTCTACACGATAAACATTTTTCCAGCCGCCACCGTCGTGCGGTTTCATATATGCAGGAAATCCGATGTAATTAAAAATATAATCCCAGTCATGAGGAAATTTGAGGTTTCTGAAAGAAGTTTCTGTGGTGTTGGTCGGGCGGTCATTTGAAGGCAACAAAACAGTTTTCGGAAGTGGAATTCCTAATTTTGTCATTAAAGCATTATTGAAGAACTTCTCATCTGCACTCCACCAAAAGGGATTATTAATTACATACGTGCCATTCAAAGCAGCGTTTTTTAAATATGCTCTGTAAAAGGGAACGTCCTGAGAAATTCGGTCAATGATCACCGCATAACCGTAATCTACACCTTGCTCCAACTTGTCGATCATTACTGCTTCTGCAACAATTTCTCCTTTTCCCATTTCATTTACTTTATCGATAAATGCCCAGGGAAAGGTATCTTCCATGCCGAATAAAATTCCTACTTTCTTTGCCATAATATTTATTTTTTTAAATTAAAGTGGGTTAAAACTTTTTTATTAGTTCTAAAATTAAGAGAAAAACCGGCCGATGAATTTAGGGAAAACCATTCGCCAGAGAGGCCAGTCGTGATTAATCCATTTTTGTTCATCATACCAATATTTGATTCCTTTCGAGGATAAAATACCAGCCATTTCTTTGGTCTGCTCCAAACAGATATCTTGATCAGAAGTGCTCAAAACGATATGCATGTGTTGATATTTCCAAGCTTCATCATTCACAACAAACTCGCGTGGACAATTAAAATAAACGGTTTCGCTGTTAAAACCCTCCATGAAATTACGGATCGAAAAAGCGCCCGACAGACAAAAAAGATGCGACACCACATCAGGAAATCTAAAAGCAAAATTTGACGCGTGATAACCACCGAAACTTGCTCCGGCTACTGCAACACGGTGAACACCATGCAACTTTTGAATATAAGGTACATATTCCTGAATCAAAAACTGAACATACATTTCGTAGTTCCTAATCCTTTCTGAAGGAGATCTATTTTTATCATAAAAACTATATTCATCAATGGTCGCCACATTATAAAGTTTTACTTTTCCCCCATCAATAAAATGATTAATGCTTTCATTTAATTTAAAATCATGATTCTGTGTATATTGACCCTGAGACGTCGGGAACATGATGATCGGATGTCCGTAATGTCCAGTTACTTCTACTTTTAAAGAAGTTCCTAATATATTTGAATAATAATCGGTGTGCTCAATTCTTGGCATAATAAGGTAAATTAGTTTTCGTTCTGTTTTTAATGGAACTTGTTTTAAGAAGTCGGTTTGGTCTTGGGCGGCATGATACTGATATAATGCTCCCTAATTTTGTTTGCGGTTTCATCTAACAGCTGTTGTATGACTTCCTCATCCGTAGACTTGTAAACAAGACCAATGTGGTAATCCATTGGCAAGATTTTATAGACTTCTTCCCGTTTAAATTCGGCGTAATCCGGCGTTTTATTTTTAGACAGACAAATAATTAAACCTGCAAAAAATTCTGTAGGTTTGGCGACTTTATAATCAGTATTTTTGAGCCAGGCATTTTCGATTCTTGCCCATTCCCGCCATAAATTGGTGCCCGTAGAAGCTTCTACCAAATCAGGGATATGAGCACCTCCAACGCGTGAAGACGTTTCCAGAAAATACCATTTTCCATCTTCTTTACCGCGTATAAACTCAGTGTGGGTTGCGCCGTTTTTTAAGCCGAAACTTTTCATCACTTTATGATTTGCTTGTTCCAATGCCTTAAATTCAGCTGTGGAAAAGCCTAATGTTTTAGACCGAAAAACACCACCTTCATGCGAAACTTCCATAGGCGGCGAAAGATATTGTGAGGCCGAAACAAAAACAATTTCACTGTTGTAAACCAAACTGTCCACATGGAAAACATCGCCAGGTTTAAAACTTTCTAAAAGAAAATGATGTCTTTTATCAACTAAATTATCAATGGCTTTAAAAAGCTCTTCCTTGGATGTTATTTTAATAATTCCAGTAGCAGAAGCTTCAGAACGTGGTTTCAAAACCCAGGGTGGCGAAACTTTATCTGCAAATTCCTCTACGGTTTCATCATTAAAAATTGAGGAGTATTCGGGAACTTCAATTTGTGAATCCTTTGCCATTTGTCGCATGGCCAACTTATCCCGAAAATATCGATGAGTAGTTTGTCCCATTCCGGGAATACGGAAAGTCTCCCGAATTAAAGCGGCTTTTTCAACATCATAATCATCCAGAGCAATGACCACATCAATTTTACACCTTTTCAGCAGATGAGAAAAACCTTGAACCAGATGGTCTAAATCCCAGACAGAAGGCTCTTTTTCTGACATGTAATACACTTCGTCAATTGCATGCCAAGGCCAGTTTTTATCTTTAATTTTCTCCGAAGTAATGAGGATGATTTTATTGCCGAGCTTTTTCATCTCATCCATAAAATCATACCCCTTGTAATAGCAGGAAATACACACAATCGTTTTCTCCTTCATATAATGATTATTAATAATTAGTGAATAATCAAAAAATAAAATAAATTCTTATTAAATTATCAACACTGATTTTTAATAATCATTCAATATATGAAAATCCACTATCAATTATACAGAGAAAATTTCAGATATGCTAATTTTCTTCGGAGAAAGTTTCCAGATAATCCATCAATAATTGAACTCCGTAGCCAGTTGCGCCATAACCTTTCATATAGCGAACACCTCCAAAGGCAACTCCTGCGATATCAAGATGCGCCCATTTAGGATGCCCTTCTATAAACTGCTCCAGAAATTTTCCGGCGATGATACAACCACCGACCGGCTTAGACGATATGTTTTTAAAATCTGCAACATCAGACTTGAAATCTTTTTCCCAAATGTCCCAAAGCGGCAAATTCCACAACCTTTGATTGGTTTTATCAGCAGATTTTTCCAAAGATTTCTTCAGCTCATCACTGTTTGAGAAATAGGCACCACAAGTATCTCCAAAAGTTCTTACGGAGCTGCCGGTTAAGGTTGCCAGATCAATCAATACTTCTGTTTTGTAGTTTTTAGAAAGGTAGGAGAGTCCGTCTGCCAAAGTCATTCTTCCTTCCGCATCCGTATTTAAAACTTCAATTGTTTTCCCATTATAAGCTGTTACAACATCACTTGGAATATACGCCGTATTTGAAACTGCGTTATCGGTAATCGGTAAAATAGCAATAATGTTTACAGGAAGTTTTATTTCTGCCGCGGCAATTAAAGTTCCGATAACCGCTGTTGCACCGCCCATGTCGGATTTCATATAATGAAGGTTTTCTGAACCTTTAATTGAAATTCCGCCGGTATCAAAAAGAACACATTTCCCAACCAAACCAACGGTTTTTGCATTTTGATTTTCAGAATGATATTCTAAAATGGTAAAAGCGGCTTCCTGCGAACTTCCCTGATTTACAGAAAGAAATGCTCCAAGTCCTACTTCCTCAGATTTTTTGCGGTCGAAAACAGTTTGTTTGAAATTATATTTTGTGGAAATTTCATTTAAAAATCCAGAAATATGCGGAACTCTTTTAAAATTTTGAGGTTTGTTCAGCCATTCCATGCAGGCAAATTGTCCTTCGCAAATTGCTTGAGTTTTAATTTCTAATTCCTTTAGATCTTCGTCTGAAAATGAAATCAATTTTAAAGAAAAATTATCATTAAAGAAAGAATGCTCTTCTTTAAAGGGATATTCGTAAGTTCCAAGATATAAACCTTTTACTAAGTTTTCAATTTGATCAGTATTAAAGTTTTCGGTCTTGATAAAAGTACTTTCTACTTTAATTTTTTTTCGAAAGTCATAACTGAATTTTTCCGCAGCTTCCCGAATTTCAAAATTCTTTGGATCCGCTCCTAAACCTATTAAAAAGTGAACTAAACCATCTTGAAGAAGAATAAAAGTTTCGTCTTTTTTTGCGGAAAATAAACCGTCGAAATTATGGCTGAAGTTTGCTTTTTCTTTTTGCCATTGTTCTTCGGTTAAAAAAGTGAATTTTTGATTTGTCTCGATTGATGGACTATTGGTAAGATTAATTGTCATTTTAGATTTGTATGAATTAATTATTTGAATTTATTTAAAATTAAGGTTTTTTAAAGTTCCAGGGAATTTATTTCAGATTTTTTTAAATAAAAAAAGCCGGAAGAGTAGTTCTCCCGACTTTGACCGAAGTCGATATTTAAATCAAATTTATTTTTTGATTACTTTATGGCTGGAAGTTTTTCCGTCTTGAGTAATCTTCATTATATAAATTCCGGTTGGTAAACTTTGAACATTGACAGCGTTTTCAGATTGGTTGCCATCTTTAACAATTTTTCCATCGATGGAGATCAATTGATAATTATAGTCACCTTTTGCATTAATATTCAAAATATCTTTCACTGGATTTGGATAAACATTAACTGTGTCTGCACTCGTGTTTACTAACGCTGTCACTGTTCCTGCAGCTTTAATGTTTAAGGTGTAATCTTCGACCTGTCCATAAGAGAAAGTTTCGCAAGCTGTTGGTATTCCATTGTATTTCATGGAAACTCTCATTCTGGTATTTCCTGAAAGTGCAGATGCCGGAATTGTGATTGATCCAGAAACCGGATTTGTTTTAGAAGCAGCTTTTGTGAAAACAGTTTCGCCCGCATCAGAGAAATCTCCATCTTGATTATAATCAATGAAAACGGCGTAACCTTCATTATAGGAAGTGGAAGTCCATTTTGGAGTAATGGTAATCGTGTAAGCAGTTCCTTTATTTACATTAGCAATTTGAGTGGTGAAGTTTTCGTAACCCGCCGTTCCTGTAGAAGTATTATTAAAATTGAGCTTTACTAATCATTTTACGTGTATTGTTGAAATAATTATAATCTTATTTTTAATAATTATTCAAACAAACATTTAATTAGAAATAAGATCCAAAAATTGCTGCTCATCAAGAATTTCACTCGTTCCAATGTCTTGGGCTTTCTTTAGTTTGCTTCCGGCCTTTTCACCAACCACTAAATAATTGAGGTTTTTAGAAACTGCAGAAATATTTTTTCCACCATGTTTTTCGACCATTTCTTCGGCGGCTTCCCTTGTAAAAAGAGAAAGTTTTCCGGTAAAGAGAAAAGTCTTATCTTCTAAAACAGTGCTTATAACTTCATTCGTATTTTCTCCTTTTTCCAGTTGAACTCCGTAAGATTTCAAACGTTCAATCATCAATAAGTTTTCTGGATCTTTAAAGAAATTGACAATACTTTCAGCGATTTTTCCACCGATGTCTTCAACCTGAATTAATTCTTCGGCAGTAGCATTTTTCAAATCATCAATCGAGTTGAAATTTTTCGCTAATTTTTTAGCAACCGTTTCTCCAACGTGCTTTATGCCAATTCCAAACAATACTTTTTCGAAGGGAATTTGTTTTGATTTTTCAACACCATCGATAATATTCTGTGCAGATTTTTCTGCCATTCTTTCTAATGGAAGGATTTGCTCTTTTGTTAAAGTATAGAAATCTGCAGGATTTTCAATCAATTTTTCACGATATAACTGTTCAATCGTTTCAGCGCCTAAACCTTCGATGTCCAGGGCTTTTCTGGAAACATAATGAATCATTCGTCCTACAACCTGCGGCGGACAATGCAAATCGTTCGGACAAAAATGAATCGCCTGATCTTCAATTCTGACTAATTCAGTTCCGCATTCCGGACAGTTCGTGATGTATTCAATTTCCTTAGAATCGGATTTTCTTTTCTCTTCATTAATGCCAACAATCTTTGGAATAATCTCACCACCTTTTTCTACATATACAAAATCATGTTCGTGCAAACCGAGTTTTTTAATGATGTCTTCATTGTGTAAACTTGCTCTTTTAACGATTGTTCCGGCAAGTAAAACAGGTTTTAAATTAGCAACAGGCGTAATCGCTCCCGTTCTACCAACCTGATAAGTGACGGTTAATAATTCGGTTTCTACCTTTTCGGCTTTGAATTTATACGCCATTGCCCAACGCGGAGACTTCGCCGTATAACCTAATTGCGCTTGTTGCTTAATAGAATTTACTTTTAAAACAATTCCATCGATTTCAAAAGGAAGTTCATGTCGATGCTCGTCCCAGTAAGTAATAAAGGCTTTTATCTCGTCTAAATTTTTACATAATTTTGCCTGATCCGAAACTTTGAAACCCCATTTTCTGGAATTCTGCAACAATTCCCAATGTGTTTCTGCCGGAATTTCAGAAGAAATAAATTGATATAGTACGGCTGAAAGTCCACGTTTTCGAACTTCCGCTGAATCCTGCATTTTCAAACTTCCTGAAGCCGTATTTCTTGGATTCATGAACAAGTCCAATCCTTCTTCTTCACGTCTTGCATTTATTTTGTCAAAGTTTTTTCGGGTTAAATAAATTTCACCGCGCATAAAAAACTGAGTCGGGAAATCACCTTTTAAGGTTAAAGGAATATCTGAAATCGTTTTTACATTCGCTGTGATTTCGTCGCCTTGAAAACCATCACCACGAGTTACGGCTTGTCTCAGTTTTCCGCTTTCGTAAAAAATAGAAATGGAAGCGCCATCGTATTTTAGTTCGGCGACAAATTCGACAGGTTCATTAATGGTTTTGATAATTCTTTTTTCCCAGTCTTCCAAATCATCGAAATCGTAAGAATTATCCAGAGAATACATTCTGAATTGATGTTGAATGGTCGGAAAGTTTTTAGTGATTTCGCCTCCAACGCGCAAAGTGGGAGAGTTAGCATCATAAAATTCAGGATGATTTTTTTCGAGTTCCTGCAATTCCTTTAATTTCAAATCAAATTCAAAATCAGAAATCTTGGCTTCGTCTAAAATGTAGTAATTATAATTATGCTGATGAAGTTCTGTACGAAGTTCTTCTATTTTTTGCTGGATGTTTTCGGGCATCGTTTTGAAGGGTTTGTACAAAAATACTAAATCATTCAGTAATTGGCTGATTTTTTTTGAAAGTGAAAACGCACTAAACTTTAATTGTAACATTCCTTCAAAAGTGTAAAAAACTATAAGGAATTTAGATTTTAATACACTGATTTTATCCATTCATTTTGTCTTCTTCTAAAAAAATCACCTTCCGTGTTTCTATAAAAAACTATTGTTTTTATAACGAGTCGCGCCCCGGATAGCAATGGAAATCCTTTTTTTTGGAGGGTCAAGCAACGGAAAAAAAAGATTGTAATGAATAGCCGGAAATGTGCGCCCGAAAAAACTACTTCAAAACCGTAGATTTTTTGTTACTTTTATTATATAAATCTCAGACGATGAATAAAAAAGATGTCTTATTAATTGCGGCCGCTTCGGTTGTTGCCGCAGCGACTGGCTTTGCTACCCATGCCGGACTCAATGCTGTTTTATTATTTGTTTTGGCAGCAGTTTCGTTGGTTTTGGTGGCCATGATCGTAGGAAAAGCCACGGAACAGTTGGGAAGTAGGATGGGACCGGCAGCAACGGGGGTTTTACAATCGGCTTTAGGAAATTTGCCCGAACTTTTTGTGTGTATTTTCGCATTAAGAGCAGGTTTGGATATGGTGGTAAAAGCGGCTCTGGTCGGATCGATTTTGGGAAATTCTGTTTTGGTTTTTGGAATGGCTATTTTATTCGGTGGCTTAAAAAATGGAAGACAATATTTTCATTCCGAACCTCCGAAGATGAATGCAGTTTTGATGATTTTAGCGGTTGCCGCCATGGCAGTTCCTACCTTGACATTTTATCTTCATACGCCTGCGGAAAGCCATTTAAATAAATTAGATATTATTGTTGCTGTTGTTTTACTTATTGTTTTTGGCGCGTATTTGACCTTCTCTATCAAAGGAGACAAAGCAATTATACCCGATAAAAACGGAGAAACTGAAGAAGCGACCTGGTCGTTACCGACGACGCTTATTATTTTGGCAGCGTCGGGGGTGGGCGCCGCTTTTGTTTCAGATTGGTTTGTGCAGGCTTTAAAACCCGCGATGGATTCTTTGGGTATTAACGATGTTTTCGCAGGTTTAATTGTGGTTGCAATTGCGGGAAATGCAATAGAAAATCTGGTAGGAATTCAGTTGGCGCTCAAAAATAAAGCAGATTATGCGGTGAGTGTTATTATGAATTCTTCTTTGCAGATCGCTTTGGTCATTTATCCGCTGTTAATCCTTCTATCCTTCTTTTTAGGCGGTGCTATTTTATCATTTGTATTGAGTCCGCTTTTATTAGCAGCTTTGGCGCTTGCCGTATTAACCAGTGCTTTCATCGTTTTTGATGGGGAAAGTATCTGGCTTGAAGGTGTTGCTTTAATTGGATTGTATATTATTATCGCGACGGCTTTTTGGTGGGGCTAAGAAAGACTTGAAGGACAAAAGTTAAACTGTTGTTACTTTTGATTTTTGGTCAAATACAAGGATCACATCCACGGCTGCAACTTTGATTTTTTCACTTTAACATTGCGTAATAATATCTTATTGTTTAAAAAAATGATCCATCTTCAACTACAAGAAGCTATAGTTCTTGCTTCCATAAAAAAAACTTAATGTTGAGAATATCAACATTAAGTTTTTAAGAGATTGGAAACTTTAAATTTATGTAAAAGTCAAATTAATGATTTAACATTTCTTCAATTTTTTTAGTCAGTTTTTCCGCGTTTGGAAGCATTTCTTTTTCCAACACTAAATTGATTGGAACTGCCGGTAAATTCAGTGAACCCATGGCTTCAACAGGAGCATCTAAATATCGGAAACATTCCTTAGATATTCGGTGTGCGAAAGCTTCTGCAAAAGAGTTTTGAATTTGCTCTTCCGTTAAAACCAAACATTTTCCGTGGAGTTTTGTACGTTCAAAAACTAACTTTTCATCCAAAGGAATTAAAGTTCTCAAATCGATAATTTCAACTCGACCTTCGAAATTCTTAGCGGCTTCTTTTGCCCAATAAACACCCATTCCATAAGTGACTATGAGCATTGTTCTGCCTTTTTCAGTTTCAGCTTGATCAGCTTCTAAAAGGATATTTCCTTTCCCAAAAGGAAGGATATAATCTTCTGCGGGCTCAATAGTTTTTGCATCTTCGGTTCCCGGAACTTTGCTCCAGTATAATCCTTTATGCTCCAACATAACGACTGGATTTGGATCGTAATAAGCAGCTTTTAGTAAACCTTTAAAATCGGCAGCATTGCTTGGATAAGCTACTTTAATTCCTTTAATATTGGCCAGAATACTTTCTACACTTCCGCTGTGATAAGGTCCGCCACCACCATAAGCACCAATCGGAACCCGGATAATGTTACTCACCGGAAATTTACCGTTGCTCAGATAACAGGATTTTGAGATCTCTGTAATCAATTGATTGATCCCTGGATAAATATAATCAGCAAACTGCACTTCTACAATAGGTTTTAAACCAACTGCACTCATACCAACGGTTGAACCTATGATATAAGCTTCCTGAATAGGCGTATTGAAAACCCTTTTGTTCCCAAATTTTTTGCCTAAAGTGACAGTTTCGCGAAAAACTCCCCCAATTCTTTCACCAACATCCTGTCCGTAAAGCAATGCTTCCGGATGTTTCCACATGATTTCCTGAATCGCGTGAATCGCGGCATCAACCATTACAATTTTCTCCTGACCTTTCGGTTCTCTTTCACCCACTTCTTCTGTAATAGAAGTAGGAGCGAACACATGATCTTCTACGGATTGTGGTTTTGGATCTTCGGCGGCAATTGCTCTCTGGAAAGCTTGTTCAACTTCTAATCTTGCTTTCTTTTCTATTTGTTTTAAAAGATCTTCGTCGGTACCTTCTTCTAAGAGTCTTTTTCGAAGAATATTGCCCGGATCTTTTGCGCGGTGTTTTACCAAATCATCTTCATCACGGTAGAATTCTCGTCGAACTCCGGAAGTGTGATGCCCAATCAAGACGGTACTTGCACAAACCAACATTGGTTTTCTTTCTGTTCTTACGAAATCAACGGCTTTCTTCATGGCTTGGAAACTGGCTTCGAAATCAGTTCCATCCACTTTCATTCGGTTAAGACCGACAAATCCTGCGGCGAAATCATATGCATCTGAAGTTCTTGCTTCTTCTTTAGTTACAGAAATTCCCCATCCATTATCCTGAACTAAGAATATAATCGGTAACTGATGAAGTGCTGCAAACTGAAATGCTTCCGAAACTTCACCTTCTGTGATGGAGTTATCTCCAAAACTACAAACTACCACAGGATTATTTTCGTATTCTTTTAAGTTAAATTCCTGAATGTATTTGATTCCCTGCGCAACTCCCGTCGTAGGAATAGCCTGCATTCCAGTCGCAGAACTTTGGTGAATTATTTTAGGTAAACTTTCTTCCCGACTTGATGAATGCGAATAATATGAACGTCCGCCCGAAAAAGGATCTTCTGCTTTTGCCAGTAACTGAAGCATTAATTGATAAGGCTCGAAACCTATTCCTAATAATAAACTTTCGTCACGATAATATGGGGAAACCCAATCTTCTTTTGTTAATTGATAAGCAGTTGCTAACTGTATGGCTTCGTGACCCCGAGAAGTAGAGTGCACATATTTGCAAATATTTCGGTTTTCTTCATAAACATCGGCTGTTGCTTTGGCAATCATCATGTGATTGAACGCTTTCAGCAATATCTCCTGTGAAACGGTTTTTTTTGTATCAATTTCCATATCGAACAAAGATAAAACATTTATTCATTTTTAGAAATTTTTAAAGGATTCTGACCCATTTTATGTCTTTAGATATTTTCATTTTTTGAAAATAGCAACTTTTTTTTAAAGAAATTTTAGCCTAATTTTACCAAAATTCTTCATATTCATGTATCTTATTTTTGACACAGAAACTACCGGTTTACCTAAAAATTTCAATGCTCCCATCACCGACTCCGATAACTGGCCCCGAATGGTTCAGATCGCGTGGCAACTTCATGACAGAGAAGGTAATCTAATTGAGAATCAGGATTATATCATTAAGCCGGAGGGTTATGATATTCCCTTTTCTTCCCAAAGGATCCACGGTATTTCAACAAAAATGGCCACCGAAGAAGGTCGTGATCTGAATGAAGTTTTATTGGAATTCAGAGAAGCTATGCAGAAAGCGGAAGTGGTGGTTGGCCACAATATTATTTTTGATTATAATATTGTAGGAGCCGAGTTTTTCCGTAAACAAATTGACAATAATTTACAGGAAATCCCTTTTGCTGATACCATGAAACTGGGAACCGATTTTTGTCAGTTAGGTGGTGGAAAAAGCGGAAAATATAAATCTCCGAAACTCACCGAGCTTTACGAAAAGTTATACGACGAAGAATTTGATGAAGCGCATAATGCTGCAGCCGATGTAAATGCAACGGCACAGGTCTTCTTTGAAATGATGCGGATCGGAATTGTACCCGCTGAGGAGGTGAAGCTTGAGACTCAGGAATTACAGCAGTATATCAACAATCATCCGAGTCCGATAAAACCATTTCCCATCGTCATTCGAAGACAGGTTGCGGATTCGAAAAAGAAAAAGAAAACATCTTTTAATAATACGGATGAAATTGAAATAGGAAGTTATTTTAATTTTCATAATCACAGTATTTATTCGTCACTTCAGGCATCCTCAAATATTAATGATTTAATTAAACGGGCTCTAGAAAATAATTTTCCAGCTGTTGGTATTGTGGATTTGGGAAATATGATGGGTGCTTTTAAATTCATTTCTGAAGTTGAAAAAACCAATGGAACGATTAAGAAAAACCATCAGGAATATTTAGAGCGGAAACAGAAAGCGGAAGAAGACGCACTTCCATTTAACGAAACTGAACCGAGAAAAGAACCCTTAATTCCTATTATTGGATGTGAATTTTATCTTTCCGACCGCCCAGAGCAGAAACAGTTTACGAAAGATGATCCCGACCGAAGAACAAATATCGTTCTTTTGGCAAAGAATTTCAATGGCTATAAAAATTTGGCAAAACTCTCGAGTTTAGGATATATCAATGGTTTTTATTTTGGAGTTCCGCGAATCTCAAAAAAGATGATCGCCGAGTTGAAAGAGGATCTTATTGCTGTAACTGCAGGAACAATAGGAGACATTCCCAATACAATTTTAGAATTTGGAGAACAAAAAGGAGAAGAGGTTTTTCAATGGTGGAAAAACACCTTCGGCGAGGATTTTTATGTACAGTTGCAAAACCATGAAATTGAAGAAGAACATTATTTGAATGATGTTTTATTGACTTTCGCAGAAAAATATGAAGTCAAAATTTTAGCACAAAATGAGACTTTTTACACCGAAAAATCAGAAGCGCACATTCAGGATATTTTATACTGTATTAAGGATGGAGAAAAATTATCTTCGCCTGTAGGAAAAGGTTTTGGTAAAAGACGAGGATTGCCTTCACACGAATTTTACATTAAAAATACGGAGGAACTCAAACAAAGTTTCCGTGAATTCCCCGATGCTTTTGAAGCGTATGACGAGTTGGTGAAAAAGTTTGAACCTTACACATTGAAGCGTGATGTTCTGCTTCCTGAATTTGGTATTCCTGACGAATTCCTAAGTGAAGAAGATAAATTAGACGGCGGAAAAAGAGGAGAGAACGCTTATTTGAGGCATTTAACCTACGAAGGTGCCAACAAAAGGTATGAGGAAATCACCGACGAAATAAGAGAAAGATTAGACTTTGAGTTAGAAGTTATCGCCAAAACCGGTTATCCCGGATACTTTTTGATTGTACAGGATTTCTGTAATGAAGCCAGAAAAATGGGTGTTTGGGTTGGTCCCGGTCGTGGTTCGGCCGCGGGTTCTGCGGTGGCATATTGTACGGGAATTACCAATGTTGATCCTATAAAATATGATTTGCTATTTGAGCGTTTTCTAAACCCGGAAAGGATTTCAATGCCCGATATCGATATTGATTTTGATGATGAAGGTCGCGATAAAATCATTAAATGGGTGGTTGAGAAATACGGTAAAACAAATGTTGCTCAAATTATCACCTATTCCGTTTTAGGAGGAAAATCTGCGATCAAAGATGCCGGAAGAGTTTTGGACTATCCAATTTTCGAGACCAATAATATTGCAAAATTAATCCCACCTTCTCCAGGAATGAATATTGCGAAAGCTTTTGCAAAATTCGATAAACTTGCCCCGGAAGATAAAGCGTTGGCGCAGGAAATGAAAGATATCCTGGCAAACCCAAAAGATGAGCGTTACCAAGTTCTGTCTGCTGCTCAAAAAATGGAAGGTTGCATTCGAAATACTGGTATCCACGCTTGTGGAGTAATTATAACGCCCGAAGATATTTCTAATCTGGTGCCGATTACGATTGCATCTAAAGACGCAGATATTTTGGTATCGCAGTTTGACAACTCGGTGGCTGAAAGTGCAGGATTGTTGAAAATGGATTTCTTAGGATTGCGGACTTTGACCATAATCAAACACGCAATCAAACTTATCAAAGAAAAACACGGCATCGAGATCGATCCGGATACCATTCCCTTAGATGATGCTAAAACCTATCAGCTTTTTAAAGAAGGTCGCACTGTTGGGATTTTTCAGTATGAAAGTCCCGGAATGCAGAAATATATGCGTGAACTTAAACCAACGGAGTTTGCTGACTTGATTGCGATGAACGCTTTGTATCGACCTGGACCGATTAAATACATCCCACTATTTATCAATCGAAAAAATGGGGTAGAAGAAACGGTTTACGATTTAGAAGAAACCGAAGAGTATTTAAGTGAAACCTATGGAATTACCGTCTATCAGGAGCAGGTAATGCTTTTATCTCAGAAATTAGCCAACTTTACAAAAGGGGAAGCTGATACTTTGCGTAAAGCAATGGGTAAAAAACAAAGGGACGTACTGGATAAAATGTATCCTAAATTTATCGAAGGTGGAAAAAGCAATAACCTCGACGAAACCAAACTCAATAAAATTTGGAAAGACTGGGAAGCTTTTGCTGAATATGCATTTAACAAATCGCACTCCACGTGTTATGCTTTAATTGCCTATCAAACAGCCTATTTAAAAGCGAATTATCCCGCGGAATATATGGCGAGCGTGATGTCTAATAACATTAATAATACGAAGCAGATCACTTTATTTATGGAGGATTGTAAAAGTATTGGTGTTGACGTTTTGGGGCCAGATGTTAATGAATCGCAGTATGCTTTTGCAGTGAATGAGAAGGGGCAAATACGTTTTGGTTTAGGTGCAATTAAAGGGATTGGCGAAGGTCCGAGTGAGGCAATTGTGGAGACCAGAAAAAATGGACGTTTCAAGAATATCTATGATTTTTTCGAAAGGATTCCGACCTCACAAATGAACAAGCGAGTAGCGGAAAGTTTAGTCGTTGCAGGCGCCTTCGATGAAGTTGATGTTTATCACCGGGCGCAGTATTTCGATATTGATTCCTCTGGAAAAACAAACATTGAAAGGTTACTTCGATATGGTAACAGTTTTCAGGACAGCAAGAATGAGATTGAAAATTCTCTGTTTGCAGATTTTGCGGAGGAAGTTAAAATTGAACAGCCCAAAATTAATCCTGCACCCGAATGGCAAAGCATGCACAAACTTAATAAAGAAAAAGAAATTATTGGCTTCTATCTCTCTGCCCATCCTCTGGATGAATATAAATATCAGTTCCAGTTTTTACAGGGAGCTTTGAGCAAAAAAGAAATTTTGGAAAGCAAGAAGGAAGAACCGTTGGAACTGGAGAAAGTGATTTTACCAATCGAAGTTTCCGAAGTGGAAGACGCTGATGATGATCTGGTTGATCTGCCGCCTGAAATTTTAGAAGGTGATGATGACGTTATGATTGAAGAACCTGCTAAAATAGTGGAACCAAGAGGAAGTTTTAATTTCTTGAATCTAGACGAGATTGAAGATTATAAGAATAACGTTTTTGCCAATCAACAACCCGATTTATTCAATAATGATAAATTATCCTGGAAAGAAAAACAGGCCTTAAAAAATAACACACCCGAATACATGGTCGCTGGTTTGGTAACAGAATACACCATTAAAGACGGTAAAAATAGTGGTGAAAAGGTGGCGTTTTTGATGTTGGAAGATTATAGTGGAAGTTATTCTTTCCGTTTAGGCGACCGCGATTATATGAAATTCAGAGATAAAATTGATGTTCAGCGATTCGTTATCTTTAAAATTAAATTCTCTCAATCCAATGATGGACGGGTTTTCGTAAATGTGTCGGAAGTTATTGATCTTAAAGAAGCTTTTGAAAAATTTGCAAAGAAGATGACCGTAGTTGTGGATATTGATCATTTGCGAAAAGAAGATATCGATTTCTTAAGAAATCAGTTTGATGAACATAAGGGGGACCAGAAACTTAATTTTTACATTAAAAATCCCGCAGATGAGAGTCAACTGGAGGTGATGAGTATGCAGACGATGATTCAGGTGAATGGTGAATTAATCGAGATATTTAATGAGATGCAACGTTATGATATATTTCTGAACTAATGTCCTTTTCTAAAAATCAGCCTTAAAAAAGAGGTTGATCTATTAGATATATTAATAAGAAATAATTAAATTAACTTGTGTACGTTAAGTGTAAATCTCTAATATTTTTCATGATAAGGGGTTGTTATTTACGAATTTCCTATCTTTTCTAGGTTAATGGTGAAAAATTTACTAAATTCGTACAAACTAACACACCATGAAAAAAAAAATTATCCTTTACGAAAGTCAGAGGCTTTACTTAGATTGTATACATTACTTTCTACAAAGCAATGTTATTAGTAAAAACTACCAGATTGTAGGAATTACCGAATTTGGAGATATTGAAAAGAATATCACTACCGAAAATTCTGTTTTGTTCCTAAATGTTACAGGAATTAATACCTTCGATATTACAGATTACATTGAAAAATTCCTCGAAATAAATCCCACCCTGAAGATTATTGTCAATTCCCTCACTCCCGAGGCAAGAATGATTAAGAAATTTTTTGACAAAGGCGTAAAAAGCTATTTGGGTGGAACGACCAGCAAAGAAGAATTTTTAGAAGCACTTCATCAGGTAATGGACGGCAAAGTCTATGTAAATGATAATGCAAAGAATGCCCTGTTGAATTTCATTTGTAGCGTAGATGATCTTTACGAGAAAAAACATAATAGTGTAGAAGATCTGACCGCGAGAGAGAAAGATGTTCTTCTTCTAATTTGCGATGGTTTGCGATCAAAGGAAATTGCTGAAAAGCTTTTTATCAGTACGCATACGGTGGAATCACACCGCAGAAATATGATGTTGAAATTCAACACTAACAATTCTTCTAAACTGGTGAAATTTGCCTTAGAAAATCGTTTGGTTGAATATTGATTTACAATAAAATATAAAAATAAGAGCTGACTAAAATAGTCAGCTCTTACTGTTTTAAAAAAAGAAGAAAGTTGAGGAATAAATTCCTCAACCCCCTTGAAAACATCACTCCCAGTCCGGCATTTCTGCGTCAGGGAATAAGTCTGTTCTGCTATTATCTTGTAAGATTACTTTTGTTATTTTTTTGGCGGAGATGCCATCGTTTGAGGTATTCACAAAAATAACGTCTGCATCATTTGGTGAAAATCTTGGATCCAAATCATTACTGCCATCTGGTTTTTCACTTAGTACCGATAAGTCGATATTCTCATCAGTCACTAAATTGTAAATGAACATGTGAGTATCAAGCTGTCGATAATTCGCTTCTTGATGTCCGGATATATCGTAAGTATAGAGTAATTTACTTCCGTCAACTGAAAAGTTGAGTCCGCCCGCTGCACCAGGAACATTTTCTAAAACTGTTTTCACGGTGTTACCGACCAAGTCAATGATGTAAATTTTCACGTTGTATCCATTCGCATCATTGGTCTTTAAAGCGATTTTACTTCCATCGTAACTCCAGTCACATTCTGAAATAAAACTACCATCCGGTGTTGTGTAGACCAGTTGGAGTCCACTGCCATCTTTATTTATTCTATAGAGTTTGGTAAAGTTGGCATAAAGAAATTCTTTTCCGTTTTTACTCCAGGCGTAATCAATTTCAGCATTATCAAAACCTGCAACCGGAACTGCCGTCACTTGGAAAGGATTAGATCCATCGGTATTTGCGGTGAAAATCTGCGCATTACCACCAACCGTTCTTAAAAATGCAATGATTTGCGAATTTTGATTAAGTCGTGGTCGCCAACTGTTTTTGTCAAAAGGTGTGAACTGAAAATTAACGTTTGCTTCATCACTTGAAACGATATAATAACTTCCGTTCATTTTTTTCACATAATGAAATCTGTTATTAGGAGTTGTACTGGTTTTGAAACGGAAAACGGGACTGTTGACTTCAGGATTGATTCCATCAGAAACTGACACCTGCCAATAGTAGGTCACTCCAAATTTTAGATTTTCCAGATAATAATGTTTATCCGTTAAATCTTTAATTTCAATAACATTTGCATCAAAGTCATTTTTAACCACCACTTTATATTTAAGAACGTCGAGAGAATCCGCATCGTTGCAATCCCATGTTAAATCAACAGCTAGTGGTTGATCAACTGCATTGTCAACCGGACTTAGCAAAACGGGAACTGATGGCGAACTGTTTAATGAATCATCATCACTCATTTCGAAAACGACACTTACAGTCTGCTCATTATTTTTAAAACTTACCCCTTGAAAGCTTGTAAGATACCCGGTAAGTTCAGCACGCACAGAGTAATCACCCAAGGGAATATTTTCTATAATAAAACTGCCGTCATCTTTTGTAAAAACAGTTTCGGTAGAAGGAGTAGTAAATAATTTTACATTTTTAATTGGCTGATTTGTTCCTTTTTTTATTACGATTCCTTTTAAGGTCGCTACTTGCACCTTATCCACTAGATCTTCACTACAGGAAGAAAGTGAAAATATAAAGAGGAAAAATGTTAATATGTTAAATATATTTTTCATGATCTTAGTTTTTAATTTTTTTAGAACCGAAATAATAGTTAAGGCCGACCCCAAATCTTACCCCCATATCTTTTTTCTTACCGTTAACGAAATTGTCCCAATCATCGGTAAAACCAAGATCATACTGAGCAACTGCGCGTACGCCCAAGTTTTTACCGGCTAAATATTCGAATCCACCACCGACCTGTGCTTTATAAAGATTAACGGTGGGATGGAAAAAGTTTCCAACTCCGGCATAAACAAATGGCGAAAATTTAAATTTGGCAAGAAAGAGATATTCCAGATTTAATTCGGAACCAAACACTTCTTTCTTATAGATATCTTTATTTTCTAAGGTAACCGCACTCACATTAACTTCTGCATTTAGGTTATCCGTTATAAAATATTTTATACCTACTTTTCCGCCTAACGTCGTTGTGGGGTTCACATAATCTCCTTTAATTTTAAAAGCTTCTACATTAGCAAAGACAGACATTTTCCCCCGTTCCTGATCTGGGAACTTATTACCAATCAATCTGGAGTCATTTATCTTTTCTTCTGAAGTGTAGTTTTCAATCAATTTGTCGAAGTCATGAGGATTTACCTGTTTGTTAGCCCACAAATTATCTTTTACTCCTTCGATAATTAAGGAGAGTACCGCTTTTTCAATCGCCTCCGTAACAGCAAGTTGTACGGGTTCATTTTGAGTTATACCGATGTCAGATTCCAACAATCTTTCCGTATCGATAAATCGGAAGAAATTACCATTGATACTGGTAGACAAAATTGTTTTGGAGGTGTAAACAGTTTTTAGAATTTCACCGGTAGAGGTAGAGACTGCTCTAATATAGACTGTGATTCGATCCTGTCTATATTGTGCTCCGGCGCCAAGTCCAAAATAGCGCGCTCCAATCCCCCCAGTCATTACATTGGTATCATAGGAAATTACACCACCTTCCAGTAACACTCCTGCGAAAAGCAGAGGTGGTAAAGCAGCCACATCATTTGAATCATTCCCGGAATATTCTTTTCTGGTACTTCGAATAATCTGTCTTTCGTTCAGAAGATTACCAATATTTTCTCTTTCGATTGGAGTAAACCATTTACTGTCTTCCAATGCTTTTAATAAAATTGAAGTCGTTCCCTGCGGAATTGCAGTACTCCAGCTTGCGCCATTTTCTGCTGCTTTGTATTGTCCTGTTTGATCTCGGAATTTGTAAACTCCGACCACAATTTTATCTTTTGGTGCGGGCAGTTTTCTTATTTCTGGGGTGTAATTCGTATTTTCTCCTAAAGTTGATTTTTCGTTGCCAGTGGGTAAATTAAATAATGTACAATTTTGAAGAGAAAATAAAAGAACTGATAGAAATGCTAATTTTATAAGAGTAGATGTTTTCATGTGTTTTTTGTTTTTTAGCCGCCCGGAATTACAATTTGAGACTGTTCACCGGTGTCGGTGTTCAAGATCGAAATCAATAATCCTTGGCCGGTCTGTATAACTTCAAGGTAAATAGAACCGAAAATGTAAGTTCCAGGTTGTAAGTCACCATCCCCAAATTGATCTCCAAATAATTTCCGAGATAATTCGCTGAGGATTTGTCGGTTCAGACTATCTGTAAAACTGCTTAAAGAATTTAAATCCTTTAATGAACTGGTGCGGGAGTTGCCTTCATCAAATTGATTTTGAGCGCTTGCAGAACTCATTAACCACTGATAATTAAAAGTATCGCCACCAAAAGCGGGATTAACAGGTTTATAGACGAGCTGTTGGGCATTTAGGAATGAAAATCCTAAAAATGATATGAAGAAAAATAAATTTTTCATGATGTTATATTAATATTTGAATTCTTTGTTCCGAAGGCTGTTTCGGGAATTGTAACTGATCAGACTTGCCAATGCCTTATCGGCTTCTGCTTCTATGGATTCCTCATCAGGTTTTGATAGGAAGGCGTGAATCACCTGATCGTCTATTGTGACGACAATACGGGTGTTTCTTCCGAAAGTCGGCATTTCTGAAACGGTAACCGTACCTTCTAATTTTGTTTGGAGCTGATTATATTTCTTAAAAAAAGAATCATAAAAGCTTTGTCCAATTCGGGTTTTGGTATCGTCTATGGTGAGACCGGCTAATTCCAAATTACTTTCCGGAATATAACTTACCTCAGAATCAAACTGATCGCCGTTGATTTCCAGGCTGTCTTTCGAAACAACCTGATCACTTTCTTCATCCTTTAAAAATAAAAACACTTTTAATCCATCATTTTTTGACAGATTAATATTCATTTCGGAAAGAGTTTTGGTTTCTTTAGGCTTTATTGAAAATTTTCCACTTTGTTTATTAGTTGAACTTCCTGATTTTCCTTTTTTAACGGAAACCATAATGTAATTGAGATCACCATAGATCTCTGAACTGTTGCTTGCGACGGCTTTTATTTTTAGGCCACCTTCGTGATTATCGGTAACTATTTTTCCTGTAACTGCTGCATTCTTTTGTGCAGATGTTTTGTTGTACAGAGAAAACATGACCAGAATTGCGATGAGAGTTTTCATTTTCAAGGGGTTTAGTAATTTCTCATAAAGATCGTCATGTCATTGGCGTTAATGTTAATTTTCATTCCATCAGAAATGCTGTTACTGCCAGTAATGTCTATATAATTACCCGAACCTTTTACATTGATCTCTGCATTTGTAGGGTAGTTATTTGGATTTACAAAATAGGTGGTGTTGAAATTTCCTGTTTGTGATAGCTCAATATAACTTGGAGTTTTATCAATCACTTCAATTAAGTTACCGGTTCCGATTTGGGTCGCAATATCTATACTTTTATTTTCCATAGCAGATTGTCTTATCTGCGAACTAATGTAATAATCTAAGATATTGGAGCTGTTAATTTTATTTAATGAAATATCTTGAGCCGACATAAAATGAAAAGTACATAAACAGAGCATTAAAGTGCATAGCGTTTTCATGATGTTATGAATTAAAATACAGGAGAAAACGAGTTCTCCTGTATTTATTATTTAATATTACCTAGTTAGATTGTGTAATAATCATCGTGTTAGAGTTACCGATTTGAGTACCAATATGAACATGATCATCACCTGTTTGCCAAGTATCAGCATAGTTGCCGTCACCAATTTGCCAATCATCAGCTAAGTTTCCATTACCCCATTGGTATTGATACAAATCGTTATTGTCTCCGATTTGTAAACCTAAAGTGGTATTGTCGTTTCCAGTTTGGTGAGAGTCTGCAGAGTTATTATCTCCCATTTGTAAATGGTCTGCATAATTTCTGTTACCGTCTTGAAGTTGGTGGATGTAGTTGTCATCTCCAATCTGTTCAGCGTTAGCCTCATTTCTGTTTCCATACTGTTGTTGGTTAACAAAGTTGAATGCTCCATCTTGCATAGAAGACGCGTCATTTCTGTTTCCGATTTGGGTTTGAAAAGCTTCATTTGCAAAACCATCTTGCTCCGCATAGGTCGTATTTCTATTTCCTTGCTGAAGTTGTTCTACATAATTAAAAATACCATCTTGATCAGTTGTAGCACTGTTTCTGTTGCCGTACTGCTCTGTGGAGTTTTCATTTAAAATACCAACTTGGTCAACATTAATAGAGTTTCTATTTCCTTGACTTAAGGCATTGTTTAAATTCCACCAGCCAGTTTGGTCAACATCTGCTGTGTTACGATTACCGTCCTGGGTCAGGTAATTTTCGTTTTGGTACCCTGTTTGGTCCACTGTTGCGTAGTTAAGGTTTCCCAATTGAGTGGTTACATCTAAGTTTCCTTGTGCAAAAGCGAAACTTACTGCCATAAGTGCGCAAGCACTTGTAAATAATTTTTTCATGGTTAAAAAATTTTATTGGTTAGTTTGTGATACAAATGTATGTTGATTGCCAACTCGAAAAATCACAGATATTAGTGAAATTTAGAAAATCAATAAAATTGGTGAAGCCTATGGTATAATCACCTTTTCAAAATTTGACTCTGAAAAATGACTCTTTTAACCAAGGAGTTTTACTGAATTAAAGCACATATGTAAAAGTTAATTAAAGCTGATAGAACCAGGACTTAATTAACTGCTCTATAGAAGGACAAAGTATTTACAATTAATTTATAATACCCATTTCGTCGGAAGGAGCTTTGTTAAATGAACATTAACAATGAAATAAATGTATAAAAACATCTTATAAGGATCAGATCCTCTTTATTAAACTAAAATTTAAAGCATAAAAAATCCCAAAGATCAAACTCTTCAGGATTTATATAGATAAATGATATCGAATTAATAAACTGTTCGTCTCAATTTAATTTAAGAAGGATCAAAAAATTGAAAGTTCTTAATCTTCTTCTGGCGTTTTATTGGTTAATAGCAAAATCTATCTTTCGCTGGGAAAGCTTTAAAAACCTCATCACGAGCAAAATTGCAGATATTGTTAATCCTAATCCAAGGGCGATCCACATTCCCCAAGCACCCATTCTTAAAGTCACACATAAATAATACCCCAAAGGAATGGTGATAATCCAGTACGCAACAAAAGTGATCATAGAAGGAATCTTTACATCCTGTATTCCACGTAAAATCCCGAGAGCGACCACCTGAACACCGTCTGACAACTGGAATAGAGCGGCAATAATCAATAATTTAGAAGCGAGAACAATAACATCTACATCTTCTTTCTGGGTGAAGAATGTCGGTAATATATTTCTACCAATGATAAAGAATAGCCCACAGAAAGCCATAAATATGAATACAATTTTCAGGTTATTAATACCCACTTTTTTCAAACCTACAAAATCGCGCTCTCCAGATCTGCGCCCAATCATTACGGTCGACGCGACACTAAATCCTATACTTAAATTAAAGGTGAAAGACGCCATGGACAAAGCAATTTGGTGAGAAGCAATATCATGTGCAGAAATAAGCCCACAAATAAATGCAGCACCTGCAAATGCGGTGACTTCAAAAAACATCTGCAACGCTGTAGGAAAACCGATCTTTAACATTTTCTGAAACATCACCTTAGAAAAACCTGCAAGTTTCAAGGAAAAGTGTTTGATATATCTTCGGGTTCCGGGCTGTTTTAAAAGTACATAATAAAGGAATATCATCATAAAAATTCGAGCGATGAGACTTGCAATGGCTGATCCTTTTACCCCCATAGGAGGGAATCCAAATAAACCTTTAATGAAAACATAATTAAGAACGATATTGATGATATTTGCAATAATCGTAGCTTTTGTCACTCCAATTGTAAATGATAAACCTTCGCTAAATTCCCTTAAAGTTTGAAAAGCCATAAAGGGAACAATACTCAGTGTCATAATTCCTAAAAAGCTGATGGTATCAGGAATTATTTCCTGAGGCTGATCCATATGATAGAGTAGTGGCATTGCGGCCAACATAATAATCATGAGGATTAATCCTATTCCCATATTAATGATAAACCCATGTCGAAAAACAGAATTGATGGTGTTGTGATCATTTCTGGAATGAGCTTCAGAAACCAAAGGAGGAATTGCCAAAGAAAAACCTAAGGCAAAAACAAAAATGGAGAAAAAGACGGCATTTCCCAGAGATACAGAAGCCAACGCCTGTGCACCCAACAATTTTCCAACAATAATATTATCGAATAAATTCACAGAAACTTGCCCGACTTGTGTCAGCATTACAGGTAATGCTAGTTTTAAACAGGCTTTGGTATATTGGGGATTCAGAAAGGCCATGAAATAAAAAATTTCCTGCAAAAATACTGCAAACTTTCTGGATATGTTTTATCGGATTATTTTTTATTCCAATATTGATCTTCAGAATTTAAGACTTATTCAAAGCTTTATCGAGAAAAAGAGCATTTTTGATGCCGGCAACTCCAAAGGTATTATTGAAAAATAGATAAGATGTTCCTTTAAAATTTTCTATTTTTTTTGCTAAATCTTCTAATTCTGACTCTGAATATTCCGATTTAAAAAGCTGAGGAACGCCATGCAAACGATAGTACAAAGTGTTATCATTATTTATAACGACATCATCGGGAATATTTTTTGGAAATGAAACGCCGGCGAAAATGATTGCGTTTTTCTTTAACGCTTCCTGAACTTCAGAATTCCACCATGATTCATGTCTAAATTCAAACACATTCATATAATTCCTGTCGCCCGCATTCAGTACTTTCTCTAAATTCTCCGGAGTAAATTGAAAAGAGGGTGGAAGCTGAAATAAAAATCCCGCAAGCTTCTCTTCTAAGCCTGCGGAAATATATTCGCAAAATAACGAAACCTCCTGCTTTACTTCTGTTAACTTTTTAAGATGTGTAATTGCTTTTGGAATTTTAATGAAAAATCTAAATTCCGTTCCAGTTGAGTCATACCATTTGGCTAATGTCTTGACCATTGGTTTGCGATAAAAAGTAGAGTTAATTTCTACAGCAGATAAATGCTCAGAATAAAAAGCAAGGTAGTCTTTAGACGGAAGATCTTCCGGATAGAAAAAACCTTTCCAATACCCCTGCGCAAATCCGGAACAGCCAATGTATCTTTTATTCTTCAATTTTGATCAGACCATTTGTTAGACCTTTCCACTGAATCGTGCTTCCAATCATCATGGCGCCGAAAGCGACCATTTTATTTCTCAACTTTTCCGAAATACCTTTATCTTCCGTATTTGGAACTTCATTTCGGGCATGAACTTGCGCACTGATCATCTTTCCTTCCCTTTTAATAATAAAATTAGAAGTAGAGTCTGAATCTAAAAAATGAGTAACCGAAGAATCCTTTTCGCTCGGCTTGGAAGTCGGTCGAAGTCTGATATAGACCGATTCAGAATTATCATTTTTATCCTCTTCAACTACTTCTACCTTTGCCCAATCTAAATGATCCGGATCTTGATTTGGAAGCAAAGGGATTTTAATGGCAACTAAATCACCAACTTTCGGTGACTCAACTATAACATTACCGTTTGAGTTTCGGAGGGAAAATTCAGCTTTTTCTTTTCCGGCGAAAAGTTCCCACGAATTAATATCCAGAAATCTTTTCTTTACGGTCTCAAAATGTTTCTCAGCTAAAGCGACAGTTTCAAACTCAATATTTGAAACCGCGTCACTTTCAGCGCCTTTAATTTGTGGAGGGACTTTATGGTTCATGATTAAATATTGAATTTATTTACCGAACTCTTCCACCATTCTTTTATTAAAAGCGGGCAGATCTTCCGGAGAACGGCTTGTCGTAAGATTTCCATCGGTTACCACTTCTTCATCAACCCAGTTTGCACCGGCATTTTCCAAATCTTTGGAAATTGTTTTGTAAGATGTCATTTTTCTGTCTTTCACAACTCCGGCATTAATTAATGTTTGCGGAGCGTGGCAAATTGCAGCAACAGGCTTATTGGCAGAGAAAAAATCTTTAACAAATGAAACTGCTTTTTCATCGCCACGC
This sequence comes from Kaistella carnis, assembly GCF_003860585.1. Classification (NCBI taxonomy): domain Bacteria; kingdom Pseudomonadati; phylum Bacteroidota; class Flavobacteriia; order Flavobacteriales; family Weeksellaceae; genus Kaistella; species Kaistella carnis. The sequence continues at coordinate 594,013 of NZ_CP034159.1, read as the reverse complement.
AAGGCATCTGGATTAATAACGCCTCCAGGCAAAAGTAATCCGTCATAGTCCTTACAATCTGCATTAGAAACGGTTTGATCAACGGTAACAGAGTTGCTCCATTGATGATCCTTCATTGCTTTTATTTCACCTGATTTTAATGATACGATCTCAACCTTGGCACCCGCATCTTTTAGTGCTTTTACGGGACTTTCTAATTCGGACTGTTCATAACCATCAGCAGCTAAAACCGCTATTTTTTTATTATTTAAGTTTGACATAATATTTATTTAATTTAGAAGCAACAAAAATTTTGCCGCAGTTCTATCATTTATTACTATTTGGTATTGTTTAAGGATATTTTAAGATTAAATAACCTAATTATCATTTAAAAAGGTGATCTAATTCCGACCACCTTAATTATCATTTTGCTTTGATGTTAATTTCTGTTTTAGCGAGCTTCGTTAAGTCTTTGTCGCATGTTTTTTCTTCTTTCAGGGTTTCAAGAAGAAGTTTTAGAACTTCTTTTTCGCCGAGTAATTTGGCATAAGTCGCCATCGTACCGTACGATGCAATTTCGTAATGTTCTACTTTTTGAGCCGCTGCGATAATCCCTGCATCTCTTACTGCTCCTGGCTCTGTTTCTTCCATTATTCCTTTTGCTTCTTTCAGCAGACCGTCCATTGCTTCACATTTCACGGCTTGTGGTTTCAATTTTAAAGCTTTAAAAGCGTCTTCTAATCTTTTCACCTGCGTTTTAGTTTCAGATAAATGTGCGTCTACGGCTTTTTTGAGGTGAGGAGATGTAGCGTTTTTAGACATTTTCGGAAGATTTTTCACTAAGGCTTTTTCTGCCCAATACAAATCCTTAATTCCGTCGATCATAAAATCTTTTAATTTGTCAGCTGCATCCGATTTTGGAGCAATTTTTCCTTTTGGAGCTGTTTTCTTTGCCATAATTTAAATTTTTAATGTTTATTAGGATATTGAAAAACAGAAATTCATTTAGGTAAATATAAAAACGTCATTTTCAAATAAAACGCTTCTTCATCACATTTTTTATTACTAAAGGGGGAATTTCTTTATATTTAAAGTACATCAACTATGCCAAAAGAAGAAAAGTACTATTAATTAGATAAAAAAAACCAAAGTAAAAATACTTTGGTTAGTCTATATTATCGTTTAAATGAAATTACATTTAAGTGTTAAGTCTATTTTCTTACAAAACTGATCACGTCATTTTCATTAATTGGGTTTGACCCTAAAATGATTAATCGCTCTACGACATTTCTCAGTTCCCGTATATTTCCGGTCCAGCTGAAATTTTCTAACGCTTTAATAGCCTTATCATCAAATTTCTTTAATGCTGTGCCATGTTCTTCAGAAATAATTTTAGCGAAATGCTCTACCAGAAGTTTAATGTCATCTTTTCTTTCATCTAAAGAAGGAACGTAAATTTCAATTACTGAAAGTCTGTGATACAAATCTTCCCGAAACTTTCCAGACCTAATTTCTTCCTGCATATTTTTATTCGTGGCTGCTAAAACTCTAACATCAACTTTGATTTCTTTGTCGCTTCCAACCGGCGAAACCTTACTTTCCTGAAGAGCACGAAGTACTTTAGCCTGAGCAATCAACGACATATCACCAATCTCATCCAGAAAAATGGTTCCATTGTTTGCAAGTTCAAATTTACCTTGTTTATCTTTTATCGCGCCCGTAAAACTTCCTTTAACATGTCCGAAAAGTTCAGATTCAATCAATTCTGAAGGAATGGCAGCACAGTTCACTTCGATCATTGGTCCCTTGCTTCGGTCACTTTGCGCGTGAATGGCGTGAGCAACCAATTCTTTGCCGGCACCGTTTGGCCCGGTAATAAGAACTCTGGCATCAGAAGCTGCAACTTTCTCAATCATTTCCTGAATTTTTTTCAACGCAGGAGATTCACCAATCATCTGATATTTTTTATTAACCTTCTTTTTCAAGGTTTTATTTTCGGTACTTAAATGTTGATTTGATTTTTGAAGATTTCTTTTATCTAAAGCATTTTTAACACTGGTGATCAAGCGATTAATATCAATAGGCTTGGATATAAAATCGTAGGCTCCATCTTTTAGGCAGTCTACGGCAGTATCAATATCAGCATGACCAGAAATCATCACGAAAGTGATATCGGGTTTTAATTGTAAAGCTTGTTTTAAAAGTTCTGTTCCGGAGACTTTCGGCATTTTAATATCCGAAACGACCAAAGCGAAATCATCTTTCTCAATATGTTTAAGTCCTTCTAAACCATCTTCGGCAATAATGAATTCATAATCAGACAGTTCATCAGAGAGAATGCTCTGCAATACCCCGGAAATAGCTTTTTCATCTTCAACAATTAAGATTTTTTGCATTAGTTAAAATTTATGGAATTAATAAAAAATTTTGTGTGAAAGTAGGAATCTAATTAGCAATAATCGTTCCCAAAAGGTTCTTATACGATATCTCTGCGACCGAAAATTGCAGAACCAATTCGTACGGAATTAGCACCGCATTCTATAGCCAGTGGGTAATCATTGCTCATTCCCATAGAAAGAGTGTGCATTTGTTGTTTTAAAGAAAGTTGATCAAAGATCTGTTTGAGGACCGTAAATTCTTTTCGGATCTGATTTTTATCCTCCGTAAAAGTGGCCATTCCCATTAATCCCACAACATCTACATTCGGATATTCATTGTTTAGGAATTCTACAAATAATTCCTTTGCTTCATAAATTTCAAGACCATATTTTGTCTCTTCCTCAGCGATTTTTACCTGTAAAAGAACTTTGATTTTTCGATTAAATTTAGCAGCCTGTTTATCTATCTCTAAAAGTAGTTTTTTAGAATCAACGCTTTGTATGGTATCGATAAATTCAGCAATATATTTAACTTTATTCGTTTGCAGGTGACCAATCAAGTGCCATTTAATATCTTTTGGTAACTGGGGATATTTTTCCACGATTTCCTGCACTTTATTTTCTCCAAAAGTCCTTTGTCCCAGATCATATACGGTTTTTATCATTTCCGCAGCATGCGTTTTTGAAACAGCAACCAATTCTACATTTTTGGGTAAAGCACTGATAATTTGGCGATAGTTTTCTTCGAGATGAGCGTTTTCTTGCATTGTTTCTACTTAGCGCAACCTAAAGTTGTGTTATAAAATTCAAAAGTGAAATTTAAGTAATTAATCTTTTATTTACAAAAGAAGAGGAAAAAAACAAATTCGTTTAAAATAAATTTGATTTTGGGTGATTTCACTTATTTTTTTCCGCAATTTAACGTTAGATTTGTTAAAATCAAAAAATAACCATGAGTAATTTACAAAAACACTTAATAACAAAAGGTGAAAGCGAGGTTTTATCCCGCGAATATGATACCAGCAACTATGCCGCAATTAATAAAATCAGACCTGCCGCTAAACCAGACTCGAAAACATACACTTATGAACTGGAAGTTTTGCAGGATTATATCAATTTAATCCGTGATGGATTGGAAAAACAAGGCGTCAAAAATAAAGGAATAAAAATTTCGCTCGGTAAATATCCTGAAAGTGGTTTTACAGACCGGTTAGATCCAAAATATAAAGGTTACCAAACGGTATTCTTTACTGCAGTTGATTTAGATGATAAGTCGGAAAATGAATCCGATAAAAAGAAAGGAAGCGGGGGATTACCAGGTTTAGATTTTGGGCAGCTTTGTCCGCCTTGATTTCTAACAGAAAATATAATAAATAGATAATTCGGGTAATCATCCGAATTTTCTTTGATACAAACAATTCGTTGAATTAAATATCCGGTAATAAATATCAACTCAGGCGATATAGCCAACTTAAATTTCAAAGCTTATGATTGAATGGAACAGAGATGTTGCAAGTGCGATCCAACTATTGTTGGTCTTATTATTTTTTATCTTACTCGTTATCTTCCGAAAAAGGTTGGGTAGGGGAATCATCTATTTAATTTTGGCTTCGGCCATTGTAGCAGGTACAGACAGTTTTGTTTTTTTTATGAGATTGAAATCGGCAACATTCAACAGTATAGCCATTTATTCTATCGCGGTAAATTTGTTCGTGTTTCTTTTATTCTTCATTTATTTTTATCATGTGTTAGAACTTAAAAAATCGAAGAAATTAAGTTTGTTCCTTTTGGGATCTTTTCTCACCACTTATATCTTCTTTGCTATATTTTCGGAGGATTTTTACAGTAAATTTCCCTTTATCTTTTACTTTGTTGAAGTCATTTTATTGATGGGGAATATTTATCTTGTTATGCACGAAGTCTTTAATTCCGATAAGATTTTAAATATAAAACGATATTATCCAATTTGGGCTTGTGTAGGAATCATGTCTCTCTATCTTGGAGTAACACCCTTGCTAATTATCAGTAATTCAGTTGAAAGACTAATGAATATCAAAATATTTTTCATAATTTTATTTGTTGTAAATATGATAGGTTATTCAATACTCATAACAGGAATTTTTTTCGCGCAAAATATTAAAAAAGGTGAACCTTACAGAAACTGATTTTTTACTGAGCATTTCAACCTTCATTATTCTAATTGTCATCTTAATGATGGTTTTAGTTTACGGAGTCTTTATAAAGAAAAAGTCTCAAATGATTTTGGCGCAACAGAAAAGGGATGCCTTATTTGAACAGGAACTTGCCATCTCCCAGGTAGAAATTAAAGAGCAGACGTTAAATTATATTGGGCAGGAATTACACGATGATCTGGGTCAAAAACTTTCCGTTGCCCGATTGATGACTAATAAAATCGCATTGGCGAAAGAGGAGGATAAAACGAATATTGCAAATGAGATCAATATGTTGATTGGGGAATGTATTCAGGATATTAGGAATTTGTCAAAAGTTTTCATTAGTACGCAGGTCAAGCATTTTGGATTTGTAGAATCTCTGGAAAGGGAAATATTTAGAATTGAGCGACTGGAATTGTTAGAAGTTGATTATCACATCAATAATCACAGTTTGGAAATTAACGCAGATCACTCCCTTATTTTATTTAGAATTATTCAGGAATGTATAAATAACGTGATTAAACATGCAAAATCGAATAAAATAGAAGTCAAGATTGAAGATAAATTAAACGTTATTGAGATTCATATTAATGACTACGGAATTGGATTCGACAGAAACATCAACGATGATGGCAGCGGACTGAAAAACATTTTCAACCGTGCAAAAATAATCGATGCAGATTTTAATCTTAAAAGCGGTAAAAACAGCGGGACAGAAATCACCATAACTTATAAAAAACGTGCGGCATGGAAAGAATAAAAATTGCGATTGTAGATGACCATAAACTGGTTTCGAAAGCGTTGGAGAATATGATTTCCTTTAATCCGGATTTCGAAGTAGTGATGAACTGTTTCAACGGAGAAGATTTCTTAAAAGAACTGGAGCAACAGAAAATTTTACCGGAAGTTGTCCTGATGGATATTAATATGCCAAAAAAAAATGGCATTGAAACTACCGCTAAATTAACGGAGAAATATCCTGATCTTAAAGTGATAGCTTTAACCATGGAAGATAATGAAACTACAATCATTAATATGTTAAAGGCGGGTGCGAAAGGATATCTTCTGAAAGATATGTCGCCAGACATTCTTTTTAGTGCCATTAATATCGTTCACCAAAAAGGAATTTTTTACACTGATATTGTGACTCAAAGTTTGCTTAAAATAAAAACCGAGGAAAAAGCAACAATTGAAATTAATAAATCCCTAAAAGACAGGGAACTGGAATTTATCAAATTAGCATGTTCCGAACTTACCTACAAAGAAATTGCCGAAAAAATGTGTCTGAGTCCACGTACGATCGATGGATACAGGGATTCAGTATTTGCTAAACTTAATGTAAAAACACGCGTCGGTATCGTCTTGTTTGCAATAAAACATGAGATGTGTTAATTAGGGTGTTTTCACGCTGTTATTGCTTATACATTTGTCTTACTTTTGTACCAACACAGAAGCACGAATAGTGAAAAAAAAAAGAGAGCCGGTTTTTAATCGGTTCTTTTTTTTTCTAACGAAATATTTGAAACCCTGGAATCATTTCATATTATTCAAAAATTTCTTTGTTAAAATCTTCATTCCCTCCGTCGCTGACATTTGAAAATAATGTTCTGATTTTGTGTAACTATTGGATAATTTAGGGTCAATAACAAAAATTTCACAATCGTCCGGTAAATAATGAATTAACCCTGCTGCCGGATAAACCGTCATCGAAGTACCAATGACAATAAAATAATCTGCCGTCGAAGTAATTTCTATGGCATTTTCCATTTCAGAAACTGTTTCACCAAACCAAACGATGTGTGGCCTCAGTTGAACTCCTTTGTCATTTTTATCCCCAACATTTAAATCATTTTCCCAAACTACAATATCCACATCAGAGTCTATAGGTCTTGCTTTTTTAAGTTCACCATGAAGATGAAGAACTTTTTTAGAACCGGCCCTTTCATGCAAATCGTCTACGTTCTGGGTGATAATTTCCACGTCATAAAATTCCTGCAATTCTGCTAAAATTAAATGAGCATCATTGGGTTCAACTTCGTTTAATTGCCTTCTTCTGGCGTTATAAAAATCTAACACCAGTTGCGGATTTTTACGAAAACCCTCCGGACTCGCCACATCTTCAATGCGATGATTTTCCCAGAGGCCATCATGATCCCGAAAGGTTTTTACCCCACTTTCTGCAGAAATTCCCGCACCGGAAAAAACAACAATTTTCTTTTTCATGTTTACTTTTTTACTATTATACGTTCAAAATTAATAAATGCGGTCATTAAAATTATAATGTTCTTTAAATTTGTACAAATAAAAAAACGAACATGCACCCATCTCCACTACAATTTAAGCTGAGGATCGCTCAAACAGATGACCAAGAAATAATATGAAAAATTATTCAAGGTGCAATTTTAAGAAGAAAAAAAGATGGCAGCACCCAATGGCAAGATGGTTACCCTAATCCAGAAACTATTCTGAATGATATCAACAATAAAAATGGATATGTATTGGAAGTTAATTCGGAAATCGTGGCTTATACAACCATTATTTTTGAACCTGAACCTGCCTACAATGAAATTGTTGGCTCGTGGCTCTCTGATCAAAATTATGTAGTAGTTCATCGTGTTGCAGTTCATGATAACTGGCTGGGAAAAGGGTTAGCAACCAAAATATTTGAACTGACAGAAGAGGTTGCCCTTTTAAATAAAGTCTACGATATAAGAGTTGATACTAATTTTGATAATGCTCCAATGCTAAAAATCTTAGATAAACTTGGATATACGTATTGCGGAGAAGTGTTTTTTCGGGGATCGTCAAGAAAGGCGTTTGAAAAAATACTTGAATAACTTTAGTATTTAGGAACGTATATTTTTAAAAGATCACGTATTTAGTCGTGAATTTACTGGTAAATCACTAAATTTGTATATCATCAAAAATAAAAAATAGAAATGTCAAAGAAAGCCATTTTAGCCATACTGGACGGTTGGGGTTTGGGCACCGACCCGAAAGTCTCCGCGATTGCTCAGGCCAATACTCCTTTTATGGATTCGTGTTTTCAAAATTATCCACATACAACTTTAGAAGCGAGCGGAATTGCAGTAGGTTTGCCATTTGGGCAAATGGGCAACTCGGAAGTTGGTCATATGAACCTTGGTGCGGGTAGAGTAGTGTATCAAAATTTGGTCAAGTTAAACATGGCCGTAGAAAACGCAACCTTAGGGAAGGAAAATGCGATCACTGCTGCGTTTGACTATGCCTTAAAAAATAAAAAGAAAGTTCATTTTATCGGTTTGGTTTCCGATGGAGGTGTTCATTCACACATCAACCATTTGAAAGGATTGCTTACCGCTGCAAAAGAATATGGCCTAAACGACAATGTTTATGTTCATGCATTTACTGACGGTAGAGATTGCGACCCACACTCAGGCAAAGGGTTTATTGAAGAATTGCTGGAACATATGTCCGTAACGACCGGTAAATTAGCAACAGTTGTAGGAAGATATTATGCCATGGATCGGGACCGTAGATGGGAACGCGTAAAATTGGCTTATGACGCAATGGTAAACGGGATCGGTGAACAAAGCCAAAATGTTTTATCGTCCATTGACAATGCATATAAAAATAATATTACCGATGAGTTTTTGAAACCTATCATCTGTTTGAAAGAAAGCAGTTTGCCCGTCGCAAAGATTGAATCTGATGACGTTGTTTTTTGTTTCAATTTTAGAACAGACCGCGGACGCGAAATCACAGAAGTTCTTTCTCAACATGATTTACCCGAGTTTGGCATGAGTCGTCTTAATCTTTATTACGTCACCATGACCAATTATGATAAAGAATATTCAAATGTGCATGTCGTTTTTGATGAAGAAGTTTTGCATGAAACAATGGGAGAAATTCTTGAGAGAAATGGTCGTACTCAAATAAGAGTGGCTGAAACTGAGAAATATCCTCACGTTACGTTTTTCTTTTCCGGTGGAAGGGAGGAGCCATTTGTCGGAGAAAGCCGTTTGTTATGTCCAAGTCCGAAAGAGGTTCCAACTTATGATTTTAAGCCGGAAATGTCAGCATTTGATATTACAGAGAAAATTTTACCGGAGATTGAAAATGAAACCGCAGATTTCATCTGTTTAAATTTCGCGAATACTGATATGGTAGGTCACACCGGAGTTTTCTCTGCGGCAGTCAAGGCAGCAGAAACCGTAGATCAATGCATTGAAAAAGTCGCTAAAATGGCTTTTGAACATGATTACGCAGTCTTCATTCTTGCGGATCACGGTAATTCAGATGTTATGATTAATGCTGATGGAAGTCCCAACACGCAACATTCTACAAACCTGGTTCCTTTAATTGTTATGGATAAGGACCGAACCTGGAAATTGAAACCTGGAAAATTAGGAGATGTAGCACCATCCATCCTTAAAGTAATGGGAATTGAAATTCCCAGCATTATGACAGGAGATGTTTTGGTTGGATAATTGATTACTTATAAACTGATTTTAGAATTGCACCATCGTTCAAATTTAAATAAATTTGAAAACTAAGATGATCGCTTCTTTTAAAATCGACAAAGAACTTATGCTATAAATAATAATTTTAAATTATATTTGTACGCAAAATTAAAAAAAGAAGAAAAATGTATAATAAATTAGTAAGAATGGAAGTAATGCGAACTCTCGGCAAAGATGTCGATGATTTCATTTCTTCCTACTTAACTCCTGTAGAAAAGATTTGGCAACCCAGCGATTTTTTACCGGATCCTTCCTCAGATAGCTTTAAACATGAAGTTGATGAGTTACAGACTTTTGCACAAGAGATGGGTTACGATCTTTTTGTAACCTTAATCGGTGACTGTATTACTGAAGAAGCGTTGCCAAGTTATGAATCTTGGTTAATGGGCATTGACGGAGTAGATCAGGAAGAAAAATCAGGTTGGTCACAGTGGATTCGCAGCTGGACGGCTGAAGAAAACAGACACGGTGATCTTCTAAATAAATATCTCTATTTATGCGGTCGCGTCAACATGCGTGAGATCGAAATGACGACACAGTATCTTATTCAAGATGGTCTGGACATCGGCACTACAATGGATCCATATAGAAACTTTGTATATACCAGTTTTCAGGAAACCGCAACCAATATTTCTCACCGTAGAGTAGGCACATTCGCAAAGCAAACCGGAAACACAAAACTTTCCAGAATGTGTGGAGTCATCGCTGCAGATGAAGCAAGACACGCAAAAGCCTACAAGCATTTCGTAACTCGAATCTTAGAATTAGATCCTTCGGAGATGATTCTGGCATTCGAAGATATGATGAGAAAAAAAATTGTGATGCCTGCACACTTATTACGTGAATCCGGACAAAAAGCGGGTGAACTTTGGGGACATTTCAGTGATGCTGCACAACGAGCCATGGTTTATACGGGTCAGGATTATATTAATATTCTTTCCGAACTTCTGGAAGACTGGAAAATTGACCATGTCACCGGTCTAAATGAAAAAGCGGAAAGAGCTCAGGAATATTTAATGAAACTTCCATCAAGACTTCAAAGAGTTACAGACCGTATTTCAACTCCCGATTTAGAATGGCAGTTTAAATGGGTTAAATCTTAATAAACACTTTAAAATATAGAGATTGCCAAAGAGCACTGCATCAGTGAACTTTGGCAATTTTCGTTTAATAGGAGAAGCAAAATATAGGGACTATAATTTTTGACGAATTGAAATTTCTTATCTTTGCACATCTGAAATTTAAAACTAATGAAGAACAGTAAAAAACTTGCAATTGATTTCGACGGAACGGTGGTTGATGATGCATATCCGGGAATTGGAAAGCCAAAAACATTTGCTTTTGAAACTTTACGCAAACTGCAGTCGGAAGGATATCGCTTAATCCTGTGGACTTACCGTCATGGAAAAACTTTGGACGAAGCTGTTGAATTCTGTAGAAAAAACGGCGTAGAATTTTATGCTGTAAATTCCAGTTTTGAAGGTGAGATTTTTGATCACAGTCAGGCATCGCGCAAGATTGATGCAGACTTATTTATTGATGACCGCAATTTAGGAGGTTTTCCTGGTTGGGGAGAAATCTATAATATTATTACAGAAAGAATCGAATTTCGGGTAGAAGGCAAAGAAGTTTTAGCCTACTCTAAAATGAAGAAAGACAAGAAAAAAGGGTTATTCTGGTAGTTTCTTACCACGAATGACCACTATTTTATACAACATATACTTACTCCTGTGATACAGTTAAAATCTATAGAAGAACTTCGCTTAATGCGTGAAAGTGCCCAATTGGTTTCTAAAACTTTAGGGATGCTTGCAAAAGAAATTAAGCCTGGCGTTACCACATTACATCTCGATAATCTGGGTGGTGAATTTATTCGCGATCATGGCGGCGAGCCCGCTTTTCTGGGAATGTACGGTTTCCCAAAAAATCTGTGTATTTCTCCAAATGCTGAAGTTGTACATGGTATTCCCAATGAAAAACCTCTGGAAGACGGTGATATTTTATCCGTTGATTGTGGCGTTTATATGAATGGTTTTTACGGAGATCATGCCTATTCTTTTGAAGTGGGTGAAGTTGCTCCTAAAACTAAAAAATTACTGCAAGTCACCAAAGAATCCCTTTACAAAGGAATCGAGCAGTGTGTTCGTGGTAAAAGAGTTGGTGATATATCAAATGCCATTCAGACCTATTGTGAAGCCCATGGATATGGCGTTGTTCGTGAATTAGTGGGACACGGTTTGGGCAGAAAAATGCACGAAGATCCACAAGTTCCAAATTACGGCAGAAAGGGGAGTGGTAAAGTACTAAAAGACGGGATCGTACTAGCTATTGAACCGATGGTTAATTTAAGAACTGAAAAAGTAAAATTCCATGATGATGGCTGGACTGTAACTTCTTTAGACAATTCTCCCTCTGCGCATTTCGAACACGATGTTTGTATTATTAATGGAAAACCCGTGTTACTTTCAACGTATCGTTACATTTACGAAGCGCTGGGAATTGTAAGTGACGAAGAAAAACCATTTACGTTGGATTTTTAATGAAGAAAATCACCAAATTCCTTCTCAACAAAATACCTCGTCCATTCCTAATTAAAGCGAGCATTCTTGCACGACCTTTAATTGTTTTATTTTTTAAAGGAGACAAATTCACAGACCCGATCGATGGGAAGTCTTATCGTAAATTCCTGCCTTATGGTTATGGAAAGCAACGCGAAAACGCTTTATCTCCGGGAACTTTAAGTTTAGAAAGACATCGCCAAATGTGGCTTTATCTTCAAAATGAAACCGACTTTTTTACAAAAAATTACAAAGTTCTGCATATCGCACCGGAACAGGAATTTTTGCGGAAATTTAAAAAGATGAAGAATCTTAATTATGTTTCTGCAGATTTATATTCCCCGATTGTTGATGTAAAAGCAGATATTTTAGATCTTCCCTTTGAAAATGAAAGTTTCGATATTGTTTTCTGTAATCATGTTTTAGAACATATTGAGGATGATCAGAAAGCGATGAGTGAGCTTTACAGGGTGATGAAAAAAGAGGGTTGGGGAATTTTTCAAGTTCCTATGAAAAACGATCTGGAAAAAACATATGAAGATTTTTCTATTAAAAATCCACAGGAACGGCAGAAACATTTCGGACAATACGATCACGTTCGCTGGTACGGAATGGACTATTTTAAAAGATTAGAAAACGCAGGTTTCGAAGTGGATATCAATTTTTATTCTCAAAAATATCCTAAGGATATGATTGAAAAATACGGTTTAAATAAAAATGAGATTTTACCCATCGTTTTTAAAAGATCCGTGAACGGTTGAGAAAAAAATATTTTTTACATCTGTTAAGATCGCTCCCTTTATTGCCGATCATTTATTTTCAGGGAAAAAAAATCAAGAAAGAAATTCCCCTTTTGCCGGCAGCTAAAAATCCTGAAGGTTCCGTCATTATCATTTCCAATAGAAATTTAAAAGTTCTTTTCATTGGCGAAAGTTCTTTTGCCGGCGTCGGAACGGATTACCACAAAAATAGTTTCGCGGGATATTTTGCAGAAAAAATAAGTGAATTATTCCAATCTAATATCCATTGGAAGGTTTACGCCAAGATTGGTTACAATATTGATCAAATCCAACGAATGATCATTCCTAAAATTGAGGAGACAAACTGCGATCTTATTGTGGTTGGAATTGGTGGTAATGATACTTTTGAATTAACGCATCCCAAAAAATGGAGTAGAAGTGTTCAGGTTTTAATTGATGATTTACGGGAAAAATTTCCTGATACTCCCATTTTATTTGCTCAGTTACCAACTATTGAAGCTTTCCCAGCATTTACAGCAGAAATGAAATGTGTTCTGGCAGGGCATAAAAATATTCTTGCTAATTATCTGCATCGGCAGGTTTTAAAGAATAAAAACATCTTTTATCCGTCAGAAAAAATTAATATCCAAAAATGGATGGCAACACTAAAAGATGGTGAAACGGTTGCAGAATTTTTCAGCGATGGTATTCATCCCTCAGAACTTACTTATAAGATGTGGGCTTACGAATGTGCAGATTTCTTGCATCAGTCGTCAGTTAAATTTAATTAGGTTTCGGACAGATTTTCTAAGCTTTTCAGCATATCAATTCCTTTTCCTAAAACAGGTTTAAACAGATCACCTTTCTTTTCAATGCGCTCTAGAGAATTTGTAATATTGAATTCTGTAGCCTTTAAACCAAACTTAAGTTCGTCCCAATTTAAAGGCATAGACACCGGCGCAAATGGTTTAGGCCGAACGCTGTAAACACTCGCGAGGGTTTGTCCCGACCGGTTTTGCAGATAATCCAGGTATATTTTTTCTTTGCTTCGTTTTTTTAGACTTCTTTCTAAAGTTGTAAGATCAGGCAATTTTTTCTGTACTTTTTGCATCAGCAAATGGGCAAAATTCTTTACCTGTTCCACCTCATATTTGGCGTTCATCGGAATGTAAATATGAATTCCAGAGCTGCCGGAGGTCTTACAATATCCTTTGATTTTTGCTGAATCCAAAACTTCTTTTACTGCCAAAGCCGTTTCAATTACGTGATCAAATGTATTATCGTCTGAAGGATCCAAATCCAAAGCCAGCCAATCAGGCTGATCCAGATTTTGAATCGTGGAATTCCAGGGATTTAAATCAATGCAGCCCAAATTATTGAGATAAGCCAGATCATTTGCGGTATTGCAAATTAAGTAGTGGATTTCCTTTTCGTTTGATTCTGAAAAAATACCGATTTTATCGATCCAGTCGGGTGCATCATCGCCCGCGTCTTTATGATAAAAACTCAACCCGTTAATTCCATTGGGAAATCTATTCAATGATTGTGGTCGGTTTTTTAAATGAGGCAAAATATATTTCGCAACAGATTGATAATAATCGATCAAATCACCCTTTGTAATATCACTTTCCGGAAAATAAATCTTGTCTCGATTTGTTAATTTAATGGTGGGTTTTGCAACACCCTTTTTTTTACCTGAGATTATTTCTGTAGATATTTTAGTCTGTTTCTTTCCACTGCTAATCGGAATCGAATCGCTTTCCGATTCCTCCGTGTCCTCATTTTTCAAATTTTCTACCTCTTTATCTTCGCGAAGGCCCATAAAGACAGGGTGACGAAAAATACCATCTTTCGTTTTTTCCGTGTATTTAATTTCACAAACAAGCTCAGGTTTTAACCAGGTTGCCGGTCCATTTGTTTTGGGAATTTCTTCAAAAGGACACTTCTCGGTAATGAATGGTTTAAAAATTTCATGTAATTTTTTTAGAGATTCATCATTAAAACCCGTTCCGGCATGACCGCAATACTGGAGTTGATCATCAATAAAAGTCCCGAGAATTAATGCACCAAAGTTCTTACGAGACCCTTTTGGATCGGTAAAGCCGCATATTAAAACATCTTCCGTATTTTGAAATTTTATCTTGAGCCAATCCGAAGATCGAACGCCTTCTGAATAGTTACTGTCGGCTTTTTTAGCCATCATTCCTTCGAGCTCCATTTTTTTAATCTGATCAAAAAAATCTTTTCCATGTTCGGGAATGTGCTCACAATATTTTACGACTTCATTTTCCACCAAAGCTTCTTTCAATAATTCCTTTCTTTCAATTAAAGTTAAACTTTCAGTCGAATGACCATTAAGCCACAACAAATCAAAAACCTGAAAAGTCATTGCTAAATCAGGATTTTCATCAATCTTTTGTAAAGTTTGAAAATCCGGTTTTCCGTCAGCATTGAAAGCAACGATTTCGCCGTCCAGAACCATAGGAAACTTTTGATCTTCCAACGCTTTTACAATTTTTGAAAATTTTTCAGCATAGTTAAGACCATTTCTGGAATAGAGTTTAATCGAATCTTCCCGTAAATCAGAAATCGCACGATAGCCGTCCCATTTGATTTCGAAAACCCATTCTTTATCATTAAAAGGTTTTTTGCCAACTTTCGCCAGCATCGGTGTAATGAAATCTTTTAATTTTCTTTCCCCGGAAAGGGCCGGAGCATAATTTTTAAATGTCTTTTCTGAGGAGCTAGTTTTCTTACTCCTTTTTTTTGAAGGTCTCGCTTCTTCCCGCAACGTTACTTTAGATTTTGGCGGAACATGATCTTCAGAATTATAATTTTTTTGGGCGAAATCATCTTTATGTTTTATCAAAAGCCAGGCGTTCCCGTCTTTAGAATTTTTGATTTTAACCAAGGCAAATTCACCTTTTAGCTTTTTACCGTGAAGCACAAATTTTAGAGATTCTTTATGCAGTTCGTGTCGCATAATTAAATCGTCTGTTTTTCCCTCCACCTTTTCTAAAGGCTCATAGGTACCGGAATCCCAAATTTCAACTTCGCCACCTCCATAATTTCCTTCCGGAATTGTACCTTCAAAATCTTTGTAGTCATACGGATGATCTTCCGTCATCATGGCAAGCCTTTTATCTGCCGGATCGAGTGACGGACCTTTGGGGATGGCCCAACTTTTAAGAACACCATCCATTTCCAAACGGAAATCATAATGTAGTCGGGTTGCAGAATGTCTTTGAATAACAAAAATAAGTTTGCCACTGTTTTCCACCTTTTCACCTTCCGGCTCAGGAGTTTCGCCGAACTTTCTCTTTTTGTTATAATCTTCTAAAGACATAATCAGGAGGCTTTTTTATCTTTTTTTGAACTTTCTAAACTGGCTTTTAACTGCGCCATTAAATCGACTACTTTTCCATTATCTTCTTTAGTTTCTGTGGCTTTTTTAACCTTTCCACCTTTTGCTTTTTTCTTGATGATCTTCATTAAATCTTCAGCATAATGATCTTTATAAGCTGTGGGATCAAATTTCTCCGAGGTTTGTTCAATAAGGGAAACCGCCATTTTTAATTCTCCAGCTTTCGGACTTTTACTATCTGGAATTTTCAAATCTTTGTAATCCCTAATTTCCTGTGCAAATCTTAATCTGTTAACAATTAATATTTTATCATCGTAAGGTCGAATCATCCCAAATATTTCCTTATCGCGCATCACAAATGTTCCAACGCCAGCCATTTTTGTTTTGGTTAAAGCCTTTAACAACAAATTGTAGGCATTTTCAGCATTTTTCTGGGGTTCCAGAAAGTAAGGAACTTCAAAATAAATAGAATCAATTTCAGCTTCTTTCACAAAGTGCTCAATAGAAAATACTTTGGTTTTTTCGGGACTTGCCGCCGCATAATCTTCGTCATCTAAAACAACATATTTATCATCCAGTAAAAAGCCCTTGACAATATTTTCCCATTTTACTTCTTTGCCGGTTTTTTCATTAACCCGTTTAAATTTGATATTTGAAAAATCATTTTTATCCAGCATATCCAAATCTAAATTGCTGTTTTCGACCGCAGAATACATTTTAATGGGAATATTTACCAAACCAAATCCTATTGCTCCATTCCAAATTGCTTTCATAGTTTTATGTTTTTAATGAGTGGGTTTAATGAAATAATTGTGCCTTTTAAAAGTGTCTCTATAATCACTTATAATTCGGTCACAAATCAACTTTTTATTCTGATTAACTAAAAGTAAGATTTAAATAGTGACCTTCATTAAACATTGAACTGACCACCACTTTTTATTCATTGTATTATAAAGATAAATAAATAACTCTTTAATTCGTTATAGACGCACACATCTGATGGTCATATAAAAATACCCGCTCAAATTTTATCCGTACAACAATGTTTCACTACCTTTGTGATGATTTTGAAAATTCATTATCTTTAATTTTAACTATTTCAACACATAAGAATGCATAAAGCAGGATTCGTAAATATTGTCGGCAAACCAAACGCCGGCAAATCCACCCTTCTTAACCAATTGATGGGAGAGAAGTTGGCTATTGTTACCCAAAAAGCACAGACTACCAGACACCGAATTTTCGGTATTTATAATGAAGAGGATTTACAGATTGTATTTTCTGACACGCCGGGAGTTTTAGACCCGAAATATGGTCTTCAGGAAAAAATGATGGATTTTGTAAAAGATTCACTGCAAGATGCAGATGTCTTTCTATTCATCGTAGATATTACCGATAAAACTGAACCGAGTGAGTTTTTGATCGATAAATTGAATAAAATCCCAGTTCCTGTTTTAATTCTTGTCAATAAAATCGATGCGTCTAATCAAACGGATTTAGAGCGGATTATGGAGTTTTGGCATGAACAGATTCCTAAAGCTGAGATTTTACCAATTTCAGCATTGACCGGATTTAATACGGAGGTGATTTTGCCGAAATTAAAATCCATGCTTCCTGAAAGTCCGCCGTATTACGATAAAGATCAATACACTGATAAACCGGAAAGATTCTTTGTAAATGAAACCATTCGGGAGAAAATCCTTTTAAATTACGACAAAGAAATTCCTTATTCTGTAGAAGTTGTTACTGAAATGTTTAAGGAAAAAGAAGGCATTATCTTCATAGATTCGGTGATTTATGTCGAACGTGATACGCAGAAAGGAATTATTATTGGCCATAAAGGTGACGCCATTAAAAAAGTAGGAACGGAGGCTAGAATAGATCTGGAAAAGTTCTTTTCCAAAAAAATACACCTCAATCTATTTGTGAAGGTGAAAAAGGACTGGCGCAAAAATGACCGTGATCTGAAAAATTTTGGGTACCGTTAAATTAATCCAGCGTGTGTTTTATATGTATTGACCTTTACTAAATTTGTAATTAAAAATTCACATGAATTATTTTTTTTCAACCAAAGATTCTTCTGTCCTCAATGATATAATGATGCTTCTGGTTCGGGTATTTATTGGTATTGCAATGATTTTTTTGCATGGACTCCCAAAATTAGAAAATTTGCTCAGTAGTGAACCAATTAAATTTTACAATTTTCTGAGCCTTAGCGAGGAAACGACTTTGATTATAGCTACAATTATAGAAATAGTTGGCGCTTTCTTTATCATCATCGGACTTTTTACGAGAGCTTCCAGTTTAATTTTAATGTTGATGATGATAATTGCTGCGTTTGGATATCATTACTCAGATCCATTCAGCTTAAGGGAGAACAGCTTACTTTATCTGAGTATTTTTACGCTGATATTTGCCTTTGGCTCGCGAAAGTATTCAATCGACAATATGCTTACCAAAAGACGGGAATCTAAATGGTAAAGTAATTCATATGTTTTTAAATTATAAATCCGCTCATTCCAAGCGGATTTTCTTTGTTGTTAAAGCCATATATTTTTGATACTTTTGAGAAAAAAGTATTCATGAAAAAAAGACTCACGACGATTGCACTTCTTTGTATGATGTTTGTAAATGCGCAAGAAAACATCACTTATCAAAAGCCTTCGCCTGAAATTTTGCAACTCGCAGATTTTGAAAGGGCACCTTCTGTTTCTATGAACAGTAAGCGAGACTGGATGATTTTCTCTTACCGGTCAACGTATAAAACCTTAGATGACCTTAATCAGGAAGAAATGAAACTTGCGGGTTTACGTGTGAATCCTGTTACCAATATCTCGAGTACCATTACGTATGTGAATAACCTAAAGACAAGAAAGTTAACCGATAAAAACGAAGCACAGGTTAAAGGTTTGCCCAATAATCCTAAGATAGCATATCTGTCTTTCTCTCCGGATGAAAAAAAATTGGCTTTTACAAATACGACCTCAAATGCAGTGGAGCTGTGGATTCTGGATCTAGCAACCAATACTGCAAAAAAGGTCTCAAATCAGCCACTAAACGCAAATTTAGGAAGCCCTTTTGTTTGGATGTCAGATTCGGAAAATCTTTTGGTTAAGGTCATTCCGGCAAACCGAAAAGAATTGATTGACGAGAAGAAAAATCTTCCTACAGGTCCAATTGTTTCTAATTCTGATGGAAAAGTTTCCCAAAACAGAACCTATCAGGATTTGTTGAAAAATCCTCAGGATGAAGCCAATTTTGAAACGTTGGCAAAGTCCGAACTGGTAAAAATATCGACTTCCGGAACCGCTCAAAAATTTAAAGATGCTGAATTATATACGTCTGTAAATTTCTCTCCAGACGGTAACTATTTGATGCTGACCACCATTCAAAAACCTTATTCTTATATTGTTCCGCTCAATAGATTTCCAATGACTTCTACCGTTTATGATAAAGAACTAAATTTAGTGAAAACGGTTAACGAAACTCCGTTAAATGAGATTATGCCGAAAGGTTTTTCTTCTGTAAGAGCCGGAAAGAGAAATATGAGCTGGCGAGATGATCAACCGGCGACTTTGGTTTATGCTGAAGCTTTGGATGGGGGGGAGATCAGGCAAAACAAGTGGAATACCGTGATGAACTTTTCTTATGGGAAGCGCCTTTCAATGCAGAACCTCGGTCATTTTTCAAAACAAAGCAGAGATTTAGTAATATCGAATGGTCAAATTCTAATGTTGCGATTATAACTGACAGCTGGTATGACACCCGAAATTCTAAATCATATTTGGTGAATTTAACAGATAATTCTTCCAAAATAATTGATGACAGAAATTATCAGGACGTTTACAGTGATCACGGAAATTTTGTTGAAACGAAGAACAAATTCGGAAGATCTGTTATTAATATTGATAACAATAAAGCACATTTAATAGGAGACGGGTTTACAAAAGATGGCCAGTTTCCTTTCATTGATGAACTTGATCTGAATGGATTAGGGAAAAAGAGAATTTATAAATCAAACCTCAAAAACTCCAAAGAAAGCATTGTTGATATTTTAGATGCAAAAAGTGGTAAAGTTTTAGTCGTTGAGCAGTCTTCCAGTCAATATCCTAATTATTTTGTCAGAAACATTAAAAACGGAAAAGCAACTGCGGTGACGAATTTTGAAAACCCCTTTGAAAGCATAAAAAATGTGTACAAAGAAGTCATTAAATATAAAAGAAATGATGGAGTAGAGCTTACCGGAACCCTTTATCTACCCGCAAATTATGACCGAAAAAATCATAAAGAGAAATTGCCGCTTTTAATTTGGGCGTACCCGAGAGAGTATGTGAATAAAGATACTGCCGGACAAAACACGCAGAATCCGAATGATTTTACCTTCCCAAGTTATGGTTCATTTATTTATTGGGTGACAAAAGGATATGCCGTCTTGGATGATGCTTCATTCCCAATTATTGGTGAAGGTGATGCCCAACCGAATGATACTTTTGTGACCCAGTTGGTTGCGAACGGAAAGGCAGCCATCGACGCCGTTGATAAATTAGGCTACATTGACCGAACTAAAGTTGCGGTTGGCGGACATTCTTACGGTGCATTTATGACCGCAAATCTATTGACTTATTCAAAGGATTATGCGTGCGGAATTGCCAGAAGTGGCGCTTATAACAGAACTTTGACGCCATTTGGTTTCCAGAGTGAACAGAGAAATTATTGGGATGTTCCAGAAATCTACAATACCATGTCGCCGTTTATGCAAGCGGATAAGATGAAAACACCAATGTTGTTGATTCATGGTGAAGCTGACAATAATCCCGGAACATTTACTTTGCAGACGGAAAGATATTTCCAGGCATTGAAAAATTTGGGTGCGCCGGTGCGAATGGTTCTTTTACCTAAAGAAGCGCACGGATATGCAGCCAAAGAAAACATTTTACATACTTTATGGGAACAAGATCAGTTCTTAGAAAAATGTTTAAAAAAATAATTTTAAAAGTCTTCCAAATTGGAAGACTTTTTTTATGAAGTCATTAGAATCAACAGTGTTCCAAGTTTACGATTGGAGTATTTTAAATGATGTTTGAAATAAATGGATTAATTGTTTAGACAAAATGAATAGACTTCTAAGATATTTAAAAAGTTAAATTTACTATCAAACGATCATTGAAGATAATTCTGACTTAAGTACAAAAACAATAACTGGAAACAATTTCAATTTAACATAATATAAATTATAAGACTTTTTATTAAGTGGAAGAGTTGTGATACTTTTCTGTAATTTACATTAGAATTCTTAAAATATAATCTAATTCTGTCATGAATAACTTTTATAGGTAAGATGTTCATTAAAATTGAATATTAACTAAACCTCAATTTTTTACATATCCGCATCATTATCATTCTAAAAAGCTAAAGCCGATTCTCAGCGATTAGGATTTAATTTCAATTGTTCTCAAAATAAAAATATAATTTTTAAGTCTGAGTTTTTAAATAATCCGCCTCATTATCATTTTAAATAGCTAAAGCCGATTCTCAGCGATTAGGATTTCATTTCAATCGTTCTCAAAAAAAATTTAGATGTTATTAATAAATTTCGATTTACTTTTTTCTGCAGATTATATAAAGCATCATTAAATTCTTTGAAGTAATCTTCCTGTTGAAATTTTGTTTTTAGGATATTTTTGACTTCATTAAAATTACATCATTTTTAATTCCTTTAAAGGATTCCGTTTTATTTTACTAAATTTAGGCACCAATAAAAGATTAATAATAGTTTATGAAAAGTTATGTTTTAACAGCTTGTATTGCCTTATTGGCTTTCAGTTGTGAAAAAAAATCAACGGAAATAGTGAACACTGATAATTCATTGAAGGACACCATTGTAATTCCCGAAACCAATGAACCAATTGAATCTTCCACGCTACAAACATGCTATATGGAGGCGATAAATAAAGATTCAGTCTTTATCAGTTTGGATGATAATCTGGGAACAATTACGGGCAAATTGAGATACAAAAATTTTGAAAAAGACAGTTCTTATGGTGATTTAATGGGAAGCCAAAATGGTGATACTTTAAAATTGATGTACACTTTTGAATCTGAAGGAAGCACTTCTGAACGCGAAATTTATTTCCTCAAAAAAGACGGTAACCTTTTGGAAGCCACCGGAGAATATAAAGTAGATGGAATAAAATCAATGTATGCAAATCCAAACGCCTTAAAATACGATGTACATGTTTTAAAACAGGCAGATTGTAACAATTTTGAGAAGAACTTTAAAATAAAATAATATTTAATCCGGTTCTTTTCTTACTGCAATAAATTTTCCAGAAATGTTTTATTAAAAATTTAAAAAATCCTACATTAGGGCAAACTATATAATATGTCTTATTATCCATTAAATTCCATCCCCGATTACTACGGAATTGATTCCTTACTTACTGAAGAACACCTACTTATACGCCAATCGGTACGGGATTGGGTTGAAAGTTTTGTGATGCCTAAAATTGATGATGCCGCACAAAATCATACCGACATTGCTGATTTGATGAAAGAATTAGGGAAAATTGGAGCGCTTGGTCCTTATATTCCGGAAGAATACGGAGGTTCGGGTCTTGATCAAATTTCTTACGGAATCATTATGCAGGAATTAGAAAGAGGAGATTCTGCGATTCGTTCGGCAGCTTCTGTTCAAAGTTCTTTGGTCATGTTTCCAATTAATGAATATGGCTCCGAAGAGCAAAAGAAAAAATTTCTACCGCATTTAGCGAGCGGTGAAATGATTGGTTCTTTTGGGTTAACGGAACCGAATCACGGCTCTGATCCCAGTTCTATGGAAACCTATTTCGTAGACAAAGGTGATCACTATTTACTGAATGGTGCAAAAATGTGGATTACAAACGCACCTGTTTGTGACATCGCTATAGTTTGGGCAAAAAATGAAGAAGGTAAAGTACAGGGCCTTATTGTAGAAAGAGCTTTTGAAGGTTTTACAACGCCTACAACTCATAATAAATGGTCGCTTCGTGCGTCAAAAACGGGAGAACTTGTTTTTGATAACGTAAAAGTTCCAAAAGAAAATTTATTACCAAAAGTGACGGGATTAAAAGGACCTCTGTCCTGCTTAAACTCTGCACGTTACGGAATTTCCTGGGGCGTAATTGGTGCGGCTGTCGACTGCTATTGTACCGCGGTTCAATATGCAAAAGAAAGAAATCAGTTCGGAAAACCAATTGCTTCTTTCCAGTTACAACAAAAGAAACTGGCAGAATTCTTAACAGAAATTACAAAAGCACAATTGCTTTGTCTTCAACTAGGAAATTTAAAGAATGCACATAAAGCGACTCCGGCTCAGATTTCTATGGCGAAAAGAAATAATGTGAAAATGGCCATTGATATTGCCAGAGAATCACGTCAGATCTTAGGTGGAATGGGGATTATGGGAGAATTCCCGATGATGCGCCACGCTGCAAATCTGGAATCCGTAATTACCTACGAAGGAACACATGACATTCATTTGTTGATCACAGGAATGGATATTACTGGAATTAATGCTTTCGGATAATCGAAGAGAGAACTTTTAAATATCAAAAAAAACCTTTAAGACTTAAACATCTTAAAGGTTTTTTATTTATAAATTGAAAGAGTCATTCTTATTTTTTACCAGGATTGTTTCACTTCTTCCACAAAATCGTTGGCTGGATTTAGAATTTCTTCAATAACATTTTTAATCCACTTCATAGGATCGTTAAGCAAAGGGCTAGAAATTTCTTGCTCTCCAAAAATCTGTAGATTCTGTACGCCTTTATTCGCTTCCGCAAAACTCCAAATTCCGCACTGCACAAAATTATCCGGATATTTTGTATCATTTAAAACGGCATAGGCATACACACAAAGTTGCATCGCCTGTTTATAATCATCTTTAAAAAATAACTGTTCAAGTTTTTCTTCTTCCTCTTCTTTTTTAGCTTCTTTAATTGAAAGGTTTTTTGTCTTTGCGGTTTTGTAATCAATTATTCTGAGTTTTCCATTCAGTCGGTCAATTCGATCAATAAATCCATAGAAAGAAACTTTATCGGTTTTGTCTTCATTGAAATAATAATCAATGTTTTCAAAATTTCCTTCAACACTTAAAATTTCTAATGTGTTTCCATCCGCAATTAATTGTTTATCTACTTCCAAAATAGTACGTACTACCCTTTCTGCAATCGATTTATGAATGTAATTCATCCCTTTTTCATAGAAATCCGTTTGATGATTTAGCTTCACAATTGCCTGATTTAACACTTCAATCAATTCTTTATCTGAAAACTCTAAATCATTACAGGATAATTTTTTACCAAGATGTTTTTCATATATAATTTGAAGTGCGTAATGAACAAGATTACCATAGCTCCTTTGGGAAAGCTCCTCCTCCATTTCGCTCGTTTCCCTCGTTCCTAAAATTTTAGTCAAATAGAAATCGATCGGATTGTAGATAAATGAAGTCAGATGAGATGGAGAAACTCTTTTTTTCCAGTCTTCCAGTTTTTGCAGAACTGCAGGCGTTTTTTCAATCTGAATTAACTGTTTATTAATGGGTTCCGACGAATTTTCAATAATAACATGTTCGATTTCGTGATGTTGATCCTCAATTTCAATTTGGGTGATAAAACGACTTTTTTCCCCAGTATTCACACCGGAACTTAAAGCGTTAAAAAGCAAATGAACATTTTCCGCATCTTGAATTAAACGGTAAAAATGGTAGGCATAAATACTGTCATTTTCTAAAAAGGTATGAAGGTGAAAATGCTGGCGTACATCAAAAGGGAGATACGTATTCTGAGAATTTCCGAGCGGAAGTTTTCCCTCATTTGCAGAGAGTAAAATAATATTCTCAAAGTTGAGTAATCGAGTTTCCAGAAGTCCCATCACTTGTAAACCCTGAAGTGGTTCTCCCTGAAAATCAATGGTTTCAGAACTCACCAGTTGATTGATTAAAACCTCCAGCGTTTCCATTTTTACTTCGAAGGTGTAAGGTGTAAGCTGATTTTTGATTATTTTAAAACTCTTCTCGAAATGGGAAATGTTTTCATATAAAATATCATCCAGATCCCGGAATTTTAGCTGATAACAGAAGGAAATCATCAAATCAATAAATTCCTTAATAGATGTGGGCTTTTCAAATAATTTAAAATAAGAAAGTTCCCACAAAAATTCTTTGAACTGCTTTTTTGAAATATAAACGATATTTCTTTCTTCAATTTTAGCTTTAAAATCCCGAATGATTTTCTGATCACTTTCCTCATTAGGAAGTTCTTCTAAAACGGAAAGCACATCATTATAATAATAGGAAGAATCTTTCTTCTCTAATTGTTTCTGCAGATAGAAAAGCTGTTTCATCGCATTACTGAAACCCAAATTTTTTAAAGGGAAACCCATGGTAATATTAAGATGCTCTACTCTACTCATCGAATCCAGGCAAGTTGGAAGCAGATTTTCATCTAATAAAACCACCGCGGTTTTTGAAAGATTTTCTTCGCTTATTTCGTCAAAGATTTCCGGTAAAACTTTTGCCTGGGTTATATTTCCGGAAACTTCGTAAACTTTAATTTTTTTGGGTTGGGAAAAATCATCTTCAATCCACTTAAAATTTCGGCTTTCATTAAATTCTTTCCAGGTTTTTATACTGCGTAAAAACTTTCCGGCTTCCTGTCTTTCATCATTGATGTAGTATTCGTCTGCCTGGAAGAAGCATTGCGCTTTATCCCACTGCATTAGATTTCTTACCAGTTTTTCCTCTACAGGAGTAAAGGCATTAAATCCACAAAAAACAAATTTACCAGTTGTGTTTTTGGCGTATTCTTCAATTTTATTTTTTGCAGCTTCATGAATCATTCCTGAAGTAGCCCAATTATTTTCAGTTAATTTTTGCTTCAGGATCGGCAAAAATAAATTCATTTTCTGCCAGAAATTAAGAAATTTCTTTAAAGGTTTTTCGTCATCGCCTAAATTCTCTGACCAGTTTTTTATGCGTTCTTCATCAAACATATACTCTAAAACAGCTTTGTCAGAATCCGAAAATTTCAAGATATCATCCCAATCTTTTAGTAAGGTTGGGAACCATTTTAAGAAATTAGAAAAATCTTCGGAAGGCTGAATTTCCCTATAAACTTCAAAAGCAAAAAGCCACAATGCAATTCCCTGAACCGGCTGTTTATCTGAGATATCTTTAATTAAATCTTCAACTGTAAAAAAATTGGGCAACATTCCCGAATAGTTTTTCTCCTGCAATATTCTTTTAATAAAAACGACGGGCCTTTTTCCCGGAAGTACAATATTAAATGTTCCTAAATCTGAATTTTGTGCAAGAAGTTCAGTTACTATTTTATTTAAAAATTTCATCGATCGATATTTTGCTTTTTAAATTTAATGATTTTTATTAAAGAAAATAATTAGGTAAACAAGTGCTCATACACTTGATTATCATTAAAATATTTAAAAATGAAAAATAGGAAATTTTAAATGAAAAAGCATCAAAAAAAATTCGATTTTTCGATGCTTTATGAAAACCCTTAAAAATATAGAAGTTCGCTTATTGAACCTTAATTGTTTTTTCGATCCAAATATCTTCTCCGGAGGAATTTAGACCATTCCAAAATTTAAAAATATAATCACCAGCTTGTTGCGGACGAAAATTGATGAGTGAAGCGCGGGTTACAATTTCGGTACATGCCGCATCGGTTTTAAAATTATAGGAAGTAACCTCCCTTGTCAAGTCATTTTTATGAACATAATCATAGCCGTAAAATCCTTCGCAATTGCCACTGTAATTGGAATAAGTTTTTATAGTCTGCGTGGTTAGCACGTCCATAGAATCTTGCGCAATTTTAACGCTGTCAATTTTTATGCGGTCAGTACCAATAATCAGGTCACCTTCTTCACGGTCGTTACAACTGAAAATCATCATCGTCATTAATAATGAAAGACAAAATTTTAAAATATTCTTCATAATGCTCTATTTTTTATTAAAACGACATTAATTATTCCTTTAGTACAAAGAATTAGGAATTAAAATTTCCTTTAGATAAATATACTACTTTTTTGGTCTCAAAAAATTCACTTTCGAAATAATTTTTTAGGGGAAATAACTCGGCTTTTAATCCATAAAGTTCCTCAGCTAAATCACCACCTTTTAAATAGAGAACGCCATTGTGTTTTGGATTAAACTGATCTTTGGCAAATTTACCGCGTAACCAACGAAGAAATACCGGCATTTGAGTCACAGCACGACTTACGACAAAGTGAAACTGATCTTTAATGTCTTCTGCACGTGCATGTATGGCCTTTACATTTTTCAAACCAATTCCTTCCGAAACCTCTTTAACCACCGAAATTTTTTTACCGATCGAATCAACTAATGTAAAATGAACTTCTGGAAATAAGATTGCTAAAGGAATACCGGGAAAACCGCCGCCCGTTCCAATATCCAGTACTTTTGTTCCTGGTGCAAACTCCATGATCTTTGCGATTCCTAATGAATGAAGAATGTGCTTCTCATATAGGGACTCCATATCTTTGCGGGAAATCACATTGATTTTTTCGTTCCACTCTTTATATAAATCATTTAGATCAGCAAATTGTTTTTTCTGATGGTCAGAAAGGTTTGGAAAATATTTTTCGATTAATTCAACAGACATTTTAGACATATTTTTCACAAAAGTAAAGAAACGATTTCACTTCCTATTTGTTTTTGCAGGTTCAAAGTAAAAAATTATCTTTGATTCACTTAAAAATAATTATGGAAAAATATTCTGATCGGTTAAACAGACTGAGTTTTTCGCAGACTTTTGTGATGAGTAATAAAGTGCGTGAAATGAAAGCTGCCGGCATCGATGTTATCAGTTTAACTCTAGGCGAACCCGATTTCGACGTGCCCAACAATATCAAAGAAGCAGCATTTGAGGCCATCAATAAAAATTTCAGTCACTACTCTCCTGTTCCAGGATTTTTGGATTTAAGGGAAGCAATATGTGGTAAATTAAAAAGAGATAATAATCTTGAATATAATGCGTCTCAAATTTGTGTTTCTAATGGCGCGAAACAGGCAATCATTAACGTTCTGGCCTCCATTATTAATAAAGGCGACGAGGTGATTTTACCCGCACCGTATTGGGTGAGTTATGACGAAATGGTAAAAATGATGGATGGAACTTCCGTATTTATTGAAACTTCCATCGACACCGAGTTTAAAATGACCGCAGCGCAATTAGAAAAAGCAATTACGCCTAAAACAAAGGCCTTGCTTTATAGTTCCCCCTGCAATCCTTCCGGAAGTTATTATACGCGGGCAGAGTTAGAAGCGATTGCGAATGTAATTGCTAAATATCCTCAGATCACCATTATCTCCGATGAGATCTATGAATTTATTAATTATGAGGGTCAACATACGTCCATTGCAGAGTTTCCTCAAGTGTATGAACAAACTGCTGTGATTAATGGAATGTCGAAAGCTTTTGCAATGACTGGGTGGCGCATTGGTTATTCTGCGTGTCCAACATGGCTGGCAAAAGCGTGTGAGAAGATTCAGGGGCAAATGACAAGTGGTGCAAATTCGATGGCGCAAAAAGCCTCGGTTACTGCTCTGCAGACTGACCCAAGTGAATATCGATTTATGGTGGAAGAATTTAAAAAAAGAAGGGATATTGTTTATGACTTGATGAAGGATATTCCAGGATTTAATATCAATTATCCGAAAGCTGCTTTTTACTTCTTTCCTGATATTTCTTTTTACAAAGGGAAAACTTTAAATGGAACTAAAATTAATAATGCAGATGATTTCTCAATGTTTCTGTTGGAGCATGCACAGGTAGGAACCGTTGGTGGCGTTTCTTTTGGTAATCCAAATTGTATTCGATTTTCATACGCTGCTTCAGAACATGAGTTGCGGGAAGCCATGAAAAGAATAAAAGACTTTTTAACTGCAGTAAAAATGACTTAAAATTAACACCTAAAAAAACCGGTTTGAAAAATATCAAACCGGTTTTTTTATGTTGAAAACTTTATTAAAATTTAATAATGTCTTTCATTTTCTCATTTTCTTCGTTTACCATATCGTCATCAACCAAGATTTTTCCTGAATGTTCATCAATGATAATCTTTTTACGCTGCGCAATCTCCATTTGTTTCTGTGGAGGCAAAGTAAAGAAAGATCCTTTTGGAGCTCCTCTTTCTAAACCTACAACAGCCAAACCAGTTGGTGAATTGGTACGGATTCTTTGGTAAGACGCCAATAATCTTTCGTCGATTTTCTTCGCAAATTCATTTGATTTTTCGAGTAAGAAATCTTCCTCTTTTTGCGTTTCAGAAATTAAATTTTCAAGTTCCTCTTTTTTAAATTTAAGGTGATTTTTTAATTCTGCAATCTTATTGTTAAGCTCCTCCAGTGTTTCGTTTTTGTGAGCGATTTTTGCACTAAATTCGTTAATTCTTTTTTCAGAAAGCTGAATTTCAAGATCTTGATATTCGATTTCTTTTTCCAAAGATTCGAATTCTTTGTTATTTCGTACGTTATCTTGCTGAGTTTTGTATTTTTCAATCAAAGATTTCGCATGATTGATGATTTCATTTTTAGTATTGATTTCATCATTCTGCGCCTTAATTTCACTTTGAAACTTTTCAGCTCTCTTTTCAAGACCTTCGATCTCAATTTCTAAATCTTCCACCTCAATTGGCAATTCACCTCTTGTACTGCGGATTTCATCTAACCTAGAATCAATGATTTGTAGGTCGTATAATGCTCTTAGTTTGTCTTCGACGGAGATTTCTACGTTTTTCTTAGCCATATTTTATAAAAAATAATTAACAGGATTGGTTTTCTCAGTAGATTTTGAGATGGCAAAGGTAGTGAATTTTTGTGATAATATTTCAACTAAATGCTGGGTAACAAATTGTTCAGATTCAAAATGTCCGATGTCGCCAATCAACATTTTACCTTCACTTTGAAAATAATCATGATATTTTAAATCCCCGGTTAAATACGCATCACATTGTTTAGAAATCGCCGCCGAAATTCCGCTTGCTCCACTTCCGCCCAAAACGCCTACTCTCTTAATTTTTTTGCCCGTAAAATCTGAGTGTTTGATCACCTTCAAATTAAATTTTTCTTTCACGAAATTTAAAAATTCAGCCTCCTCCATTTCCACTTCAAATTCACCAAATCTACCCAACCCAAGATATTGGTTTTCGTTTTCTAATTTTATTATTTGATAGGCTACTTCCTCATAAGGATGTGAATTTTTTACGGCATCTAAAATCTTATGCTCCTTATAACTTTCAAAGATGACTGAAATCAATTTTTCGCTCGCGTTTTCTCTGATATTTTCACTTCCAGAAAATGGATTTGATCCTTCCAAAGGTCGAAAAGTTCCCGTGCCTTCGATGGAAAAACTACATTCATCATAAAATCCTATGTTTCCGGCGCCGGCTGTAAATAAAGCATTTTTAACTTCTTCAGCATGATCTTGCGGAACATAGACTTCAAGTTTTCGTAAATCCTGAACTTTTGGCATCAGAATTTTTTGATTTTTCAACCCGAGTACTTCGCAGATCCGATAATTCACTCCAAAATAGTCATTATCAAAAGCCGTATGAATCGCGTAGATTGCAATTTTATTTTCAATAGCTTTCATGATTACCTTTTCTACATAATTTTTACCCGTAATGGATTTTAATCCTGAGAAGATGATGGGATGAAAAGTCACAATTAAATTCAGGTCTTTCCTAATCGCCTCTTCTACAACATTATGCAAGGCATCATGACAAACCAAAATTCCTGTGACCGCTCTTTCGGGATCGCCACAAAGCAATCCTACATTATCATAATTTTCTGCTTGAGCCAAAGGAATTACATTTTTTAAGTCGGAGATGACTTGGTTTACTGTCATTTTGTTATGTTTGTAACGAATTTAAGAATTAATTATTTAATTATACTGCAAAGTTCAATGGAAAGAGAACATAATTTTTTGCCTGAGAGGACGAAATGGAAACGACAGCTTTTCCGTATTATCTTCAAGTCTGACACTAAAATGGGACGACTGTTTGACCTTCTACTGTTGGTTCTCATTTTAGTAAGCACCTTCATCGTTATGATGGAAAGTGTACAAATTTTCGACGCTAAATTTCATAATGCTTTCGTCATTTTAGAAATTATCATTACTGCTTTTTTTACCATAGAATACGCGCTGAGGATCCTTACCATTAAAAATAAGAAAGCATATATTTTCAGTTTCTTCGGAATCATCGACTTTCTTGCGATTCTTCCCTTTTATCTGAGTTTGTTCTTCCCGATTACAAAATATTTCTTAATTCTAAGAATGCTTAGAATGTTAAGAATTTTCCGGATTTTAAATCTGATGGATTTTATGAACGATGGTTATTTTATTGTTCGTGCCATGAAAAACAGTTCCCGAAAAATTTATATCTTTCTTTTATTCCTAATTATTTTTTCTGTCATTATTGGCTCGATGATGTTTATGGTGGAAGGCCATCGTGAAGGTTTTGAAAGCATTCCCCAAAGTGTTTATTGGGCTGTTGTCACAGTAACAACCGTTGGATATGGTGATGTTTCGCCGGGAACGCCGTTGGGTAAATTCCTATCTGTGCTCTTAATGCTTGCAGGTTATTCCATTATTGCAGTTCCTACCGGAATTGTGACGGCAGAGATGCGTAACAAGCGTCAGGAAATAGGCAAGGTTTGTAATCGTTGCGGAAATAATGACGTAGATGATGATGCTAGATTTTGCAAAATTTGCGGTGAAAAAGTAATTTAAAATAAAAAAGGTATATCGCTGATATACCTTTTTACTTTACCGTCGGATTAACAATTTTTATTTTCATTAACTAAGCTTGCCCGATCGGCATTGAAAATTAAATCATCATTTGTTTGGTCTCGTTACTAGTTTTTACCCCCACGTCTTTTAATTCTATTGCCTACTTTTTATAGACAAGAAAATTATAGAGCTCGCAATAAATTTCCAGTAAATGCTAAAAATTTTATTACATGTAAAGTGTAGAAAATAAAAATCTATTCAGCTTAGTTTGTTTTGTCTAACAAATATACCAAATTGAAGTTTAATAAGTCGTAGTTAAAACAGCCTTTTAATAAATTAAATATAATGAATTTTGATTAGTTTCATAAAAACATAATCAATCGGTTACTTTTAATTATCATTTTACTATTTATTTCTTTGAAAAATAAAAGAGCACTTCAATAGAAATTGAAGTGCTCTTTTTTAGCAATAATATAATCTAGAAGATTACGGTTTATTTTGTTAAACTGCTTTTAATTTTAACGAGTTGTACGTCAAAAATTAACCAGGCATTTGGCGGGATAACTCCTGCAGCTCCTCTTGCACCATAACCCAATTCTGAAGGAATCAATAGTGTTGCAGATTCACCTTCCTTTAGAAGAAGAATTCCTTCATCCCAACCTTTAATTACCTGACCTACACCAATTGGAATTTCAATAGGTTCATTTCTTTTGAAAGAGGAATCGAACTCTGTTCCATCAACTAATTTACCTGCATAATGTACAGAAACTACGTCTCCAACATTTGGTTTTTTACCTTCTGCAGTCTGCGTAATTTTGTAATAAAGACCGGAAGCAGTTGGCGTCATTGTCGCTTTTAAATCATCAACTAACTTTTGTTGATTCGCCGCAAATTCTTCTTCTTTCTTCTTTTTATCAGCTTCAATTTTTTCTAAAATGGCTTTGTTATTTTCTTTAATTTTAGATTTTCCCTCGTTAAAGATCTTGGCAGCATCGTAACCTTTGTACTCCTCTCCTTTGGAGAAAATGGCTACTTTTTCTAAAACCACATCAGTTTTTGGTTTGTCCTGAGGTCCCTTTTCAACATTTGCAATTGTATCAATTACTTCAATACCATTCACCACTTCGCCGAATATGGTATGTTTTCCATCTAACCAAGGTGTTGCAACTTCAGTAATGAAAAATTGAGATCCGTTGGTATTCGGTCCTGAATTCGCCATCGATAAAATTCCTTTTCCTGTGTGGGTCAAGTCATTTCTTTCGTCATCAAATTTGTAACCTGGGTCACCCATTCCTGTTCCTTTTGGATCACCACCTTGAATCATAAAATCTTTGATAACTCGGTGAAAAATAGTTCCATCATAAAAAGGGACTCCTTTCGCTTTTGATTTATTATCGATTTTACCTTCTGCTAAACCAACAAAATTTGCAACGGTAACCGGAGCTTTTTTGTCTTCAAATTTAACGATCATATTTCCTTTTGATGTTTGGAAATTAGCGTAAAGGCCATCTTTAAGACCTGCGTAAGTTTCTTTGTCTACGTTCATTTTTTTATAAATTGGGGTACAACTTGTTAGTGATATCGCTGCTAACGCGATTAATAAATTTTTTTTTAACATAAATAGCAATATTTTTAAAGTACTTTTAATTTAATGATAAGAGGCATGTCATTTGGGATCTTGTCCTGATCACCATAGGTCCCAAATCCTAGTGCGGAAGGAATTAAGAGGGTAACTTCCTGGTTTTTATTCATGTGCCGCAACGCATCTTCCACGGGTTTTAACTCTTCAAAATGACCAAAACTTACATTGATATTTTCTTTCGGGGTTTCATATAATTTAACCTTGTCAAAATCATAAATATCATATTGATAAGAGATCATTTCACCGTTAGCTTTTCGGGAATTATTTTGAAGTTCCGAATCATTGACCCAATAATTCATATTCATTGGATAAAATTTCTCATCCTGCATTTTTATCCATTCCTGAATCTGTTGTCGCTCCATCAAATTCAGGTTTTTTGTTCGGTTTTTTGAATCCGCCATCTCCTTCTCTCCAAGAAATCCGCCCACAGGAGGATGACTCGGTGCCTGTTGCATGCAACCCATCAATAATAAAATCGAAAATAAAAATATTCTTTTCATAAAAGCTTTTGCGAAAATAAGCATTTCGGGGCAGATGAGAAAACGAAAAAACCGGGAAGAAATTATTCCCGGCTTAATTATCTTGAAGTTTAAAAAAAACTATGCGTTTTCCAATATATTTTTCTCTACCAAAACTCTCCATCCAAATGGATCTTCAGCAACATTGGTTTGAATATCAACCAAGTCTTTCTGAAGGGTCAAGGCAAAACTTTCTTCTAAAGGCAATTGCGGCAAATCAAGTCTTTCACCTTGGTATCCGATTGCTTTAAATACGGTAGTTACCACGGCCGTTCCAACACCCCAAACTTCTTTCAAAGTTCCATTCTTATGAGCTTCAATTACTTTTTTCACAGATATTGGTTCTATCTGGATATCGATTCCTCTTCTTTTCGCCAATTGAATAAAACTATCTCTTGTTACTCCATCCAGAATTTTTTCAGATGTCGGCGGCGTATAAATGGTATCATTAATTCTAACAAAAACATTCATCGTTCCACTTTCTTCAAAATACTCATGGGTAGAATCATCCGTCCAGATAATTTGCTCATAACCTTCTTCATTTGCCAACTTAGTGGGATAAAACGAAGCAGCATAATTACCGGCAGCTTTTGCAGAACCAACTCCACCGTTGGCAGCTCTTGAATAATAATCTGAAATTTTTACGGCTACCGGCTCTGAGTAATAACTTTTTGCTGGAGTTGCAACAATGGCAAACATGAATTTATTAGCGATTCTTGCTTTCAAAGCTTCTTCTGTAGCAAAAATTAAGGGACGAATATATAATGAATTTCCTTCTCCGTAAGGAATCCAGTCTCTGTCTAAATCAACTAAAGCTTTTAGTCCGCCTAAAAATATTTCCTCCGTTACTTCCGGCATTGCCAAACGATTTGCAGATTTATTAATTCTGGCAAAATTCTTTTCCGGTCTGAAGATAAAAACCTGACCATCTTTATCTTTATACGCTTTCATACCTTCGAAACATGCCTGACCATAGTTTACTCCCATCATGGCAGGAGAAAAAGGAAGTGGACCATACGGCATCAATTTTACATCTCCCCATTTTCCATTTTCGTACTCACAGATAATCATGTGATCGATAAACATATTTCCGAAAGAAAAATTCTCGGGATCAAAGTTTGAAATTCTCGGATTGGTAGATTTTTGAATTATCATTTTTTAATTTTTTATTGATGTTCTACAAATTTAATATAATTTTTCAAATATCAAAATTTTAAATTAATTTTGAAAAAAAATTGAATGAAAAGGGAAATAAAGGCCACTTCAGATGGCAGTAAAACATTATATATTAGTGAGTTAAATGAAAACTACCATTCTCATAACGGAGCACTCACAGAAGCAAAATATGTCTTTATTGATAATGGATTAAAATTAGTATATAATTATGAAATTAATATTTTAGAACTTGGTTTTGGAACAGGTCTTAATGTTTTAGTCACTATTGATGAATTTTTGAAAACTGACAAAAATCATATTATTCATTATTTCACTGTTGAAAAATACCCCGTAACTGGCGATGAGATAATTAATTTAAACTACGAATCATTTTTTGATAATTTGCAGGTAAAAGAAAGTTATGCTAAAATTCACGAATCTGAATGGAATAAAAGCATCGAAATCGTACCCAATTTCTTTCTTACCAAATTTAACTGTGATTTTTTTGAAATTGAAAAGCTGGATCTTCCAAAAATTGACCTCGTTTACTTCGATTGTTTTGGAGCGCGAGTTCAACCAGATTTATGGGAGAAGCCCCTTTTTGAGCAGGTCACTTCAAAAATGAAAGTCGGCTCCCTTTTAACAACCTACTCCTCCAAAGGAAGCGTTAGGAGAATATTGCAGGATCTTAATTTTAAAGTTGAGAAAAAAGCAGGTCCCCCCGGAAAAAGGGAAATGATCAATGCAATATTAAAGGAGGAAAACCTAAATGATTAATTTATTTATAACTTTGTTTTAATCACTACTATAAAAATTTACAGATGATTGATAAAATGAACGTGCGGGTGTATGCTGCTATTTTGAAAGACGGTAAAGTAATGGTACTCCATGAAGAATACGTTGGGCAGCAGTTATTAAAATTCCCAGGTGGCGGACTGGAACTTGGAGAAGGTGTTCTGGAGTGTGTGCAGCGGGAACTTGAAGAGGAACTCAATATTAAAGTGAAAAATATTGAACATTTATATACACAGGAAGACTTTTTGGCTTCCAAATTTCGGGCGGGAGAGCAATTACTGAGCATTTACTATGTAGCGGAAATGGCCGATGAAAATGATCTTCTAATAATGGACCCGTGTATCGAGAAAATAGAATGGATTTCCCTCGACACCGAAGAAAATCCATTTCCATTACCTATTGATAAAATTGCGTTTAAAAAATTGAAGCAACGATTTCTATAATACTTCGTTCAAAATTTTTGCCAAGCGTAAACCGCCGTACAGCAATTGTCTTTCCAACAAAGGATTAAATTTATAATTATAATCGTACGAGTAATTGCTGTCGGCCACAGAATTCGCATAAATTCTATTTGCTGCCAAATGACTGTCATAAAGCCAATCTTCTAAAGTTCCCGTCTGTATTAACTTAACTTCCTCTTTGGATTTAACATCTAAAACCCGCGCAAATTCGGTATAACTGTATTTTTGAAAATCAACGAGTTTCGAGTCCCACAGGGAATGTAAATTTGTATTTTCTCCAAAGAATTTCAATTTAATTTTGTTTCCGCCGAGATCTTCAAAACGTCCAACGTGCATAGGCTGGGCAGCATCTCCAACCAAGTGAATTAAGAATCTTAATGCAATCTCTTTATCCTGTTTACTTGTATTTTTATCTTTTATCTGTTCTGAAAGAACTTTGATTTGAGAATAAATATTTGGTCCGGCCTGAGCTTTCAAGCTCTCTGCAAATTGTTTTATATTGGTTTGTTTGGGAACATTTACATAGTGCCACTGGTCAGTGGGCTTCCAAACTCCGGTAGTATCTGACTTAATTAAATCCGGCCAGTTTGCCCAATACGCCAATTTCTGATCGCCTATTAATTTTTTAAGATTTCTCTTTGCCTTACCATTTAAATTATTTTGAGCGATCTCTGCAATTACCCGATGTCCGGTTGTTCCCCAGGAATAACCAAAATTAAAACTCAATAATGCTAGAACTAATATTGAGTTTTTAAGAATTTTATTCATACTATTTTTTAACTTTAAAACTTAAATAACCGGGATAAGGCTTCAAATAACCATTGTTCCAATTACTTTGTAGCAGTGATTCTATAAACTCATCACTTCTGTCCTGATGAGGATTATAAGGTTGCTTTATATCAACATCTGCTACTTTTCCTTTCACATTCCACCAGAAAGCACTCCACCCGCCACGAAGTTCTTTGATGATATCATAGACCGTTTTACCTGTAGCACGGTTCATCAGTTTGGCGAAAACCTTTCCTTCGGTAGTAGTCAAGTCACGAAGCTGCATTTCATATTGATCTGCTAGTTTTGACTGGCGCGAATTTACATATTTTCGCTGATCTTCCTTATCTAAAGTCCGCATTTCTTGCTGAATATCTTCATACTGTTCCAAAGCGGTTAAGAAAAGTGGGTATACCCGATTTAATTTTTTGTTCAAAAAATAATAATAATTTTGATCGAGCTGATTATTGAATCGTGGTTTTTTGAATAGAACAAGTTCATCCATCACCACAACATTTTCCCCATTTATCTCGTAAATTCTTGCTTTTTGACCTTCGTCGTAGTAATATTTGAGTCCATATTCATCTGTCTTCAAGAGTTCAGGAGCATATTCACTAAGGGGTTTCGCAATTACAGTGTCTTGCTGAGCATTGGTGAAAAGTCCGAAAAACAGAAGAAATAGTAAGAGCAGTTTATTAAATTTCATTATTTTTACCTTCTATTAAAATCAAAATTTAGTCTAACAAAAGTCATTCCTTTCTTATGAAATTTGAAAAAAAATCAATACAATTTTTAGAGCAATATTTAAACACCGCATCTCCAACCGGTTATGAGCATGAAGGTCAAAAAGTATGGATGGATTACCTTCATCCTTATGTAGATCAAATTGAAGTGGATCACTACGGAACATGTTACGGCATCATTAACCCAGAAGCAGACTTTAAAGTTGTTATAGAAGCTCATGCCGATGAAATCTCCTGGTATGTAAATTATATTACAGATGATGGTCTTATTTACGTTATTCGAAACGGTGGCTCTGATCAAATGATCGCTCCTTCTAAAGTAGTGAACATACACGGTGAAAAAGGAATCGTGAAAGGAGTTTTCGGTTGGCCGGCAATTCATACCAGAGGCGTAAATTCTGATGAACCGGTCCCAAAGATCGAAAATATTTTCATCGATTGTGGTGCGACAAATAAAAAAGAAGTTGAGGACTTAGGAATATTTGTAGGAAGCATGATCACTTATCCCGATGAATTTTTCCAGCTGAATAATAAATATTTCGTGTCGCGTGCTTTAGACAATCGTATTGGTGGATTCATGATCGCGGAGGTTGCGAGACTGTTAAAAGAGAATAGAAAGAAATTGCCATTCGGTCTGTATATTACAAATTCGGTACAGGAAGAAGTGGGCTTGTATGGTGCAGATATGATTGCAGATACCATTAAACCGAACATTGCCATCGTTACTGATGTTACCCACGATACCTCTACCCCAATGATCGAAAAGAAAAAAGAAGGCGACACCAAATGTGGAGATGGCCCGGTCATTTTCTTTGCGCCAAGTATTCATCACAACATTAGAGAGTTGATTGTTAACACTGCAAAA
Organism: Kaistella carnis; assembly: GCF_003860585.1. Classification (NCBI taxonomy): domain Bacteria; kingdom Pseudomonadati; phylum Bacteroidota; class Flavobacteriia; order Flavobacteriales; family Weeksellaceae; genus Kaistella; species Kaistella carnis. Next base: position 555,562 of record NZ_CP034159.1, on the reverse strand, counting down.
ACTAAGGAAATTCCTTTTCAGAGAGCAGCATCAAGTAGAGCGACCGGTACCGATACCGATGCGTTTGCACATTCCAACGGAGGTGTTCCTTCGGCATTAATTTCTCTTCCGCTAAGGTATATGCATACTACTGTGGAGATGGTTGCACAAAAAGATGTCGCAAATGTAATCCAGTTGATTTATGAAACTTTGCTACAAATTAAACCGGATATGAATTTGAAATATTATTCTATTAAGAAGAAATACAAAGTAAAATAGATCGTAAATAAGTAAAAATGAAAACAAAATTAATTGCACCTTCCCTACTTTCTGCTGATTTTGGGAATCTACAAAGAGATATAGAAATGCTGAACGAGTCACAAGCCGACTGGGTTCACGTAGATGTGATGGATGGTAGATTTGTACCGAATATCTCTTTTGGTTTTCCTATTATGCAAACAGTGCAGCAACATGCAAAGAAATTTGTAGATGTACATTTGATGATTGTAGAGCCCGAAAAATATGTAGAAGAATTTATTGAAAAAGGTGCAGACTTGGTATCTGTACATTATGAAGCTTGTGTGCATTTGCACAGAACTGTTCATTTAATTCAGGAAAAAGGCGCAAAAGCAGGCGTTGTTTTAAACCCAGCAACTCCGGTTTTAATGCTGGAAGATATTATTGGCGATGTGGATCTCGTTTTATTAATGAGTGTGAACCCTGGATTTGGAGGACAAAAGTTCATTGAAAATACCTACCGAAAAATCGCAGAAACCAAAGACTTAATTTTATCAAACAACTCCACAGCTTTGATTCAAGTTGATGGTGGTGTTAATTTAGAAAATGCGGAGAAACTTTTTGAAGCGGGAGCAGATGTTTTGGTTGCAGGAAACGCGGTTTTCTCTTCAGCAGATCCAGCGAAAACCATTGAGTTATTGAAAATATAATTGTTGTATTGAAACATTATTTTTTGAACCATAAAGAAGCCGTCTCAATACTGAGGCGGTTTTTTCTGTGTTTAACATTTGTCAGTTTTAAAGGGTTTTACTATCTTTAAGTATTGATAATCAATTATATGAGTATTAAATTTAAAGATTATAACCAGCAACAAAATTGGTTATTCCCACCATCAATCGAGGAATTGATTCCAGAAAATCATCCCGTTCGGGTCGTTAATGGAATTATTGAACAACTGGATTTACGATTGCTCATTGAAGAGTATAGTAAAGATGGCAAACCGAGCTTTCATCCCAAGATGATGCTTAAGGTGATGGTTTACGCTTATATGGATAATACGTATTCCAGCAGGAAGATCGAAAAAGCGATGCGTGAGAATATTAATTTTATGTGGTTGTCCGCTCAACAGGTCGCAGACCATAACACCATCGCACGTTTTCGGAGCAAGAAACTCAAGACTATTTTCAAAGACATTTTCAAACAGGTCGTCCTGTTATTAGCAGAGGAAGGACTCGTTAGCTTGAAAGAAGTTTTTACCGATGGAACTAAGATAGAGTCTATTGCCGGGAGATATACCTTCGTTTGGGGCAATGCCATTAAAACCAGAAAAGAGAAGATGGCAGAACAACTTGAACAAATGTGGAACTATGCCCAAAGCATTGCTGAGGAAGAAGACAGCGATCCTACACCACCGGAGTTTAAAACCATCGATAAAGACAAAATAGAGAAGACCGCCAAGAAAATAGAAGAGATCATCAGCAAAAACCCGAAGGCATCCACCAAAGCAAAGGCAAAATTAAGATACATTCAAAAGAATTTTTCTCAGAACCTGGATAAGTACCAGGAGCAGGAAAAGGTTTTGGACGGACGTGGCAGTTATAGTAAGACCGATCCCGATGCCACATTTATGCGCATGAAAGATGATCATATGCAGAATGGTCAACTTAAACCCGCCTACAACGTGCAGGTAAGTTCTGAATCCCAGTTTGTTATTCATTATACTTTACACCAAACCACCAATGATTTAAATACGCTTAAACCACATCTCAATACTTTTGAAGAACTTTATCAGTTTTTGCCGGAAGAACTTACTGCTGATGCTGGTTACGGCAGTGAAGAAAATTATGATTTTCTGGAAGAGAAAAATATAGAAACCTTCGTAAAATACAACACCTTCGATAAGGAACAGGGTATTTTAAAATCGAAAAGAAAGAAAATCAACGAAGACTTTCACCGCGATAAACTTTATTATAACGAAGAGAACGATCAGTATATCTGTCCGATGGGGCAACCGATGAATAAAATCACCAACCGAAATCGAAAAACAAAAAGCGGTTATGCTCAGACAAGTTCACTGTACCAGGCTCAAAACTGCACCGGTTGTCCGCTGCGAGGGGCTTGCCATAAAGCCCAGGGAAACAGAATAATAGAACGCAACCAAAATTTAGAACGGCATAAGGAGAGAGTTCGGGAAAACATCTTGAGTGAAATCGGAGAAATAAAACGCAAACAACGCACGGCGGATGTAGAACCCGTCTTTGCACATATCAAATCCAATCGGAACTTCAAGCGTTTTACACACAAAGGAATAGAAAAAGTGGAATTAGAGTTCGGATTACACGCTTTAGCACACAATCTAAGAAAAAAGAGTGCTTAAGTAAGAGCACATTTTTATCCTAATGTGCAAAAATCACAAATAATCAAAATTTAACGCTTTACAAAAGAAAATAAAAAAACCGCCTCAAATTTTATTTTGAGACGGCTTCATTCTTAGTAATTTTTATCACTAGAAACTAATGTTTACAAACGGCACAAATGGACTGCTGTACACACTTTTTTCTTTATCATACAGAACATTAAACTTTCCACCAACTGAAATTTTCGGTGTGATTTGATATCCAGCTCCAACAAATAGAGCGGAATCCCAAAATTCGTCTTTTGTATCGGTAATCAGCATATTTCGGTTCACATGCATTTCTGCAAATTCAATAGTAGTAAGTAATTTTGGTATTGGATAATAACTTCCGAGGATATTAGCCCCAATCGTAGTGGTTTTTTGCAAGTCTTTAATTCCGGTATAGTTAAACAATAAACCGGCACCCACAGAAAACTTATCATTTAAGTTGTAGGTTAAATTTGGAGAAAAACTTATACTTGTTCCACCCACGAAATTCAAACCAAAACCAAGACCAAAATTTAGCTTTTTAGCTGGTTATACAGGGTTTTCTACAGCTTTAATACTATCCATCTGCACTTGAGCTGAAATCTTATTTCCTCCAAAAAACATCATCAACAGACTGAAATAAAAAATATAATTTTTCATAATTTATTAATTTCAAAACAATTTAAAAAAAAAATGTCCAGCATTGCTGAACATTTTATCTTAAATATGAAATATTTTAGAAAATTTCTCTTCCCGCAAAGTGGAAATTTGCTTCGATCTCAGCATTTTCGTCTGAATCAGAACCATGTACTGCATTCTCGCCTATGCTTCTTGCAAACATTTTTCTAATTGTGCCGTCTGCAGCTTCAGCTGGGTTAGTAGCACCGATTAAAGTTCTGAAATCCTCAACTGCATTATCTTTTTCTAAAACTGCTGCAACGATTGGACCTGAACTCATAAAGTCTACCAATTCCCCATAAAAAGGTCTTTCAGCGTGAACTTCATAGAATTTCTTAGCATCAGCAACGGTAAGTTGTGTAAGCTTTAAAGCTTTGATCTTAAATCCTGCTTCGGCGATTTTCCCTAAAATAGCACCAATGTGACCGTCTGCTACTGCATCTGGTTTGATCATGGTGAATGTAATTTTACCTGACATATATCTTGTTTTATTGTGCGGCAAAAGTACAAAAAAGTTTTATATCTTTGAACCGAAAATTCTCTTAGAGAACAGCTAATTTATTTTGGCACGAAAGTTGTAAATTTTTTTACGATTCTCATGTTTAATTTGAGTTTTCATGGTTATTAGTTTTTACCCAGCTTCGGCTGGGTTTTTTATTGGGCAGAATTTTCTTCTGCTTCTTCCATAATTTTCAAATAAGTAATGTACCGTGTTTCTTCAATTTCACCCTCTTCTACAGCTTCCAAAACTGCGCATTTAGGTTCATTAATGTGCATACAATTGTGAAATTTACATTTTCTGCCGGTAGTGAAGATCTCGGGAAAATAATGCTGAATTTCTTCTTTCTGAACATCGATCATTGCAAATTCGCGGACTCCGGGAGTATCAATTACGCTGCCACCAAAATCCCAAAAATGCATCTGTGCAAAAGTGGTCGTGTGTTTTCCTTTTAGATGAACTTCAGAGATCTCAGATGTTTTTATGTTGAGCTCTGGTTGCATCGCATTAACTAAAGTGGATTTTCCGCTACCGGAATGACCGAAAAATACAGAAACTTTATCTTTAATGGTTTCTTTTAAAAGCTCCAGGTTCAATCCGGAATAAGATGAAATTTCCATGGTATCGTAACCGATCTGATTATATAGATTTTCTATTGCTGCACAATACTCTTTTTCCTCTTCGGAAAGAACATCCATTTTGTTAAATAAAATAAGAGGTTCAATATTATAAGCTTCACAGCATACCAAAAAACGATCTAGAAAGCCAAACGAAGTTTCCGGATATTTAAGGGTGAAAATAAAACAGGCCACATCGATATTGGATGCAATAATATGGGCTTCTTTGGAAAGGTTGACCGATTTACGGATGAGATAATTCTTCCGAGGTTCAATTTTAGTGATCCACGCAACATCGTCAATTTCCAATGAAAACTCAACTAAATCACCCACGGCAAGTGGATTCGTAAGACGGGTCTTTATCAACTTAAATTTCCCCCGAATTCTGGCTTCGAAAAATCGCCCTGTTTCCGGTTCTAAAACCTGATACCAACTGCCTGTTGATTTTGTAATAAGTCCTTTCACTGCCTAAATATTAATTAAATAATCAAGAGATATTTCTTCTTCCGCTAACTCAACAGGAGAAAAATTCACGCTCTTCCTAAAATCATGCAGAAGAATATCAGAAATTAATTTCATTTTTAAATCTAGATTTTATTCTGAACCTCTATCGATTCTTCATGAATTGCCTTAAATACTTTCTCAATAAATTCTGCAGACATTCCGGACTCATCTGCTTTTTGATTAGCATATTCGGTAATTACTTTCCAGCGTTCAGGTTGAAAAATTGCGATATTATTATCTTTTTTCAAATTTCCAATTTTTTCAGAAATTTTCATTCTTTGCGATAAAAGATCGATCAACTGGAAATCAAGATCAGAAATTAAAGTTCGGTGTCTTCCCATTTCGTCATCGAAAGCAGAAATATCGGTATTTCTAATCTGTAAATTCTGAATTAAATCGCCCAAAACCTCCGGGGTAATCTGCTGTGCAGCATCGCTCCAAGCCTCATCAGGATTACAGTGCGTTTCGATCATCATTCCATCATAACCAACATTCATGGCTTCCTGCGTAATTCCCGCCAATAAAGTTCTATTTCCACAAATATGGGACGGATCAACAATCATTGGTATATTAGGAAATTGATTCTTGAAATCTAATGCTATCTGCCAGTTTGGAATATTACGGTATTTTGTTTTTTGATAGGTTGAAAAACCGCGGTGTATGACCCCCAAGTTTTTAACATCCTGACCAACTAATCTTTCTAAAGCTCCAATCCACAAAGCCAGATCCGGGTTTACAGGATTTTTAACCAAGACGGGTTTATCGGTACCTTTTAGCGCTTCTGCAATTTCCTGGATTGTAAACGGATTTACGGTGGAACGCGCGCCAATCCAAAGAATATCAACATCAGCTTCCAAAGCTGCCGCTACATGATGAGCATTTGCTACTTCGGTAGCAGTTTTAAAACCGTATTCTTCTTTTACTTTTTTAAGCCAGTTTAAACCAATGACTCCTACTCCTTCAAAACCATTGGGTTTCGTTCTGGGCTTCCAAATTCCCGCACGAAAGATTGGAATTTCAGCATTTGATTCTTTTATTCTTTTGGCTGTTTCAAGCATTTGGCTCTCACTTTCAGCACTGCAGGGTCCTGCAATAATTAATGGCTTGGGGAATTCTTTTACCCAATTGTTTTCTAAATTCTGTAAATTCATCTTCGAGGATGGGAGGCTTTAATTAAAATCAAGTTTAAATAGATCATCCAGTTCTTTTAAAACAGGATTGATTTCAGCAAATTTATCGAAAATCTTTCGTTTGGTAATGATTTCTTTTTTCATTGAAAGATCCAGTTTAAATTCAATGCTGATTTTGTAGTTGTTCACTTTGTGCATAAAGTGATTAAAAAATTCTGACCGAACTTTTTCAAACTCTACTTTCGCAGATTCAGATGGATAAGTAATTTCTACGATATTTTCATCTTTCTTCATCAATTTAAAGGAACTGATTGCGTTATAAACAATCACATCACTTTTCTTCAAATCAACTAAAAATTTTTGCCATTCACTCTGCAGATCCGTTTCGCTAAAATGGTGAGAAGGCAAATCTTTTTCTGTAGAAGCTGTTTTAACTTCGATCACTTCTTCAGACTTATTTAAAGCTGCACTGATGCTGAACTTAGATGGTTTTTTCGCAATTCCAATCGGCTCTTTGGTCTTTGGGAGTTCTTTTTTAATTTCTTGTAGAGCAGGTTTCGATACTTCTAGTTTCAGCGGCTCTGTTTGAATGGCAGAGGGTTTTGCAACGTTCAGTTTAAGAAGCGGTGCTAAAATCAGATACTTTTTTTTTTAGACGCTGCCGGTTCTGCAGATAATGACGAAAGTTGCATCAAGGCAATTTCAACGGTCAAGCGTGGATTCTTGGAATTTTTATAATTAATATCTGCATGATTACAGATCTCAATCGCATCCACCAACTGCTGTGCATTCCACTTCTTACTTTGCTCTAAAAATTTAGCTTTGGTCTTTTCACCGACTTCAATTAAACTTAAGGTCTGTTGATTTTGCGCCATCATCAAATCCCGGAAATGATTTCCTAAACCTGCGATGAAAATATGAGGATCAAATCCTTTCTTTATAATTTCGTTTAGAGCAAATAAAGTTTCCGATATTTTATTCTCGTGTGCTAAATCTACAATATTTAAATATTGATCATAATCCAGAACATTTAAAACTTCTGCGGCTTTCGCTAAAGTGATATTTTTCTGAGAAAAAGTGGAAAGACGATCAAAAATAGAGAGTGCGTCCCGCAGAGCGCCATCAGCTTTTTGGGCAATTAAATATAAAGCATCATCTTCATATTGTATGCCTTCTTTCTCGGCGATTTTCTGCAAATGAGCTTGAATATCTTCAATAGTAATCCGCTTAAAATCATAAATCTGACATCTTGACAGAATAGTTGGAATGATCTTATGCTTCTCCGTAGTTGCCAAAATAAAAATTGCGTGTGCCGGAGGTTCTTCCAAAGTTTTCAGAAAAGCATTGAAAGCCGCCTGTGAGAGCATATGAACCTCGTCAATAATATAGATCTTGTACTGACCGACTTGTGGTCCAAAACGTACCTGATCGGTCAGTTCGCGAATATCATTTACAGAGTTATTCGACGCCGCATCAAGTTCAAAAATATTATAGGCAAAATTATCTTCAGATGTTGAGCCGTCCCTTTCATTTATTTTTCGCGCCAAAATCCGTGCACAAGTGGTTTTACCAACTCCTCTAGGACCGCAAAAAAGAAGGGCTTGCGCCAACTGATTTTCTTGAATGGCGTGCTCCAAAGTTTCTGTAATATGGGATTGCCCAACAACAGTATCAAACTCTTGCGGACGGTATTTTCTTGCAGAAACAACGAAATTTTCCATTGGTCAAAAATAAGCAAATAAATGAGAAAATAAAATAGTTTCGGGACTTTATAAAGTTTTTTTAACATTTAAGAAAGCACACTTTATGAAAAATAGACTTGGTGTAAAATAAAAAACTCTCAAAAAATTAATCTTGAGAGTTATCTGTTAAAATGGTATTTTAAATCAATTTACCTTCGTCTAAAATTTCCCGGTTTTGGTATTCCTGAACAAGATCGATAGCATTTGTAACGACGTCACTTAACGCGGTAATAAAAGTACCTTCTTCCGCCATACTCATGGCATGTTTTAGAGCCTCAATTTCTTTTGGAATACTTTCGTAGCTCACATTTCTGTTCGCTTCCTGAATTCCGGAGATAATTAATTCGTTAATTTCTTCTTCTGTTCTTCCACGCAGGTGTTTTTCATTGCGGATAATAATATAATCGAACATTCTACCCGCAATTAATCCACATTTTTTAATGTCTTCATCTCTTCGATCACCAACTCCGGAAATAATTCCGATTTTTTTCGTGGCTTCTACATTTTTCAAATAATCTTCGATGGCTTCATAACCTGCAGGATTGTGTGCAAAATCAATTAATACGTTGAATTTTTTGAATTTAAAAATGTTTAATCTTCCTGGTGTTAAAGCTGCACTTGGAATAAACGTTCGAAGGGAATTGGCGATATCTTCAATTTCAAAACCATATAAATAAGTGGCTAAACTTGCGGCCAACACATTAGAAATCATAAACTTCGCTTTAGCTTCCATGGTAATTGGAATATTGTGTGCCTTTGCAATACGAATTTTCCAGTCGCCTTTCTTAATGGTTACGAAACCTTCTTCGTATACACAAGTCACTTTTCCTTCCTTCGCGAATTTTTTGATGTGTGAATTATTTTCATCTAAACTGAAAATTGCAATTTTGGAATCTAAATCGTTCAGCAATCTCATAGAATATTCATCGTCCGCATTCAGTACGCTCCAGCCATCTTTTTTCACCGAATCCATGACGACTCTTTTTACTTTGGTAAGGTCTCTAAGATTGTGAATATCGTTCATACCCAAATGATCTTCTTTAATATTGGTTAAAACTCCAATATCACAAGAGCTAAATCCTAAACCGGATCTTAAAATACCACCTCGCGCTGTTTCCAAAACTGCGAATTCAACAGTGGGATCTTTCAAAATAAATTCTGCAGAGATTGGACCCGTGGTATCTCCTTTTGTGAGCATGGTATTTTGAATATAAATACCATCGGAAGTGGTAAATCCTACTCTGAAGCCATTACTTTTTACAATGTGAGAAATAAGACGTGTGGTGGTTGTTTTACCATTTGTTCCTGTTACGGCAATGATTGGAATTTTAGTTGGTTTGCCTTGCGGATAAAGCATATCAACAATTGGTGCTGCCACATTGCGAGGTAAACCTTCACTTGGTGCAAGGTGCATTCTAAAACCCGGAGCTGCATTAACTTCTAAGATGGCACCGCCACTCTCTTTTAAGGGTTGAGTTAGGTTTTCTGCCATGATGTCGATTCCGCAAACATCTAAACCAATGATACGCGAAACTCGTTCTGCCATGGTAATATTTTCCGGATGAACCATATCGGTGACATCAATTGAGGTACCTCCCGTAGAAAGATTTGCCGTACTTTTCAGATAAACAATTTCACCATTTTTGGGCACTGTTTCTAAAGTATAATTTAGTTTTTCTAAAAGCTCATTCGTGTCTTTATCAACTGTAATTTCGGTTAAGACATTTTCATGACCATATCCTCTGCGTGGGTCAAGATTTTCTTTATCGATTAATTGCTGAATATTTAACTCACCATCGCCAATAATATGTGCGGGAACTCTTCTTGCCGCGGCAACCATTTTATGATTAATAACTAGAATTCTAAAGTCATATCCGGTAATATATCTTTCAACAATTACTTTTTGAGAATAATTCTGCGCATGCTGTAAACCTAATTTTGCTGTTTCGAAATCGTTTACATTAATGGATGAACCTTTTCCATGGTTTCCATCCAATGGTTTAAGAACCAGCGGATATCCAATTTTTTGCACTACTCTTTCCAGACCTTCTTCATCGTGAACTAAATCTCCTGTTGGTACAGGAATCGCAGCTTCATCAAGCATTTTTTTTGTCAGCTCTTTATTACAGGCAATATCAACAGCGATAGAACTTGTATTGCCCGTGATGGTTGCCTGAAATCTCTGTTGATTAACGCCATAACCTAACTGAACCAAAGAGTTTCTACCCAATCTGATCCACGGGATTTTACGGGCTTTTGCTTCCTGAACAATACTTCCAGTAGACGGTCCCAATCGTTCCCCTTCGCGAATTTCACGCAAGGTCTGAATACACTTTTCGATATCAAAATCACGATTATCTATAAGATGACGCGCTATTTCTACTGATTGCTCCGCTGCATAAACTCCGCAATTTTCTTCTAAATAACTAAAAACGACGTTGTAAACACCAGGAGTCCGTGTTTCCCGCGTGCGTCCAAAACCTGTATCCATCCCCGCGATGGTTTGGATTTCTAAGGCGACATGTTCAATAACATGACCCATCCAGGTACCCATATCAACGCGCTGGAAAAAACCACCTTCCACGCCTTCTGAACAACGGTGAGTAATTAAAGACGGAATTAGTTTTTGCAGTCGTTCCCGGAAACCATCAATTTTATTAGTGGGTAAATCTTCCACCTCTTCTAAATCTAACCTCATTTGGATTAGATTTGGACGTCTGATACTCCAAATATTAGGTCCGCGTAAAACTTGTATTTTCTCAATTTTCATAGGTAATTGCTATCTTTTTTTAAAGCTTATTTTTTATTTGAATATCAAAGATAATAGAAAAGCTTAATAATTAACGAAAAAAAATGAAAATGAAGACCATTTATGCTTCCGCTATACTATTAAAGATGTGAACTTTTCAATTATTTGACTGAAATATTAGTGATAGGACAAATAATAATTTTTTAAATTTGCAAACTATGGAAGCAGTTGGAAAATTAGTGATCATTGGTGGCGCTGTAAATAAAGGCAGTTTTGCGGAAACCGACTATGATCAAAACATCGAGAAAAATCTGAATTTTTTTGAACGTGGCATTTTACGAAAAATAATTAATGAATCTAGATTAAAGGAAGATTCTGTGATAGAAATTATCACTACTGCTTCACAAATACCACAAATCGTGGGTCCCGAATACAAAAAAGCTTTCGAGTTTTTGGGTGCGAAACACGTGAATATTTTAGATATTCAAAATCGGGAACAAGCCAATAGTGATGAAATTACAGCTCGTGCTACTGCTGCAGATGTTGTAATGTTTACGGGTGGAGATCAGTTAAGACTGACTTCTATTTTAGGCGGAAGCCGTTTTCACGATATCATTCTCATGAAATATCTGAAAGAGGATTTCATTTATGCGGGTACTTCCGCGGGTGCAGCAGCAGCTTCTGAAAATATGATTTATCAGGGTTCGAGTGGTGAAGCACTTTTAAAAGGAGAAATAAAAACGACCCAAGGTTTAGGCTTCATCGAAAATGTGATCGTGGATACTCATTTTGTTCAGCGTGGCAGAATTGGCCGACTTTTTCAGGCGGTGGTAAATAACCCGAGAACTTTAGGAATTGGTCTTGGGGAAGATACCGGACTTTTCATTTATAAAGACATCATGACTGCGATCGGTTCAGGACTTGTTATTTTGGTGGACGGAAGATTTATTAAAGATACCAACTTAACCAATATAGAATTGGGAAAACCAATATCAATCGATAATCTTGTGGTTCATGTACTGTCACAAAATGATTACTATGATTTGAAATCGAAAGATCTCACCATCGTTAATTCACAATACAGCCCTATTCCACAATATAAATAGCATCTCTTTAACTACAGTTTTATCATGAAAATAATTATACACGGCGGATTTTTCTCCGAAAGTGATCAAAGCCACGAGGTGAAAGTCGCCAAGCAAAATTCCCTTAAAGAAATTGCTTCCAAATCCTTTGATTTTTTAAAAAATCACTCTGCTGAAGAAACTGTGGTATTTGCGGTGAAACTTTTGGAAGATGATGAACTCTATAATGCCGGTACAGGATCTCAAATTCAAAGTGACGGAAAAATTAGAATGAGTGCTTCTCTAATGAATGGGGAAACTCAGAAATTTTCCGGAGTCATTAATATCGAAAATGTTAAAAACCCAATTGATGTTGCAAAAATTTTAATGAAAGAAGACGACCGGGTTTTAGGTGGAAATGGCGCGAAAATTTATGCCGAAGCAAATGGAATCCATGATTTCTCGACTGAAATTCCACAACGTAGAAAAGAATATGAAGAGAAAATAAAAAACGGAGGAAAAGGCACTGTAGGTTGTGTAGCTTTGGACAAAAATGGTAAACTGGCAGCCGCAACTTCTACCGGCGGTAAGGGTTTTGAAATTGTGGGAAGAATTTCTGATTCAGCGACGGTCGCAGGAAATTATGCAAATGAACATTGTGCTGTAAGCTGTACCGGTGTTGGTGAAGACATCGTGAGTAATGCAACTGCAGCGAAAATCGTGACCCGCGTAACCGATGGAATATCGCTGGAAGATGCCGTGCAAAAAACCTTCGTTGAGCTAAAAAAAATTGATGGTTTTGCCGGCGCAATCGCAATTGACAAGGACGGAAACATCGCTCATCAGGATTCTCATCCGACCATGGTTTTTGCCAGTTTCGACGGAACTGATTTTGAAGTTTTTAATTAAAAAAAGAGAATTACTTTCCTTAAAAGTCATTCGCATCGATAATCAAATTTTTCTGATAATTTTTTGTATCTGTTGCGCTAACTAAAATTTGCATCATTTTTGTTTAGTTTCTAAAACATTAAATAAATTATCATGAAAAAACTATTTGCTATTGCAGTTCTTGGAACTTTATGTTTCGCAAGTTGTGCCCAAAAGGAAGAAAAAAGAGAAGATTACAAAGAAGAGCACAGCGTGAGCGAGAAAAGAAATGCCGGCGTTGATTCAGCGGCTTTTAATGATGAAGGTCAAGTGAAAGATTCACTTTCAGTACAATAAAAAAATGCGTCGGTTGACGCATTTTAATTTTATCTATTTTAAGTTTTCCAGATTTATTCTACTAAAACATTTACCTTAGTTTAGTAATTAAATAACACAGAGCCCCAAGTAAATCCACTACCGAAGGCAGAAATAAGGACTAAATCTCCGCGTTTAATTTTCCCAGCCTGGATTGCTTCACTCAGTGCAATTGGAATAGATGCCGCAGTGGTATTTCCAAATTTCTGAATATTGTTAAAGACTTTCTCATCTGGTAGTCCAAATCTTTGCTGAACGAATTGGGCGATACGTAAATTCGCCTGATGTGGAATAAACATATCCAAATCCTCAGGTTTTTTACTTGCTTTATCCAAAGCTTCCATCATGGTTTCAGGAAATCGGGTCACTGCGTGTTTAAATACAAAGTTTCCGTTCATCACTGGATAAATTTCTGCATCGGTCACATTTTCCGGCTCCAGACGAATACGGTCACTCCAGCCAAATTTTGAACCCGGAAATTTGGTACATAACTCTTCAGCATGTTTCCCTTCCGAATGCATATTTGTTGCTAAAACATCACCATCTTTTTCATCTTCGGAGGCAGATAAAATGATTGCACCGGCTCCATCGCCAAAAATGACAGAAACTCCTCTACCGGCATCAGAAAAATCTAAACCAAAAGAATGAACTTCTGCGCCAACAACCAAAATATTCTTATACTGACCCGATTTGATAAAAGCATTGGCAACACTCATCGCATATACAAATCCGGAACATTGATTACGCACATCTAAAGCACCAATGGTGTCACAGCCCAACATTTCCTGCAATAATACCCCACAACCCGGGAAATAATAGTCGGGAGATAAGGTTGCGAATACGATATAATCAATATCTTTTCCTGTTAAGCCTGCCATTTTCAAAGCCGATTCTGAAGCTTTAAAACCTAAATAGGCCGTAGTTTCTTCGGAATCGTTCCTATTTTTGCGATGGTGGCGTTCTTTAATTCCTGTTCTTTCGGTAATCCACTCATCATTGGTTGTCATGAGTTTAGACAGATCATCGTTGGTTACGACATTCTCCGGCACATAATGGCCGATTCCTTTTATATAACTTTTAATCATAGAATTCGAAATTTTAACAAAGATAAATTTATTTATTATTACTAAAATATTTTAAGTTGGAAAACTATTTTTTAACTTAAATTTGCGATATGCCTATTGAAATATTATTTAAAAACAACCATTGCGAGTGGATTGATGTAGAAAGTCCGACTGAAGAGGATCTGGAATTTCTGCACCAGCGTTACGAAATTAATTCACTTTTGTTAGAAGATACCATTGATGCCAATCACCTGCCAAAATTTGAGCAGGATGGAAAGGTCGATTTCTTTCTGATGCGGGAGAATACGCAACTCGAACGGTCAAACCTAAATACAATTAGTGATATTTCTACCAAGTTAGGAGTTTTCTTACTCGATTCTTCGATTATAACCATACACCGCCTGAAGAATAAAAGTATTTACGAACTAAAAAAAGAAATCCTTTTACCAGAAAATGCAGAAATCAGGAGAGATGAAATCGCCCTTAACCTTGCCTTGAAAGTCATGAAATCATTTGATGATGAATCCCAAAATCTACTGGATACCATGGATCACATCGAGAGCGAGATTTTTTTGAAAACGACGAATCATTCTAATCATATAAGAAGGTTGTATCGGTTAAAAAGAAAATCCGGACTGAATAACCGGATCTTAAATATTTCAACGGTGTGGGTCGATAAGTTTAAATTACTGGATCTGGATGATGCTGAGATCACGGATTTGAAAGATAAACATAAAGATGTCATCGGAGATTTTGAACATTTGAGTATGCAAGTTTCCAGCTTAATTTCAATGTTTCTGGCGATGAGTGACCAGAAAGCCAATCAAGTCATGAAAGTTCTGGCAATATATTCGATGTACTTTTTCCCGATTACGTTTATTGCCGGAATTTATGGGATGAATTTTCATTTTATGCCGGAACTGGATCTGAAATTTGGATATTATATTACTTTAGGTTTAATGGCTTTTATTTCCTTACTCACTTTTCTGTATGTTCGGAAAAAAGGCTGGTAATCTAAAAACACAACTGTAAATGATGGAGTCAAAACTTCAACAATTTTAAAAATCATTATTAGGAGAATTTTTTCATCAACACATAAAAAATCCCAACCTTTCGGCTGGGATTTTTATTTAATAATGTCTTTAAAAGTTTACTACATGAACGTCTATGCGTCGGTTCTGCGCTTTACATTCATCCGTATCATTTGCTTCACAAACCGGATGTTCAGCTCCGTAACCTTGGGCTTCAATTCGGTCAGCGGCGATACCCATTTCGAGTAATTTTAATTTCGCAGACTGGGCGCGAAGATTAGACAATCTCATATTGGTTTCTTCACTTCCTGTATTATCTGTGTAACCTCCCAATTTAATTTTCACACTTGGATAAGCGTTTAGAATCTCCGCCAGATTATTTAATTGCTGCTCAGAACCCGCTTTCAAGTCGCTGCTTCCACTTTGGAAATAGAGATTTTCAATCGTGTACCATTGATCAGGATTTAACACTGTTTTGTCATTTGTCTTCAGGCCGTTATACATTCTGTACAACTGGCTATTTTCTCCTAAAGCAATAGTTTTGTCTGCCAGCTTTACTTGCTTCATATTGCCGATATCATAAACGAAATCACCGTCTTCATTCAGCTGACCTCTTATTTCTGCGGCAGGCATTACGACCGCACCACCATCCACAACAATTGGCACAGCAGCAGTTCCTATCATGGCTTGCAGGGATTCTAATTTTTCTTTTCTGTTTTGATCAATCTTGTCTTTGTGAAGTATTGCTAATGTAGGTGCGATAACCAAAGAAACAATGGACATCAATTTAATTAAGATATTCATAGAGGGTCCTGAAGTATCTTTGAACGGATCACCCACTGTATCTCCGGTTACTGACGCTTTGTGAGGTTCAGAACCTTTGTAGTGCATTTCCCCATTGATCTCAACTCCTTTCTCGAAAGACTTTTTAGCATTATCCCAAGCTCCACCCGCGTTATTTTGGAACATTCCCATCAACACGCCTGAAACGGTCGCTCCGGCTAAAAACCCTCCCAATACTTCCGGTCCGAAAATAAATCCAATCAATAGCGGAGAAACCAATGCGATTGCGCCCGGAAGCATCATCTTTTTGATGGAAGCATCCGTTGAAATAGCCACACATTTTTCATATTCCGGAACCGCTTTACCTTCTAAAATTCCAGGGATTTCACGGAATTGTCGGCGAACTTCTTCCACCATGGCCATTGCGGCTTCTCCAACGGCTTTGATCGCCAATGAGGAAAAGATAAATGGAATCATGGCTCCTACAAATAATCCGGCAAGAACATCAGCTCGATAAATATCAATCCCATCAATGCCTGCAATTCCAACGAATGCCGCAAATAAAGCCAAAGCCGTTAAAGCAGCTGAAGCGATCGCAAAACCTTTACCACTTGCAGCAGTTGTATTTCCTACCGCATCTAAAATATCGGTTCTTTCACGAACTTCTTTTGGTAATTCACTCATTTCAGCAATCCCACCTGCATTGTCTGCAATGGGTCCAAAAGCATCAATGGCTAACTGCATAGCTGTAGTTGCCATCATTCCTGCCGCCGCAATTGCAACACCATATAAACCGGCACAAAGATATGAACCGTAAATACCTCCGGCTAAAACTAAAATTGGTAATAAAGTAGATTCCATTCCAACCGCTAATCCACCGATTATATTGGTTGCATGTCCTGTTGAAGATTGTTTAATGATACTTTTTACCGGTCTTTTACCCATCGCAGTATAATACTCGGTAATAATGCTCATTAATGTTCCTACCACAAGTCCCACCATAATAGCACCGAAAACGCCCATTTTGGTAAATTCATGACCGCGAAGTGTCATGGTATCCGGCATTAAATAGTTGACGAGGAAATAAGAAGAGATCGCTGTAATAACGATACTTCCCCAGTTTCCTAAATTTAATGCATTCTGAACCGGCGCAGTATCTAACTCTGTGGTTTCTGCTATTTTTACAAACAAAGTTCCGATCATAGAATAAATAATTCCTGTTCCTGCGATTAACATCGGTAAAAGGATCGGTGCATAACCACCAAATGCATCATCAGAAAATGTTTCTCTTCCCAAAACCATGGTTGCTAAAACCGTGGCAACGTAAGACCCAAATAAATCAGCGCCCATTCCGGCAACATCTCCTACATTATCTCCAACATTATCTGCAATAGTTGCAGGATTTCTCGGATCATCTTCCGGAATTCCGGCTTCAACTTTACCAACCAAATCAGCACCCACATCGGCAGCTTTTGTATAAATTCCGCCACCTACACGTGCAAACAAGGCGATTGATTCAGCTCCTAAAGAAAACCCTGTTAAAATCTCTATGGTTTTTTCCATTTCCAAAGAATCAACACCAGCACCCGGCGCGAAGATCTGTTTGATGATGAGGTACAATCCACCGAGACCTAACACGGCCAATCCCGCAACTCCCATTCCCATTACCGAACCTCCTGCAAAGGAAACCTTCAGGGCTTTTGATAATGAAGTCTTCGCGGCTTCCGCTGTTCTTACATTGGATTTTGTGGCGATTTTCATTCCGATAAATCCTGCCAGAGCAGAAAGGATGGCACCTAAGACAAAAGAAACGCCTATGGTCCAGTGCGAGTTCGAATTCGTAGCACCCATTAAAGCAAGTAATACAGCTACAATGATCACGAAGTAGCCCATGATTTTGTATTCTGCCTTCAAGAAAGCCATGGCTCCGTCGGAAATGTGACCTGCGATCTCCTTCATCCGGTCATTACCTGCATTTTGTTTACTCACCCAAGAGCTTTGGACAAAAGTGTAGATTAAAGCAATAATACCAAAGATTGGTACTAAATAAAATAAATCCATAGACTAATTTTTAAGGTTAATTTAATTAATGTTAAATATTGTTAATAAAAACGAAATTCGAAAATACGTTTTTTTTTTAATTAATACTCTTTTATCCTTAAAATAAAAATAGACAAATGAAAAACATTTGTCTATTATAAATTGTAATTAAATTACAGATTAGCCGCCAAATTTATTCGCGTAATCTTTTTGTGAGGCTAAAATAACTTTCTTTGCATGTTCTGCACCGTATACTTCTTCGATTCTGCATTTTGCAGGTTCATCCGGTAAATTTTTATAGGTTAAGAAATAGTGCATCAATCTTTTCACTTCCGCTTGAGGCAATTCTTCGATATCGCGGAAATGACCAAAAGCGTGGTCCCCTTTCATGACTGCAACTATCTTATCATCCGCTTCACCTTTGTCGATCATTTTAAAACCGCCAATTGGAATAGCTTCCATCAACATACCACCAGCATGGATATTATGAGAGCTTAAAACGCAGATATCCAAAGGATCTAAATCTCCCATCGACACATCCTGAGCGCCGCTTTCAATCGCCAGTTTCAATACTTCATCGTGACAGTATGTTCTTGGAATAAAACCGTACAAAGCCGGGATAATATTAGAAAATTGCTGTGGACGGTCTACTTTTAAATAGCCACTCTGCTTATCGATCTCATATTTTATGGTGTCGCTAGGGACAATTTCTACAAATACATTAACAACGTTTGGTGCTTCATCGCCGGCAGAAATCCCGTGCCACGGATGTGCTTTAAAATTCGGTATCATTTATCTATTTTAATTTATAATTAAGTTTTCTTTTCTAAGGTCTTCAATACAAGATGAAATATAATCGTCTTCATTCATATAATTCATCAAAAAAACAGTTTTAAAATCCTGCAGCGTGCTTTCATTGCTAAGATTTTCATAGGTTTTATGAAGTAAATGCAAAACACTGTTCTTACAGTTTACGACTTTGCTCCAGGAATTTTTGGTCAGATATAATTGCTGGGAGGCATTATAATCGAACTCTTCATTAATGGTTTTTTCTACTAAAAAAAGATATTCGTGCGCCGCGAGACTGCTGTCAAATTTCGTCACTAAATTCGCGGGTTTCAATCGTTCTAAAAAAAGGGTGATTCTTTCATACGCGTGAATACGCTGTTCCGATTGTCCTTTTACCGTCAATAAATTGATCTGTTGCTTTTTCAGTTTGATGTACGTGTATACAAACTGCCTGGTGTAAATCAGGAAAGGTGCTGCGATTAGCAGCGCAAAAGCATATGGAAATAAAGGCGATTCTATCATGTTTTTTAAGAATGCACAAAATTACGAATTTTAGCCCTTTCTGAGTAGGCTTTTCAGTAAATCTTTCCTGGAATTTTCTATCACCGCATATTCCTGCAATTCTGAACCGAAACTTTTAAAGAAAACCTCAATTCCGCGGATGGTACTGCCCATATAATCAAACGAATATACGGAAATGTGATCCGTTAAAATACGGTCAATTATAAACGATGCACCGTTATCTTTTCTGTACATATCATCATTAATTAACCCTAATAATGAAATCTTTTTCCCACTTTTGATCACTGTGGCCAAACAGATTAAATGTTCTTCTTTAAATGCTCCGTAAATTTTCAAAAGATTTTTAGCCTGAAGAAAGTTTAAATACGTAAAAAATTTATCCATATCTTTCTTTTTATCCAAGCCTTTAAAATGGGTTTGAATAAAAACGAGACTTTCCGACAGGGCGAGTTCTTTAAAAGTAAGATGTTGTGAAGATTTTACTGCCGATTTTCTACCTTTAAAATAGTTTTTCTTTAAGTCTAAATATTCAATGTTTTGAATAAAGTAATTTTTCTTAAATTTTAAATTCTCTTCAAAAGTATTCTGATAATTGAAAGCATAATAGTAGACCTTGTAATTTTGAATAAAATATTTAAAAAATTCCTGTTCTATAATTGGATTTCTTTCTTTACCGAAAATCCCCAATTGCTGGCAGAATAAAGGCATTAGGGCAAACTGAACTCCAAATTTCTTCTTTAAAGGAATTGGCATTACAAATTTGTAATCTCCGGAAATAAGTATTTCCCAGCTTTCACAAAGGTGATCTAATATGAGTTTGCTTGCATAAAAGTTATTTTGAACCGAATTCTCAATCGCGCTTTTATATTTCTGAAAATCGATATCGGCATATTTCAGTTTTCTAATCATAATAAATTTTCATCTGCAAAACTTAAATAAGAATTTTGCGCAATGATCAAGTGATCAAGCAATTGAATATTCAAAATTTTACCTGCCTCGGCAATTTGTTTTGTTATTTTGAGATCTTCAGAACTGGGTTTCAAATTCCCGGACGGATGATTATGAGCGATAATAATCCCGGTTGCAAATTGCTCCAAAGCAGTTTTGAAAAGTATACGAACATCTACAACCGATTGATTAATTCCGCCAGAAGACAGTTTTCCTTTACCCAAAATACGGTTGTTTTGATTCAGATAAATGGCCCAAAATTCTTCGGTCTGCAAATCTGATAAATAAGGAAGTAACACTTTATAAGTTTCGTGGCTGTTCGTGATTTGAATTTTTTCCGGAACTTCCTGGGCTGCTCTTCTTCTGCCAATTTCAAGTGAAGTGGCAATCAATATGGCTTTTGCCTCTCCAACTCCTTTAAACTTCATCAAATCTGGAATGGTTAAAAGTGATAAATTATGCCAGTTATTTCCGATCGAATTTAAGATCTTACGTCCTAATTCAACGGCTGATTCTTCGCGGTTGCCGCTTCCCATAATAATTGCCAGCAACTCTGCATCTGAAAGTGAATTTTTACCTTTCAGTAAAAATTTTTCTCTCGGTCGGTCGTCTTCAGCCAGGAATTTAATAGACATTTCAAAGTGATTGAAGAATTAACTTATAAATTTAATTAAAATATCTGAATACTCTGAAATTAAAGACCATGAATAATCAAACCATCTTTCATCACCAATTTACGGTCGGTGGTATCGGCCAAATGTGTATTATGCGTCACAATAACAAAAGTCTGATGGTATTTATCTCTTAAATCAAAAAAGAGTTGATGCAGATCATCAGCATTTTTCGAATCTAAATTTCCGGTGGGTTCATCGGCGAAGATGATCTTCGGGGAATTGATCAAAGCTCTCGCCACCGCGGTTCGTTGTGCTTC
The DNA here is from genome assembly GCF_003860585.1 of Kaistella carnis. Lineage (NCBI taxonomy): Bacteria > Pseudomonadati > Bacteroidota > Flavobacteriia > Flavobacteriales > Weeksellaceae > Kaistella > Kaistella carnis. The sequence goes on along the minus strand of NZ_CP034159.1, from coordinate 534,630 downwards.
ACCACCCGACATTTCGTTGGGTTTGTGGTGAATTCTGTGGGCAATGTTTAAATCTTCGAATAATGAATAAGCTTTGTCAATGGATTCTTTTTCGTTTTTACCGGCAATTTTTGTGGGAAGCAAAACATTTTCCAGTGCAGAAAATTCGGGTAAAAGTTGGTGAAACTGAAATACAAATCCGATATTTTCATTTCGGAAGCGTGACAACTGACGGTCGCTCATATTAACAAAAGACTGGCCCGCCAATTCGAGTGCGGTATTAAATTTCTTCGGATTACTGGGTTTATCAAGGGTTCCCAAAATCTGCAGTAAAGTTGATTTACCTGCGCCCGACTCACCAACGATAGAGATCACCTCGCCTTCTTTGATGTGGATGTCTACTCCTTTCAACACTTCTAAATCGCCGTAGGATTTATGAATATTAGTCGCTTTAATCATGGTTTCAAAAATAGGGAATTTTTGCGAGTTTTTGCGCAAGGGCGAAGTGCATTGTTGGAGTTCCTTTTTGTTTTTCGCAGAAAAATAAAAAGAACGACTGCACGCAGACCGACCCGAGATGCTGGATTAGCTTGGGCGAGGGTTGCGCCCAAATAAAAATCCCTCCAAAATGAATCGGAAGGATCAAAATATTTAAAGTTGATTACTTAGAGTAACAGTGTCAAAGGCTGTTCTAAATAGGTTCTTAGCGTTTGTAAGAATTGCGCGCCAGTCGCTCCGTCAACTACTCTGTGGTCACATGCCAAAGAAAGTTTCATGGTGTTCCCAACAACGATTTGTCCGTCTTTTACAATTGGTTTTTCCACAATCGCTCCGACAGAAAGAATCGCAGAGTTCGGCTGGTTGATAATTGAGGTAAAGGTTTCAATCCCAAACATTCCTAAGTTAGAAACTGAGAATGTAGAACCTTCCATTTCGTTGGCTTTTAAACCTTTGGATTTAGCTCTTCCGGCCATATCTTTAACGGCGGCAGAAATTTGATTGTAGTTCATTTGATCTGCATTTTTCAACACAGGAACCACTAATCCATCAGGAATTGCGACGGCAACACCGACGTTGATATTTCCATGGTGAATGATTTTATCTTCTTTCCAGGTAGAATTCACTTGTGGATGTTTTCTTAAAGCCATCGCAGTTGCTTTAATAATCATATCATTAAATGAAATCTTGGTATCCGGTAAAGAATTGATTTCTTTTCTCGCTTCAATCGCTTTATCCATGTTGATTTCGACAATCAGATAATAATGTGGAGCGGTAAATTTACTTTCAGAAAGTCGTTTTGCTATAATGTTTCGAACCTGTGAATTGGGCGTTTCAGAATCTTCACCCTGAACAAAATTCATTGGAGCTGGAGAAGTCGATGCAGTGGCAACAGATTCTTTTTTATCTGCAGAAGTACTTGCGGCTTTTGGTTCGTAATTTTCGATATCTTTTTTAACGATTCTTCCGTTCTCGCCACTTCCTTTTAAAGTCTTAAGGTCAATTCCTTTATCTTCGGCCATTTTTTTAGCCAAAGGAGAAATTGCCAATCTTTCCGTAGAAGCGTTGTCGGCAGATGGAGTTTCTGTTTTTTCAGATGTTGATTCTTTTGGAGCCTTCTCAGATTTTTCTTGTTCAGCTGCAGGTTTTGAGGCTTCTTTGGGGGCACCTCCTGAAGTTATTCCGGAAACATCTGTTCCTTCCGGACCAATGATGGCTAAAATTGTATCAACCGGACTTGCTTCACCTTCACCAACGCTGGTAAAAAGCAAAGTGCCATTGAATTCAGATTCAAAATCCTGAATGGCTTTATCAGTTTCGATTTCTGCAAGAATATCGCCTTCTTTCACTTTATCACCTACTTTAAAGTGCCATTTCGCCACTTTACCCTCGGTCATGGTATCAGAAAGTCTTGGCATTGAAATGACTTCTACTCCTGCCGGAATTTCAGCAGTTGTTTTTTCAATACTGGTTGCTTTGTCTTCCGTTTTATGTTCTTCGTCGGTTTTTTCTTCTTCTTTTTTCTCGGAAACGACTTCTGCAGCTTTTCCACCTTTCAGTGTAGAGATATCTTCTCCTTTTTCACCGATAATGGCCAATACAGAATCTACGGGAGAAGAATCACCTTCTTCTGTTCCGATATATAACAAAGTACCATTAACCTCTGATTCAAAGTCTTGAACGGCTTTATCGGTTTCGATTTCTGCTAAAATATCGCCTTCTTTTACGGTATCACCGACTTTAAAATGCCATTTTGCCACTTTACCGTCAGTCATCGTATCCGAAAGTCGGGGCATTGTAATTACTTCTGCCATAATTTTTCTTTATTAATATTGTTAATATGATGATGCTTACAACTGCTAAAAATATTTAAACGAATGTACGCGTCTTCAAATTGTTTTAGTTATTTTCCAGTTTATCGATGAAAGGATAATCTTCCTGCGCATACACATAATCGTAAACCTTTGAAGGATCCGGATATGGAGACTGCTCCATAAATTCTACACATTCGTCCACGAACGTTCTGGATCTTTCTTCAATTTCAGCAAGTTGATCTTCTGTCGCCCAGCTATTTTCCAAGATTCTTCGCTTTACAATTTCGATAGGATCATCTTTTTTATGCTCTGCAACTTCATCTTTAGTTCTGTATGGTTCTGCATCAGACATCGAGTGACCTCTGTAACGGTACGTTCTCGCTTCAATAAATGTTGGTCCATCACCTCTTCTTGCTCTTTCGATCGCTTCGTAAGCTGCTTCAGCAACTTTCTCAGGATCCATAGCATCTACAGGCAGACAAGGCATTTCATATCCTAATCCTAATTTATAAATATCTTCGTGATTGGCTGTTCTTTTTACAGAAGTTCCCATTGCATATCCATTATTTTCGACCACAAAAACTACCGGAAGTTTCCAGTTCATGGCCATATTGAACGTTTCGTGGAGTGAACCCTGACGTGCAGCACCATCTCCAAAGAAACAGATATTTACGCCGCCGGTTTCAAAATATTTATCAGCAAAAGCAATTCCTGCTCCTAATGGGATTTGACCACCTACGATTCCGTGACCGCCGTAGAAACGTTTCTCTTTGCTGAAAATGTGCATAGAACCTCCCATTCCACCAGAAGTTCCGGTCGCTTTACCGCAAAGTTCTGCCATAATTCTTTTCGGATCTACGCCCATTGCCATTGGATGAACGTGACAACGATATGCGGTGATCATGCTGTCTTTCGACAAATCCATTGCATGTGCAAATCCAGCTGGGATTGCTTCCTGACCATTATATAGATGTAAAAATCCTCTAATCTTTTGTTTGAGATAAAGAGAGCGGCATTTGTCTTCAAACCTTCTCCACATTGTCATCTCTTCGTACCACTTCAGGTAAACTTCTTGCGAAAATTCTTTCATGTGCTAACTTTTGCTTTTTTATAAAAACATATCGCCTTGCGGTTTTATGTTTGTTTGGAAATATTCAGCAAAAATAATAAAAAACTTTGTCTTTATTGGTAGCATAGTGTTTTAAATGTGAGTTTTTACTCCTAAAAAAATATTACTTTTGAAACTATAAATTTATTTATGACAAAATCGCCTTCTTCTCTCCTTATAAAGTTCTCGAAACTAATCTCCAATTTCTTCAATCCGCTCAACTCCTTAATCATTTACTTCATTATTTACAGTGCTAAAAATTCCACTTTACGGGAATCTGCACTCCAGTTTCTCCCTATTTTGGCATTCACCATTATTCCCATTTCAGGATTTATAGTCTGGAAAGTTAAGAAAAAGGACTATACAGACCTTGATGTTTCGAACAGACAGCAGCGCAAGAGTCTCTATTTTTTTATCGCAGGATGTATTTTGGTCTATCTTGCTTTCATCTACCTGCGATATCAAGAAATTGACTGGGTTTTATTTTTTCTTTTTATTTTACTAGTTACCATGCAGGTCAGCAACTATTTTATTAAAAGTTCCATGCATACAGCCCTCAATATCTTTGTAGCAGCGCTCCTTTTTGCAATTGAGCCAATATTTGGGGGTATTTGGCTGGGTATTTCAGTATTGGTCGGAATCAGCAGAATTATTCTAAAACGCCATACTTTAGCAGAAGTATTGTCTGGCTCGCTGATCGCGGGTGTAATTTCTTTTATTTATCTTTATACCCATATTCAAATTTCAAATTAACGATGAAAATTAGTCTTTTAACTACTGCTGAAGAACACTTAATGAAAGTCCTTTGGAATCTGGATTCTGCCTATATGCGAGAAATTATTGAGCAATATCCCGAACCAAAGCCACACCCAAATACCATTTCTACTTTTTTAAAAATACTGGTAGAAAAGGAATTTCTAACAACCGAAAAAGAAGGTCGAATCTTCAGATATAGCGTTGCCGTACCTTTTCACGATTATAAAAAATTCATGTTGACCAATTTTTTAGATCAATATTTCAATAACTCTTCACGCGAAATGATTCAGATGATGCGCGACGAAAAACTTTTGCAAGCTACTGATCTAGAGGGTTTCTTTGAAACAAAATCAACCATCATTCAAAACGATAAAAAAGCGGAATCTGAATCTGACATCAGTCAGTTTATACAAGACATCACAGGACCGAAGAAAAAGAAAAAGAAGAAAAATCGCCTCAATTTCGATCATGCAGTAACAGTTAAGAAAAAAAAGAAGAAGAATAAAGAAAAATAATATAAATGTTTAAAAAGCTCAACGATGTTTTAGGAAAAACCGCAGTAATAGTACAGCGGTATCCGATGGTCTTGGTGATGGCCTTTATTTCGGCGATATCAATGATTTGTTACATAGAAACAGATTTTCCTAAAACTGAGGCAGCTTTTGAATATGTAAAATTAACGCTCATTTCTGCATTGGGAATTTCATTGTTTTTCGGCCTCAAAATGCTTTCTCAAAGAATTGGCCAAGAATTGATTCTGCAGTTGTGCGGTCTAATAATCCTTGCAGTAATCTATTTCGTTTTACCAACTCGTGAAAAAGATTTTACAGAAGTATATGCGTTTGTGCTGATCCCCATTTTAATATTGTCGCATCTTCTCGTATCGTTTGTCGCATTTATAGGTCACAACAAGGAGTTGAATTTCTGGCAGTACAACAAAAATCTGTTCATCAATACTTTTCTAACTGTCATTTTCACAGGAGTTCTTACCGGCGGCGTTTTACTGGCTATTTTAGCAATCGACAAACTGTTCGATTTTAACTTTAACAGTAGTTATTACAGTTATACGTTCGCATTTTTTTCAATTTTCGGAAGCTGTTGCATTTTTTTACTTTTTAATGAAAAGGGTTTAAATTACCTGGAAAGAAATGGTGATTATCCAGTCGTTTTAAAGTTTTTTACGCAGTATATTTTAATTCCACTGTTGCTTATTTACGCTGTGATCCTTTACTTCTACTCCGCAAAAATTCTGATGAACTGGGAATTACCACGAGGTTGGGTTTCCTATTTAATTCTCGCTTATTCTGTAGTTGGAATCTTGGCTCTATTGCTCGTACATCCTTTAAAAGAATCAGCGACCAGATCTTGGGTTAAAATTTTTTCCACTATATTTTATTACACTTTACTTCCCTTAATTATTCTACTGTTTGTGGCTATTTTCACCAGAATTTTAGAATATGGATTTACAGAACCTCGATATTTTGTTTTGATTATTGCCCTTTGGCTAACTTCGGTTGTACTTTATTTTATTTTTATTCCTCGGTCTACGATTAAATTCGTACCGATGAGCCTGTTCATTTTTGGATTATTAGCCTTAGTATTTCCTTATATTAATGCTTTTTCTACCGCAAAAAGAAGTCAGAAAAATGAATTGATGAAGACTTTAACGGAAAATAATTTATTGCAAAACGGAACAATTAACTTTAATACAAAGGTAGATATTAAAGTAGTGATTGATGTATCTGATAAATTTGAATTTCTCGCCAAACGGCATGAAGAACAATTTCTACAATCTTTAGTGAAGAGTCCTCTTCAAAAAAGACTTGCAACGCATATTGAAAAAGGTGCTTTCTATAATATAAGCGGGAGTTTACGAGATGAGTTCAAGAATATTACTTATGATAACTCCAGTATAAATCCTGAATCAACTCCACAAAACCGAACACTTACTGTACGAAACAACAATATAAATATTACGGGCTATCAATATCTTTTTAAAGCTTATAATTATAGACAAAATTCATTTAACCTGGAGGGAAAAACCTTAGAATTTGATTTGGACGGAAATCACTCTCAATCTAAATTTACCCTCGTCTATGAAGGGGAAAAAATTGACCTGCTTCCGGAGATTACTGAGATTTTTAAGCGCTATCCCGGTGTTGGCGAAACCAATGTTTCTAGTTTAGATATCACCCGAAAAATTGGTGACTACGAGATCAAAGTTATATTTGATAATTTAGTACAACTAAATACACAGGAAAAAAAGAATGAGTTCAGTACCAACTCTGAATCGATTTTAATATTAGTGAAGAAAAATTAAGCTCTTCTTTCTAACCCTTAAACAGAAACTCCCTGATCACTAATAAATAAAACATGATCCGAGATTTCGCTCAAAAAAGAAAAGCACCTTAAAGTTCACAAAAGGTTATTCATTTTTCTACAGCACTCCTTATATTAAAGAAAATACCTGATTGCTTTTTGTAACATGCATTATTTAGATTTAAAATAAAAGCACAAAAAAAGCGACTTGAAAAAAGTCGCTATAATTATTCTGGGTAAAATCTTACCAGTTAGAACCGCCACTACGACCTCCGCCGCTGTATCCGCTTCCACCACCACGATTTCCACCTCCGTAACCACCACCGCCTGAACGGTTGTTGTCAAAGCTTCTTCTTGGTTTGTCTTCTCTTGGCTTAGCTTCAGAAATGTTAAGTTCTTTACCATCCAATTCTTTTCCGTTTAGAGCTTCGATAGCATTCTTGCCATCTTCGTCGCTCATTTCTACGAAACCGAAACCTCTAGATCTACCGGTTTCTCTGTCTGTGATAATTTTGGCAGACGATACGTCACCAAATTCTGAAAATAAATCTTGCAACGACTGTTCTTGAGTTGCATAGTTAATGTTTGAAACAAAAATGTTCATCTTAAAAAAAAATTAATTATTAATACTGTTGAAATTATAAATGAAACTCAATGAATGCGATGAACAATAATTGACTTCGGATATAAAAACGAGTGCAAGTTACGATTATAATTCAAACCTGCAACTATTTTATGATAAATTTACAATACCTCGCTCCCATTTTTTGCCTGTAAGAGTTTAAACCAGTCTTCATTCGAGAGTTTTATTTGTAAGGAAGCTTTAAGTTTTATAATATTTTCCGAGCGCGAAGTCCCTATAACAGGCAAAATTCCCGCCGGATGTTTTAAAATAAATGCAAGCAAGATTTGATTTTCCTCCGCATTATACTTTCCACAAAGTTTCTCTAAGACTTTTTTAATTCTTTTATTTTCTGCAGAATCTTTGGAAAAATAATTTCCCATCACGGACCACGCCATGGGCTTAAGCTTTTTTATCATCAGCTGATCCAAAGTTCCGTCGTCAAAGGCAGCCGTTTGATTCAGTGAAATTTCAACTTGATTCGTAATTAGAGGAAAAGCATCATTTATTAAGTGAAACTGTGAAGGAGAAAAATTAGAAACTCCGAAATGCCGTACTTTTTTCTGTTCCCTTAAAACTCCAAAACTTTCGGCAATTTCCCCTGGATTCATTAAAGGTGATGGTCGGTGAAGGAGTAACAGATCTAAATAGTCGGTTTGCAAATTGTTTAAACTTTGATCGACGGATCTTAGAATGTGATCTTTAGAATAATTATAGGACTTCACCGTGTAATTTCTGTTTGAACACGGCATCTCTATTCCACATTTTGATATGAACTGCACTTCTTCCCTCTTCACATTCATTTTAGAAAACGCATCTCCAAATAATTTTTCCGTTGTGTAATCACCATACAAGTCGGCATGATCGAAAGTTGTCAAATCTTCTTTCAGAGCAGTTTCGATGAGCTTCTGAACATCTTTTTTAGAATGATTGGCGCCCCAAATTCCCCAACGCATAGTACCAATAATAATGGGTGAAAACTTCATTTTTTATAATTTATTTAAAATTACATATTAAGATCTCAAATTTAACTATTCAAATTTATATCCTTCACATAATATTTTTAACTTTGATTAAAATTTTGATTAAGAGAAAATTAACAAGTTTAGTTCTATTTTAATAACACCGCAATAAATTTGATGAGTGCAACCAAAAATTGCTGATGAGAAGGAGAACTATTTGAGGAGGCTATAGTAGAAGAAGTAATTTCACACCGCCAAAATTCGAGCAATCAATCATTTATATTTAACAAAGCCAAAGGTTTAACTGTAATCACCACGGCTGTTTATGTAAATTATACTATGTAGTAAAAATTAGATTTCTGTTTAAGCAAAATTAGACTTCTATATATTGGTTGTCGCAAAAGAAGTAAAACAATATTTAACTAAATTAATTATTAAATAATTGACGCCTTTGTAATTAATTTGAACTCATTCTGTGCCTCTGCAGAATGAGTTTTTTTATCAATGGTTTGAAATAGGAAAAATTTGATTAGTAAAACTGCCCTTCATACCTGCTATAGTCGCGACCCAGCTTGAGTGGAACTCTTTTTATAAAATAAATGTAGGGGGAAAAAGCGTTGGATTATTTTATAAAAAAGTGGGAACGGAAGATGGATTAAAGTCGCCCAAAAAAGAATAGCTATCATATTTTTAAAGTTTTGTAACCTTTTGATACTTCTGATCGTATAATGTAATGCAGTCCTAAAGTGGACCGATTTAATATGAGACAATTAAAAATTACCAAACAGGTTACCAACAGAGAAACCGCCTCTCTCGACAAGTATTTGCAAGAGATTGGGAAAGTTGATTTGATTACGGCCGACGAAGAAGTTGAATTGGCACAAAAAATCCGCGCCGGAGATAGAGTTGCGTTGGAAAAATTGATTAAAGCCAACCTCCGTTTTGTGGTATCTGTGTCTAAACAATACCAAAATCAGGGGCTTTCTTTGCCCGATTTAATTAATGAAGGGAATTTAGGCTTGATGAAAGCGGCGAAAAGATATGATGAGACCCGAGGTTTTAAATTTATCTCTTACGCAGTTTGGTGGATTCGTCAATCGATTCTACAGGCATTGGCAGAACAGTCGAGAATTGTAAGGTTGCCATTGAATAAAATTGGATCGATTAACAAGATCAACAAAGCATACGCACATTTGGAGCAGGAGAACGAAAGACCTCCATCCCCAGAAGAGTTAGCGGAAGTTTTGGATATGAGTGAATCTGACATTAAAGAATCAATGAAAAACTCCGGAAGACACCTGTCCATGGATGCGCCGTTGGTTGAGGGTGAAGATTCTAACTTGTATGACGTATTGCGTTCCGGTGAATCACCAAGTCCGGATAAGGATTTGATGCTGGAATCTCTTCAAATTGAAATCGAAAGAGCATTACAAACTTTGACGCCACGTGAGGCAGATCTGGTTCGTTTGTATTTCGGTTTGAACGGAAAACACCCGATGACTTTGGAAGAAATTGGAGAGACTTTTGACCTGACCAGAGAAAGAGTTCGTCAGATTAAAGAAAAAGCAATTAAAAGATTGAAACACAATACGAGAAGTAAAATTCTTAAATCGTATTTAGGTAAATAATATTTATCGCAAAAAACTAAAAGGAACTCAATCGAGTTCCTTTTTTTATGATGGTTCAAAATTTTTCCGCGCTAATTCTTTCCTCACCCTGCTTAAACTTTCGGGTGTAATTCCAAGATAAGAAGCCACCATCCATTGTGGTGCACGCAACAGAATATCAGGGTACATTGTTATAAAACTCATGTACCGTTCTTCTGCGGTATCTGCCAAAAGTGCGTTGACTCTGTTCTGTAAAATTCGGATGTGTTTTTGCAAAAGGATCTCATTATTCTCGGCCGCGTGCGGATAGACATCACCTAATTTGGTGAAAAAGTCATCGTTTAAAAGATAAACTTCCGAATCTTCCACGGCTTCAATATAATATTTCGATTTCTCGTTAAAGTATACGGAGCTGCGGTCAGAGATCATCCATTTTTCCGGTGCAAACTGAATAATGTGCTCTTTGCCATTTTTATCAATTGAATACATTCTGAGCAAACCTTTTTCTACAAAAAAAGTATCGCGACAAATCCCCCCTTCTTCAAGTAAAAATTCATTTTTACCGACTTTTTTATGGTGGTAAAATGTGCTGCAGGCTGAAACTGCTTCTACCGGAATCTCCAGAATTTCTGCGAGATAAGTTGTGATATTGCTTACTGAATTCATGCGTAAACTTTAGATGAGATTTACAGAAATACTTTGGTGTGATGCGTCTTTTATGGCTTTCCCATTTTCTAGAACGATCATCTGCGGACTCTGATGCGTCACGCCAAACTGGTCGGCTATTTTATTTGAAATAGAACGGTAAGCAATTAAGTCCAGGAAATAATAAGCGACGTCTTTATCTGAATTTTGCACTTCTTTTTCAAAATTTTTCAAAACCGTTTTGCTGATAAAGCATCGCGTTGAATGTTTAAAAAGCACAACCTTCTTTTCAGAAGACTGCTCCACTGCTTTTTTTAAATCCTCTTCAGATTCAATCGTATTCCAAAATTGAAGTGATGATTTTTGTGGCTCATCGCTGCCAAATATTTTATTTAAAAAGCCCATATAGTAACGTTTATGATGATTATTGAATGAAAAAAATGCTCGAAAAACATTCTGATTTCTAAAATTTCTATTTCATAAAAACAAATTGTAAAAAAGTTCTAACATTTGTTCCAGCCATTCAAATTTACCATTTTATTTAATAATAATATTTTCCAGCTCAAAACCAATGCGGAAACTTTGAGATTAATTTACCAGTTATTTTCTTTTCTTAGCTGATCGATATGTGCAAAATGATGATCACAATGCCAGGCGCAAAAAGCCAGACTCTCGCGTAAACTTATATCTCTATTCTGATCCGGATGATGATAGGTACTTTCAAATTCTTTGTTGGTTAAAGCTTTCAATTCATAGACCCACCTTTTATGTACGCCTTTTAAAGTTTGCATCGCCGGTTTTATATCAATATTAAAACTGTCTTGTAACTCAGCCCACTGTTGTTCATTATAGGTTTTAATGGTTGGATTATTTTCCGTTAAAGCCAGTTTAAAACGGATATAGCTGTTCATACTGCTGTCTGCCAAATGATTAATGAGCTGTCTCACCTTCCAGCCATTTGTTCTGTATTGCGTATCGAGTTGTTCGTTCGTCCAGTTTTCAACAAGCTGCTTTATTTTCCCCGGAAAATCTTTTATTGTTTTTATATATCGGTCGAGATCCTGATCAGATATTTTTTCAGGCTGCTGAAACTGACCAATGGGATATTTTTTCGCTTCTGTGTTGTCCATTTCCAATTTAAATTTTGACGATTTGGCTGATAATTTTGCTTGGCTGAAATTTTGCCTTTACTTTTGTAAATTTACTACAAAATAAGTTCAATCCGATGTCACTCGAAAAAATTTAAAATATGAAAAAAGCCCTTATTATCGTCGATGTTCAAAATGATTTTTGTGAAGGCGGCGCTCTTGCAGTACCTGGTGCAAGTGAAATTATTCCTTATATCAACCTCTTAATGCAAGACAATGAATATGATCAAATTGTGTTGACGCAAGACTGGCATCCGGCCGACCATAAAAGTTTTGCATCAAATAATGGTAAAAATGTGGGTGACTCCATTATTTTAAATGGCATACCACAGTTTATGTGGCCGGATCATTGTGTTCAGGGAACTCATGGCGCAGAATTCCACCCTGATCTGAACCGGGAAAAAGTCACACACATTATTCAAAAAGGAACCAACGCAGAATTTGACAGCTACAGCGGATTTCAGGATAACAATCATTTCGTGAAAACCGGTTTGGATGATTTCTTAAAATACCACGACATTCAATTGCTTGAAATTGTGGGTCTTGCCTTAGATTATTGCGTAAAATATACGTGTTTAGATGCTGCGCAGCTAGGTTACGTTACCTGTCTTCATTTTAACGGAACACGTGCTGTAAATGTAAAACCTGAGAATGGCAAAAATGCGATTTATGAAATGTTAGAAAATACAGTCACCATTTTAGGATAAAATCAATAATTAAATAACTAGAAGCCGTCTCAAAATAAAATTTGAGGCGGTTTTTTTATTTTCTGTTGTAAAGCGTTAAATTTTGATTATTTGTGATTTTTGCACATTAGGATAAAAATGTGCTCTTACTTAAGCACTCTTTTTTCTTAGATTGTGTGCTAAAGCGTGTAATCCGAACTCTAATTCCACTTTTTCTATTCCTTTGTGTGTAAAACGCTTGAAGTTCCGATTGGATTTGATATGTGCAAAGACGGGTTCTACATCCGCCGTGCGTTGTTTGCGTTTTATTTCTCCGATTTCACTCAAGATGTTTTCCCGAACTCTCTCCTTATGCCGTTCTAAATTTTGGTTGCGTTCTATTATTCTGTTTCCCTGGGCTTTATGGCAAGCCCCTCGCAGCGGACAACCGTTGCAGTTTTGAGCCTGGTACAGTGAACTTGTCTGAGCATAACCGCTTTTGGTTTTTCGATTTCGGTTGGTGATTTTATTCATCGGTTGCCCCATCGGACAGATATACTGATCTTTCTCTTCGTTATAATAAAGTTTATCGCGGTGAAAGTCTTCGTTGATTTTCTTTCTTTTCGATTTTAAAATACCCTGTTCCTTATCGAAGGTGTTGTATTTTACGAAGGTTTCTATATTTTTCTCTTCCAGAAAATCATAATTTTCTTCACTGCCGTAACCAGCATCAGCAGTAAGTTCTTCCGGCAAAAACTGATAAAGTTCTTCAAAAGTATTGAGATGTGGTTTAAGCGTATTTAAATCATTGGTGGTTTGGTGTAAAGTATAATGAATAACAAACTGGGATTCAGAACTTACCTGCACGTTGTAGGCGGGTTTAAGTTGACCATTCTGCATATGATCATCTTTCATGCGCATAAATGTGGCATCGGGATCGGTCTTACTATAACTGCCACGTCCGTCCAAAACCTTTTCCTGCTCCTGGTACTTATCCAGGTTCTGAGAAAAATTCTTTTGAATGTATCTTAATTTTGCCTTTGCTTTGGTGGATGCCTTCGGGTTTTTGCTGATGATCTCTTCTATTTTCTTGGCGGTCTTCTCTATTTTATCTTTATCGATGGTTTTAAACTCCGGAGGTGTAGGATCGCTGTCTTCTTCCTCAGCAATGCTTTGGGCATAGTTCCACATTTGTTCAAGTTGTTCTGCCATCTTCTCTTTTCTGGTTTTAATGGCATTGCCCCAAACGAAGGTATATCTCCCGGCAATAGACTCTATCTTAGTTCCATCGGTAAAAACTTCTTTCAAGCTAACGAGTCCTTCCTCTGCTAATAACAGGACGACCTGTTTGAAAATGTCTTTGAAAATAGTCTTGAGTTTCTTGCTCCGAAAACGTGCGATGGTGTTATGGTCTGCGACCTGTTGAGCGGACAACCACATAAAATTAATATTCTCACGCATCGCTTTTTCGATCTTCCTGCTGGAATACGTATTATCCATATAAGCGTAAACCATCACCTTAAGCATCATCTTGGGATGAAAGCTCGGTTTGCCATCTTTACTATACTCTTCAATGAGCAATCGTAAATCCAGTTGTTCAATAATTCCATTAACGACCCGAACGGCATGATTTTCTGGAATCAATTCCTCGATTGATGGTGGGAATAACCAATTTTGTTGTTGGTTATAATCTTTAAATTTAATACTCATATAATTGATTATCAATACTTAAAGATAGTAAAACCCTTTAAAACTGACAAATGTTAAACACAGAAAAAACCGCCTCAGTATTGAGACGGCTTCTTTTTATTCGCGCATTTGATTATAAAATTTTATTTTTAAAAAAAATTAAACGTTGAAAAAACTTGCTCTTCTTTTATTGTTTTTAGTCATTTCCTCTTGTGTATCGGTAAAGCAACACAATAAAAGATTGGAGATTCCGATTGATGCGACAAATCTGAGAAAAGATGTGGACTTTACCCGTCAAAAATTAGAAAAGCTGCACCCAAATTTATATTGGTACATTTCAAAAGAGGAACTCAATAAAAAATTTGATAGTCTGAAATTAACCATTCATAAGCCTTTAAAACCAAAAGAGTTTTATCAAAAGCTCGCGCCAGTCATTGCTAAAATTAAAGAAGGTCATCTTCGGTTGTATCCCTATGACAAGCGTTTGACGAAGAAAGAGATTAAAGATCTGAAAAATCAGAAAGGTCTGCTGAATCGCTATAATTTCACCATTCATCACGACCGGATTTTTGTAAAAGACAATGCCGATAAAATCCCAAATATGAATGTGGGAACAGAGATTCTTACAATTAAAGATATTCCCGTTAAAAATTTACTACATCAATATAAACCGTTAGTCAATAGTGACGGCGAAAACCAGACTTTTCAAAAATATTCCATGGAACGAAGATGGCCGAGTTTCTTTACCGCAGAATATGGAATTTTGGACAGTGTAAAAATCGATGCGAAATATCAAAATGAATTGAAAACCTTTTACATCTATCGGGAAAAAATAACGAAAGAAGAGAAAAAGAAAACTGAAAAGGAAAATAAAAAGCAACAAAGAAGTGAAACAGGAAAAACCAAAGATTATAATATTGTAACCAAAAGTTTCAATCGTGATCTTCAGTTTGCAACAAAGGATTCCTTGGTTGCTTACATGAAAATCAAAACTTTTTCCGGAACATTCTCCCGAAAATTCTACAAACAAAGTTTTCAGCAATTGAAAAACTCACCGGCGAAATATCTGATTTTAGATGTGCGGGATAATCTTGGCGGTTCCTTAGCAGAAATTAATAATCTGTATTCCTATTTGGTTTCTGATGATTTTAAATTCATCAACGATATTGAAGTGACTTCCCGTTTTTCTATGCTTCACGCGAACTACATCAATGAATTTCCTGATTTATTAAAACCTGTTGCAGTGCTCACTTATCCTCTTTATTTAACGGGGAGTTTGTTCTCTGTGAAGAAAAAGGATGAACGTTTCTACGTTCGGAATAATGGCATCTTTGCTGTTAGAAAACCAAAGAAAAATAATTTTAAGGGAAAAATATATGTCTTGATTAATGGCAGCAGTTTTTCAGCATCCTCAATAATCTCCTCAAAATTAAAAGGTGAAAAAAGAGCTTTTTTGGTTGGCGAAGAAACCGGCGGCGCAAATGACGGAACCGTCGCAGGACGATATTCTACGGAGAAATTACCGCATTCAAAACTCCAGCTTCCTATTGGTTTAATGCTGATACAGCAAAATATTGAATTTACAGGAACAAAAAAAGGAGTTCTCCCCGATCACGAGATTATTCCAACTTTAAACGAAATTTTACAGAAAAAAGACATTCAACTGGAATGGGTGATGGAAGATATAAAAAACAATTCCGTTCAAAAATAAAAGAAACTCTCAATTTTTGAGAGTTTCTTTAAATACTATTTCTGAGAAAATTAAGCTAAAGGTGCTACGCTTAAGATTTCAATTTTCTTTTCTCCATTTTCAAAAGGCCAGTTGATAACGTCGCCCACTTTATTTCCTATCGTAGCTAATGCAATTGGAGAAAGGATTGAATATTTTCCTTTTTTTGCTTTTTCTCTGTTGGTTTGAACAAACAAATATTTTTCTTCTTCGTTTGTTTCCACGTCTTTAATCTTAACTTCACAATTTACAGTGACTACATCTTCCGGTAACTCGCGACGAAGAACCTGCTTGGCGTTTCTGAGTTGTTCTAAAAGAATATTCTCCTCTTCGATAGTGGTTCTTTTTCTTCTTAAATGATCTTTGATTAAGTTGTAAATTCCTGTTGTTAAAACGATATCCTGTGACATAATGTATTTCTAAAAAAATTAAACTTTGAATATAATAGAAGATTCAGACCGAAAAACCGAATATTAAAAACATTCAGATTTCCTGCAAAATATATTCAAAAAAATAAGTTGGTAAATTAATAAGTGTTCGTAAAGTGCCCTGTTCTGAATCGCAACAGGGAATCTTAAATAAACTCTTTAGAATCTTTTAGAAAAATGTCATCATGAAGGTATGCCAACAACAACGAAATTCCCAATGGGAATTTTTCTTTGAAATTAAATGGTTTTGCGGTCATAACTATTTGATTGAAAGGCTAAGATACGGCTTATAATTGACAAAAGCAAAATCGAAGACGTTAGTTTGATAAACATCAGGCATCGTCACTTTAATAATAAAGTCAAAAAATTAAAATAGAAAAGATATTGATGAATTTGCCAAATGCTGAATAAAAAGGATAATTTTGATTAAAATTAAAGATATGTTTTTAAAATTAGTATTCAGTACTGTTTTATTCATTTCCACATTCTTATTTGCTCAAAATTCTAAAACAGCAAATACTGTTTTGATGGGCGGAAAACCAGTTCACACGTATGCAAAATTGCCTGCCGTAAATACACAAGCACCTAAATTTAGTTTGACAGATGTAGATATGAAGGACCAAAACCTCGATGCTTACAAAGGGAAATATTTGATTCTTAATATTTTTCCGAGTGTTGATACTGGCGTTTGTTCTGCCTCGGTGCGTCATTTCAATGAAGATGCAGCAAGTCTTCCGAATACGGTCGTGCTTTGTATTTCAAAAGATCTGCCTTTCGCACAGAAAAGATTTTGTGGCGCAGAAGGAATCAAAAACGTAGTGATGCTTTCAGATTTCCGGTCAGATTTCGGAAAAACTTATGGTGTTGAGCTTACAGATTCCGCAATGAAAGGACTTCTGAGCCGCGCAGTTGTTGTCATTGATCCTTCCGGGAAAATTGTCTACGAAGAGCAGGTTGATGATATTGGCCACGAACCGAATTATGAAGCTGCCATTAAAGCCGTAAAAATGTAAAATCCTTTCTTAAAATTTAATAGAAAAACCTGCTCCATTGCAGGTTTTTTTTTATTTACTAAAGATCAATTTATTTCATTATGTCTCCGGTTGTTCTATTATCTTTTTTAAAATACGTAATCTGAAAAATTTACAATTTTGTTTTTAAATCTTACAAAAATCGAAACAAAAAAAGCATTGGATAAACACCAATGCTTAATTCATAATACCGTTCAATTAGGAATATAATAGTTTCTCAATCTAAAATTCAAACATAAATCCAAAATAAGGCAGCGGTGTAGAACGGTCCATTTCCCCCGTTTCCAGAAGATAATATTGCTGGTTTTCCGGAGCGCCAGGATTTCCTATGATTCCATTGTTTTGGCCATCACGTTGCAAATTTACGATGGGCAGATTGCTGGGACTTTTGGATCCATAAGCATTTACGATATCCAAATATGCGGTAAACTGCCATTTTTTAAAAATCCACTTTTTTTCTGCACGCAGATCTAATTGATGCGAAAGATTTCCACGCTCTGAATTTAACAAAGTAAAATCTTTCAAAGGACCATTGGCGATATTCCATACTTCTACCAAAGCACTTCTTTGTAAATCATAAGGGGTTTCAGGCAAGCCGGACTGTAAAAGGAATCTTGCACCAATGTTCCAGTTTCTCTTCAGATACTTTCCTGCGGTAACCGCTAAAATATGTCGCGAATCCCAACTCGATGGTAAAAGATTTCCGGCAGCATTGGAAAATTTTGAGTAACCAAAAGTATAAGCCATTATTCCGTAGAAATTATTTACGGTTCTTTTTTGGGCTAAAAATTCTATTCCATAAGTTTCTCCGAAGCCACGGGAATCCAACGGTTCATTTCCTACAACACCGAAATCCCCACCCACGTTTGCTAAAGAAATCTGGTTTCGCAAAGAAAACGGATAGTTCTTGTATTTTTTATAGTAACCTTCAACAGTTAATCTCAGATTATTTTTTCCGTTGTACTCTACTCCACCCACTAAATGGGCATTTCGAACATATTTTAAAGTACTTTTATTTATTAAACCGCCATTTTCAATAAAACCTAAAGAAGTATAAGCCGGAAGCTGGTAATAGATTCCCGTATTAAAATTAAGAGCAATTTGTGGATTTATTTTATAGCTTAAAGAAAGTCTCGGAGAGAACTGATCCAACGGATTGTCCGTATTCTCTGAGTAATTGCTCGCGTCTAAGCGAACTCCTGCAGAAAACTGTAAATGATCGGAAAAGAATTTCTTGGCTGTTTGTAAATAGAAACCATATTGCATTAAATTAATTTCAGAAACGAATTTGTCAAAATTAAAAGCATTTTGGGTTACATTTTTTACCGTAGAATTATTGTAATATCTGGCCAAATTAATATTTGTTCCTGTACTGAACTGATAATCTGACCAATTGAAATTACGGTCGATCCTCACTTTATTTTCGCTCTCCTGCGATTTGTAATCATACAGTAAATTATCGGGTGTTTCTATATTTCGATAATATTTTAAAGCTTGATTGTCCAGCATATTTCTACTCCAGGTGAAAAGCCAGTTGCCATTCTCTGCCAAATGACGGTAACCGGAACCGATCGTGTAATTCCATTGCGGAGAAACGGGAAGTTGATCAATCAGGGTAAGATTTGTTAAACTTGGATCGGCACTTTCATTAAATTTGAAACTGTCTTTGGCGCCAAGACCTAAGAAAAACAATTCATCGCCAGATTCATATTTCTTAGAAATCTTAAAAGTGCCATCATAATAACTGGGCAAAAAGGGCAGACCGATTGCTTTGAAAAGTAATTGCAAATTCGATTTACGTACACTGAAAAGTCCGCTCCAAGATTGATCTTTGGATAATGGACCATCAACCATTAACTGCATATCGTCTAAACCGATCACCGCTTTGTAACCCAGTTTATCTTTTCTTGCCTGTTTTAAGTTAAATTCAAAAAGCGAGGACAATGCTCCATTTCTGCTGGCTGGAAAAGCGCCGCTGTAAAAATCTACATCTTTTACAAAGTCAATGGTAATAATTCCTCTGGGACCACCGGATGCGCCCTGTGTTTGAAAGTGATTGATAACGGGAACTTCAATACCATCGATATAAAATTTATTTTCAGATGAACTTCCGCCGCGGATAAAGAGATCGTTTCTGAAAGTTGCCGTACTTCCAACGCCCGGAAAACTTAAAATAGCTTTGGAAACATCACGAGTCGAGCCGGCATTCTTCTGAACTTCTTCACTTGTGATATTTCTTAAAGAAAGTGGGCTTTCTGCAGTCGTCTTATATTGTTTTTTGGTGATAATGACTTCATCAATCGTTTTAGCAATTTTATTTAAACCTATAGAAAATGTAAGATTTTGGTTTGGAATAATGTCGATATCAGTTAAAAAACCGGTTTCATAATCTTGTGCGTTAATTTTTAAAGTGTAAGTCCCGGACGGTAAATCAGCGATTAAAACATTTCCATTTCCAAAAAATTCCTCTGAGTTTTTCTCAATGTTGATGGTGGCCGAAAGTGGTTTTTTGGTAAATTGATCGTAGACATTTACGTTAACGCTACCGGATTGAGCTGAGAGGAGAATAGAAAATAGAATAAAAAAAGAAGCTATTTTAAATTTCATAAAATTACATTTTTGCAAAACTACAATAAGCGTCCCAATTGGGACGCTTATAAACATAAAAATAAAAACTAACTATGGTAAAAGAACTCGGTCTATAGCATGAACAATACCGTTACTGCATTGTACATCTGTTAATATAATGTTTGAAACTCGGTTATTGGCATCCGTGATTTTTGCACCACCTGTGGTTGTGATTGTAGACATTCCTCCTTGGAAAGTTGTTACACTCATATTATTCACTAAATCAGTAGAAGCTACACTAGCACCTGCTACAACGTGATATTTAAGAACATTTTCTAAAGTTGCGGTTGGCACTGCAGCTAAATTAGGTAAACCAAGTTCTCCGAGTAATGAAGTGAAAGCAGCATTCGTAGGTGCAAACACCGTAAATGGTGAACTAGCTGTTCCTCCCAAAATCCCTACAAAATCCGGCATATCATTTCTGGTTAAAGCCGCTACAAGTGAAGTGAAATTTGGATTTGCCAAAGCATGAGTAACGATCGTTAGTAATCCAATTACTGCGTCTACTTTGTGGATGACGCCGTTGGTCGCCATAATATCAGCTTTCGTAACATTTGAAATCCCGTTAATTTTAACTCCGGAAGCATTGTTAATAAACATACTTAAATTTCTTGTAGATGATGCTGCACCTTTTGCTAAAGTTGAAACATACCCTGTGGCAATGTCACCCGATGTAACTCTTGTGGCAAGTACATGATTTAATAAAATTTGTTTTAGTGCTGCTACAGGAACATCATTTAAAGAAGCAAAACCATTTGCTTGTAAGAAAGTGTTAAATGCCGCATTTGATGGTGCAAATACGGTGTAAGTTCCGACAGAAGCATCTAAAGTTGCCGCCAAATCTGCTTTGTCAATGGCTGCTTTCAAAGAAGATAAATCAGAGTCTCGTGAGGCAATCGCATAAATGGTTTGACTCATTACTGGTTCGTCATTGTTATTGCTGCAACTCACACCTATAAAGCTGACTGCAAAAAAAACGGCTAAAATTTTAATTAAGTTTTTCATATTGATAGTATTTAATGTCATTCAAATATTGTCAAATAAAATACTACATACGGTAAAATGGTATTTTTTATTATTAAAATTGTCATTTGTAAAATCTATATCCTATATATAAACATATATTAAATACGAAACCCTGCGGCTAAGGCAGGGTTTATAGAAATAGATATTCTTTTAAAAACACTAATCAGCGTTTAATCTTTCACAATAAATTCTCATCAACTAAGTTAGGTAATGTAACTTTCAAATTAGGCTCGATCTCCATGGCTCTTTTAATAGCAAAAATTGCCCCTTCATTTCTCGCCCAACTTCTACGTGAAATTCCATTATTAACATCCCAGAAGAGCATCGATTTTAACCGTCTATCCGCATCTTCTGAACCATCGAGCAACATTCCGAAACCTCCATTAATCACTTCGCCCCAACCGACGCCTCCTCCATTGTGAATGGAGACCCAAGTTGCACCACGAAAACTGTCACCAATCACATTGTGAATGGCCATATCTGCTGTAAAACGGGATCCGTCATATATATTAGAAGTTTCGCGGTAAGGAGAATCTGTTCCGGAAACATCGTGATGATCTCTACCTAAAACCACTGGTCCAATTTCTCCATTTTTAATGGCTTTGTTAAAAGCCTCCGCAATTTTCATCCTGCCTTCTGCATCGGCATATAGGATTCTTGCTTGTGAACCAACCACTAATTTATTTTGTTGCGCTCCCTTGATCCAGCTTATATTATCCTGCATCTGCTGCTGAATTTCGTTTGGTGAATTTTTCATGATCTCTTCCAGAACCGCACAGGCAATGTCATCAGTTTTCTGAAGATCTTCGGGCTTACCACTTGCACAAACCCACCGGAATGGTCCAAAACCAAAATCAAAACACATGGGACCCATAATATCCTGTACATAACTTGGATATTTAAATTCTCTTCCCAAAGTGGGTTGTTCTGACATTACATCAGCTCCAGCCCTGCTTGCTTCGAGTAAAAATGCATTTCCATAATCAAAGAAATAGGTTCCTTTTTGGGTATGTTTATTAATAGCGGCGGCATGTCTACCCAAACTTTCCTGCACTTTTTCTTTAAATAGATCCGGATTTTCAGCCATCATTTTGTTGGCTTCTTCAAAAGGAATTCCGACTGGATAATATCCTCCTGCCCAAGGATTATGGAGTGACGTTTGATCAGAACCAATATCGATATGTAAATTTTCTTTGTCAAATTTCTCCCAAACTTCTACTACATTTCCGAGATAAGCCAGCGAAACAGTTTCTTTATTTTCCTGCGCTTTTTTCACTCTTTTTACTAACTCATCTAAATTTCCGTGAATTTCATCAATCCATTTTTGATCATGACGAATTTTGGTGATTTTAGGATTTACTTCTGCGCAAACAGTGATACACCCGGCAATATTACCTGCTTTTGGTTGAGCCCCGGACATTCCACCTAATCCAGAAGTAAGAAACAAACCGCCTTTCGGCTCTTTTTTAATTTTTCTAAAAGCATTTAAAACCGTGATTGTCGTTCCATGCACAATTCCCTGTGGACCGATATACATATAACTTCCCGCCGTCATTTGTCCGTATTGTGAAACTCCCAACGCATTAAATTTTTCCCAATCATCCGGTTTTGAATAATTTGGGATTACCATTCCATTCGTCACCACTACTCTTGGTGCGTCTTTGTGGCTCGGAAACAATCCCATCGGATGACCGGAATACATGGTCAAAGTCTGTTCGTCTGTCATTTCCGACAAATATTTCATAGTCAAAAGATACTGCGCCCAGTTTTGAAAAACCGCGCCGTTTCCACCATATGTAATTAATTCATGAGGATGTTGTGCAACTGCATAATCCAGATTATTTTGAATCATGAGCATGATCGATTTTGCCTGCTGAGATTTCCCTGGATATTCCTCTATATTACGCGCTTTCATCTCATAATCCGGACGGAACCTATACATATAAATTCGTCCGTAATCTTCTAATTCTTTTCTAAATTCCGGTAGCAATTCTGCATGGAATTTCGGATCGAAATAACGTAAAGCATTTTTTAGAGCTAATTTTTTCTCTTCCTCAGATAAGATTTCTTTCCTTTTCGGAGCATGATTAATCTGGGGATCAAAAGGTTTTGCGGCTGGTAAAATGGGTGGAATTCCTTGTTGAATCTGTTCTTGAAAAGTCATGACTATATTTAGATTTTGAATTAAACTGATCAAGGTTCACAACCTTGAAAAAGCTTTTGATTTCGAAGCTTTAAAGATATTCAAATAAAAAAACACAAACCAAAAAAAAGAGGAAAAATAAATTCTCCTCCTTCTTACTATTGAAAATAAATGCTGATTAAAAAGTGTTAACACTAATTTATGAGAGAAGATCTTCATTTCTTTCCTCGTGATTATCCCGATTATCGCTTAAACTGTAAAAATTATTTTCTTCGTCTTCAGACCCAATCTCTTCCATGGCGTCATCTGCTTTTGAACCGGGAACATCTAGATCGCCTCCCAACCTATTTTCTTCCATTTCACCAAGTTCTATAGGATTTCCGTCACCATCCAAAGAAATATGTTCTTCCTGATTGAAAATATCCTCTTCCGGATTGTAATTCATTTCTTTTAAATTCTCATTCTGCTCCTGTTTGTTATCTTCTGGTATCATAATATAATATTTTAACCTGTTGTGCATTTAGCACAAATTAACTTTTAGTTTATTCAAACTTCTTTTGAAGACGAAAAAATTGAGGTATTGAATCATCGTAAAAGAAGTTATTTTCGACACTATCCTTGTCGCCAAACCTTGAAAGGTTTTTGCAAAGTTCACGTTTATTGTAAACTGGCCGCATAGTTGCGATATATTGGTTTCAATCCGTTTCCTTATGTTTGATTTTGTCCTTGAAAACTCTACAAAACCATGCTGGTTTTTCCTCATCGGGACCGAAAGATTTATCTTGGAATAGTTGAATAAATCTACTTGAAATTTTTTACTGATATATCCTCTGTCCCCGATCAATAAACAGTTTTTAAAGTTTTCCTTAATATCCTTGAGGTAATTTACATCATGAACATTTGCAGGGGTGAAATCAAAAGAGTGAAAGATTCCATTCTTGTCACAAACCGCATGAAGTTTATAGCCAAAATACCTTGACTTCTGCGCGGCACAATATCCAAACGAAGGTTTGATATCATCTGTGGAACAAATTGCCGAACGGTTTGCACGACTGAATTTACATATTTCAATCGGTGTTGAATCAACAATGAAGACATCGCTGAAATCAGAAAATTTACCGCTTAAGGTCTCCCTTATTTTTTCAATATATGGAAAAAGCCTCCTCCTTCTTTTATTGTAGACGCTCCTCTCGATCTTCCCATCCAAATCGGTTCCCGAAATACATCTAAACAACTGTAATTCAGAGTTAATGGACATGTATTCAGCGGTAATATTAAGTGCCACAAGTTCCAAGTCAGACATTTTCGGGAGTCTGATCTGCTTATTTGACTTAATATGTTTACAGGTTGCTGTCAATTCTTTTAAAATAATTTCGTAGTTTTGAATGAGATTGTTCATGTATTTAAATGACTTGGTAATCAATTAAATATACGATTTTTTAATCAAATGGACAATCTTTTTTCCTTTCAATTTCTAAATGCACAACAGGTTATTTTAGTGTTTTAATAAGATGTCAAAAATGATTCCAAGAATTATTTTTGAAATTTTCAAATGATCCATTTCCACCTTGCTAATGAAAAACAATATCAAACTCTGGAAGAGAAAAAAAATCTATATTTGCCCCGTAAATTTCAATGTAAAGGTGAATCGTGTTTGAATCACGAACTGTCGCGCAACTGTGATTCGGGTTTCCCGAAAGTCAGATCCCTCCTTTGAAATTAAAGTGCTTTCGCGATTTGAAGCAGAAAAATTTCTAAACTTAATTGTTTACTTTCTGTTCATTTCCCTTATTAATCCTTTTAATAATTTAAAAAATGAATTACGAAGAAAAAATTCAAGAGTCCGAAACCCGGGTATTTAAAGTAGTATTTCCCAATATTACGAATCATCATAATACCATGTTTGGTGGAACAGTGATGGAAATGATGGATGAAGTTGCTTTTATGACTGCTACACGATTTGCCCGAAAATCTTTTGTTACTGTGAGTTGCGACAGAATTGATTTTAAAAATCCGATTCCCGCCGATACCTTGGTTGAACTGATTGGAAAAGTAAAATATGTAGGGAATTCCAGTTTAAAAGTCAACGTACAGGTTTTTGTAGAAGAAATGTATAGTGAAAGTAGAGAAAGGGCGGTTTCCGGAGATTTCACTTTAGTCGCTATCGGTATTGATAAAAAGCCTGTTAAAATATTTGAAAAAGATTAACTTAAATCAAAAAATTCCGCATTACAGCGGAACTTTTATTTATAAAATAGGTTACATGTCGTCTTCCAGAGCCTGATTTTTATTATTCTCCCAGGCATCTTGATAGGATTTTTGTTGATTTTTCCAGGCATCCGGTGGTACTGCATTTTCTGCATCAATGGGTCTGTCATTAATAATCTGTTCCCCATCTTTATCTGATTCATCTCTTAGCACACGATCCTTAACCTCTGAATTATCTATAATTCTACTTTCTTTTTCTGTGATTTTATCATTTTGATTTTCCATAATTTATAATTTTTTGAAATTGTGATAAGAAATCAACAAATAATATTCCGTACTGATAAAAGAAATCTTTTATTTTAAATAAACAGGATAACTTAGAAATTAAGGATAAAATTCACTGCCCTATTTTTTTTGAAATAAGGGCAAATTCTTTATCTAAATATTTCTTCTTAAAAACAATATAAATTCTCTTTAATTCAGAAAAATTACTTAAATTTTATTATTAAATTTGCCCTCATTAATATTATGGAAAAAGACATTAAAAAAAGTCCTGCAAAAACGGCTGAGCAAAATAAAACCCTTTCTAAACCACGTATATTTTTCGGAATTTTATTTCTTTTGATTTCGGTGGTAAGTGCCCTTTCTTTCGTTTCTTATTTAATGAACTGGAAAGCAGATCAAAGTCAGGCTGGCACCATGCTTGACAAAGAGATTCAATCATCCAATATTTTTGGAAAGATTGGTGATTGGCTGGGCAATATTTTTATTTTTGACAGCATTGGTATTGCGGCATTTATTGTGGCTTTTCTATTTTTTGTAGTGGGATTAATTATTCTTAAGAAAAATTATTTCAAACCCTGGAAAACCGTGGGTCACTCCTTGTTCTTTATTTGCTGGCTTCCAATATTTATGGGCGCTGTAACTAAAGGTGAAGGTGTTCTAAGTGGAGTTTACGGTTATCAAATAATGGATTTTCTTAACTCCATTATTGGGACTGCAGGTTTGTGGCTTGTGATCGTGGTCAGTATTGCTCTTTATTTTATTTTGGAATTTAATCTGAATCCAACCAATATTAAAACAAAGCTGAATAATCTTAATGATAACACGGTTGGAAAAGTAAAAGGGATGATGCCACGTTCCGAAAAAAGTTTCGAGGCTGATGAAGAGTTAGAAGAAATAGCAGATTCAGAAGAAGAAAAAATTACGGTGAGCGAAAGTGCTCCTCTATCAAAGAAAGTGACAAAAGATCCAGTTACAGGATTACCGGATATTCCGATTAATCAGGATCTTGAAACCATCGTAACGCCAAATCAGACTTCCTTTTATGAAAGTGCAGAAAATAATTCGGTGACCTTAAGTCCGACTCCGTCCGTACCAATCGTAGATATTGCCCCTAAAACAGATGATATTAACTTTAAGGTAGAAGTTGCTAAAACAGTAGATATCGTTGATGAAAGTGATAGAGCTTCACAGGAACTGGTTGATAAACACGGTTTTTATGATCATAAGCTGGATTTGGCTAAATTTCAAATGCCAACACTCGATTTATTGCGCGATTATGGAAACGAAGAAATCTCTGTAAATAAAGAAGAGTTAGAAGAAAACAAAAATAAAATCGTTGGTTTACTTAAAAACTTTAATGTCGGAATCTCCGAAATTAAAGCAACCATCGGACCTACTGTGACATTATACGAAATCGTTCCGGAGGCAGGAATTCGGGTTGCTTCTATTAAGAAATTACAAGATGATATCGCTTTAAATCTTTCGGCTTTAGGAATTAGAATTATTGCTCCGATGCCGGGAAAAGGAACGATTGGAATTGAAGTTCCCCGTAAAAATCCATCTATGGTTTCAATGAGAAGTGTGATCGCTTCTCAGAAATTTCAGAATTCTGACATGGATCTACCAGTTGTTTTCGGTAAAACAATTTCCAATGAGATCTTCATGGCCGATTTAGCAAAAATGCCGCATTTACTTATGGCGGGAGCTACAGGTCAGGGTAAATCAGTTGGGATCAATGCCATTTTAACTTCTCTACTTTATAAGAAACATCCAAGCGAGTTAAAATTTGTCATGGTTGATCCGAAAAAAGTAGAACTTTCACTTTATTCAAAAATCGAAAGACATTATTTAGCAAAACTTCCAGATGGCGAAGATGCCATTATTACCGATACTCACAAAGTAATCAATACATTGAATTCCCTTTGTATCGAGATGGATCAGCGTTACGACCTGCTAAAAAATGCTTTCTGTAAAAATATTAAGGAGTATAATAAAAAATTCTCTGAACGTAAATTGAATCCTGAAAACGGACATCGTTATTTACCTTACATTGTTCTCGTTGTTGATGAGTTTGCCGATTTAATCATGACCGCCGGAAAAGAGGTAGAACTTCCTATCGCCAGATTGGCACAGTTGGCCAGAGCGGTTGGAATTCACTTGATCGTGGCAACTCAAAGACCATCCGTTAACGTCATTACGGGAATGATTAAAGCCAATTTCCCTGCAAGAGCGGCGTTCCGTGTTATTTCAAGTGTAGATTCGCGTACCATTTTAGATTCTCCGGGTGCTGATCAATTAATTGGTAAAGGAGATATGCTGTATTTCAACGGAAATGAAATTATGCGTTTGCAGTGTGCTTTCGTTGATACACCGGAAGTTGAAAAAATAGCCGAATTTATTGGAGAACAAAAGGGATATGCGAGTGCGTTTATGTTGCCGGAATATTCGGGCGAGGAAACCACTTCTACAGTGGGGGCCTTTGATCCTAATGAAAAAGATGTATTATTTGAAGATGCAGCAAGAATTATCGTTTCTACGCAGCAAGGCTCTACATCGATGCTGCAACGACAGTTGAAATTAGGATATAACAGAGCCGGCCGTATCATGGATCAGTTGGAGGCCAGCGGAATTGTGGGTGGATTTAATGGTGCGAAAGCAAGAGAAGTACAGATTTCTGATTTAAATTCTTTGGAACAGTTTTTGGAAGAATTGCGAAAGTAATTGAAAAATCTTAAACATTAGTTTAACTTTAAAGTCAATTATTCATCCAAAAAATAAAGAAAGAATGAAAAATATATTTAAAAAATTATCCGTTGGAATTTTAGTTGTTGCAACAACAGCAAGTTTTTCTGCTCAGAAAATTGATGCCAAAGCAAAAAATATTCTGGATGCGGTTGCTACAAATTATAAGAGTAAAAATAACGTTTACTTTAAATTTGTTTACGGAACGGGAACCGGTAAAAAAGTGACCAAGACAGAACCAGGTATCTTCTATTCTGCAAAAGATAAATATAAGTTAAAAATCATGGGCATTGAACAGATCTATGATGGAAGTAAAATTTACAATATCTCTGCAGAAGATCAGGAAATTACCGTTGCAAAACCAACAGGAAGCGAGCAGATGTTCTCTCCCCTCAACTATATTGAAGAATATAAAAAAGGATATAATGTAAAATATATTGGAAAACTTAATGTAAATGGAGTAAATTCTGACTACATTAAATTGACGCCAACTACAAATAATGGAATTAAGGAAGTGAATATCTTTATAAACGATGCTAAAAAGAAGTTAGTGAAGATTGAACAATTCTCAAAAGATAACAGCGTTTCCGTAATCGCAATCAGTGATTATAGAGAAAATCAAAAGTTAAGCAACACCATGTTTAACTTTGATAAAGATCAATACAAAAATTATTTTGTTACCGAACTGTAGCAATAAATAAGTCATTATAAAAAAAGTCACAAAGGAAAAAGTTCTTTTGTGGCTTTTTTGGTAAATTTGAACCATGATTAAAAAACTCGACGGTTACGTCATAAAAACTTTTTTCGGTCCGTTTATGTTCATCTTCAGTGTATTGTTTTTCATATTTGTGGTGAACATTATCTGGATACGATTGGCGCAGTTTACAGGAAAAGGTTTGAGTTACTGGGAAATTTTGAGATTACTTTCCTACCTCTCTGCTATTGTGGTTCAGCTGGTTTTACCACTTACGATTTTACTTTCAGCGATTATGACATTTGGTGATTTCGGGGAACGATATGAGTTGGCTGCCATGAAGGCTGCAGGGATTTCTCTGACTCGAATTATGTTGCCTTTATTTTTCACCACCCTCCTCTTCTCGACTTTTTTATTCTTTTTTTCCAATAATGTTGTGCCCGATTTTCAGCGAAAAGCAAAGAATATGCTTTATAATATTGCCGCAACAAAACCTGCGTTAAATTTTACACCAGGTCAATTTATTCAACAAATTCCTGGCTACAGCGTAAAATTTGACAAAATATCGGGTGAAAACGGTGAAAATCTTACCGGAGTTTTCATTCGTAAAATGGCTACTTCCTTTGAAGATCAACAATCCATCGTTGCAGAAAAAGGCAAATTTGTACCGGCAGATAATCCCAATTATTTGAAACTCGTATTATTTGATGGTCACATTTATGAAGATCAATTAAATGGTGTTGACTACAACCAACGCATGAAACAACCGGATCAGGCTATTAAATTTGACACTTTGGTTTCCCACTTTAATATTTCTGAAATTATAGATAAAGCTTTGGAAGCAGAAAAGATTACCGATGACTATTCATTTCAGAATATCGTACAACTTAACAATACGATTAAAGAAGCCAAAAAAAGCAATGAAGGCACTTTAAATAATTTAACCTACGAATTGGTGAGTCAAACCAACAGTTATGTAAATTATATTGATAAGACAAAACCAAAAGTTAAAATTTCAGCGCCTGCGCAAATCGATACTGTAAAATTGAAAAAGAAGCAGGAGATTCTTTATTCCGCTTACAATAAAATTGAAAGTGTAAAAGAATCTACGAAAGCTAAAGATTCGCAATTAAAAGATATGCACGGTTATTTTGCAAGAGTGGTCATGCATCAGCAAAGGATCGCGTCGTTCTCCATTACGTGTATTATTTTCTTTTTGATTGGTTCAAGTTTAGGCTCTATCATTAGAAAAGGTGGTTTAGGCTTGCCGGTGGTGATCGCAATCGCGGTCTTCATCCTCTTTTACGTTCTTAATTTATCTGCAGAAAATATTGCTTGGGCAGGAAATATGGATCCTTATCTTGCTGCCTGGCTCCCCAATTTAATTCTATTACCATTTGGTATTTGGCTTACCTATAAAGCCTTAACCGATTCCCAGCTGTTTGACGTTGAAAAGTATAAATCCTTTTTCAAACCGATCGTTAACCGATTCTCCAAGAATAAAGAACATACTCGCTATCGTTAATTAGATCGTAAAACATTAGCAAAAATAAAAGAATGTTTTGCAACGATGTTTTTGGGAGGATTATATTACGGCAAAACAAAAAGAAGCCGTCTCAATACTGAGGCGGTTTTTTCTGTGTTTAACATTTGTCAGTTTTAAAGGGTTTTACTATCTTTAAGTATTGATAATCAATTATATGAGTATTAAATTTAAAGATTATAACCAACAACAAAATTGGTTATTCCCACCATCAATCGAGGAATTGATTCCAGAAAATCATGCCGTTCGGGTCGTTAATGGAATTATTGAACAACTGGATTTACGATTGCTCATTGAAGAGTATAGTAAAGATGGCAAACCGAGCTTTCATCCCAAGATGATGCTTAAGGTGATGGTTTACGCTTATATGGATAATACGTATTCCAGCAGGAAGATCGAAAAAGCGATGCGTGAGAATATTAATTTTATGTGGTTGTCCGCTCAACAGGTCGCAGACCATAACACCATCGCACGTTTTCGGAGCAAGAAACTCAAGACTATTTTCAAAGACATTTTCAAACAGGTCGTCCTGTTATTAGCAGAGGAAGGACTCGTTAGCTTGAAAGAAGTTTTTACCGATGGAACTAAGATAGAGTCTATTGCCGGGAGATATACCTTCGTTTGGGGCAATGCCATTAAAACCAGAAAAGAGAAGATGGCAGAACAACTTGAACAAATGTGGAACTATGCCCAAAGCATTGCTGAGGAAGAAGACAGCGATCCTACACCACCGGAGTTTAAAACCATCGATAAAGATAAAATAGAGAAGACCGCCAAGAAAATAGAAGAGATCATCAGCAAAAACCCGAAGGCATCCACCAAAGCAAAGGCAAAATTAAGATACATTCAAAAGAATTTTTCTCAGAACCTGGATAAGTACCAGGAGCAGGAAAAGGTTTTGGACGGACGTGGCAGTTATAGTAAGACCGATCCCGATGCCACATTTATGCGCATGAAAGATGATCATATGCAGAATGGTCAACTTAAACCCGCCTACAACGTGCAGGTAAGTTCTGAATCCCAGTTTGTTATTCATTATACTTTACACCAAACCACCAATGATTTAAATACGCTTAAACCACATCTCAATACTTTTGAAGAACTTTATCAGTTTTTGCCGGAAGAACTTACTGCTGATGCTGGTTACGGCAGTGAAGAAAATTATGATTTTCTGGAAGAGAAAAATATAGAAACCTTCGTAAAATACAACACCTTCGATAAGGAACAGGGTATTTTAAAATCGAAAAGAAAGAAAATCAACGAAGACTTTCACCGCGATAAACTTTATTATAACGAAGAGAAAGATCAGTATATCTGTCCGATGGGGCAACCGATGAATAAAATCACCAACCGAAATCGAAAAACAAAAAGCGGTTATGCTCAGACAAGTTCACTGTACCAGGCTCAAAACTGCAACGGTTGTCCGCTGCGAGGGGCTTGCCATAAAGCCCAGGGAAACAGAATAATAGAACGCAACCAAAATTTAGAACGGCATAAGGAGAGAGTTCGGGAAAACATCTTGAGTGAAATCGGAGAAATAAAACGCAAACAACGCACGGCGGATGTAGAACCCGTCTTTGCACATATCAAATCCAATCGGAACTTCAAGCGTTTTACACACAAAGGAATAGAAAAAGTGGAATTAGAGTTCGGATTACACGCTTTAGCACACAATCTAAGAAAAAAGAGTGCTTAAGTAAGAGCACATTTTTATCCTAATGTGCAAAAATCACAAATAATCAAAATTTAACGCTTTACAACAGAAAATAAAAAAACCGCCTCATATTTTATTTTGAGACGGCTTCTTTTTTTATTTTAATTCTCAGAAGATGATCTTTTGTTTCTCATCCTCAAATTTCAAGGAAATTATTTTAAATATTTCGTTATGGAATCGCTTGTAGGTTTCGTTGTACTAATATAAGAATCAATCAGATGACCATTTTCGTCAATAAGAAATTTGGTGAAATTCCAAAGGATCGCGGTGTTTTTTACGCCGTTCAACTCCTTTTCTATAAGATATTTAAAAATCGGTGCTGTATCATCTCCTTTCACAGAAACCTTTGCTGCCATAGGAAAAGTAACTCCAAAGTTTTTTTCACAAAAAGCTCCAATTTCCTTATTACTTCCGGGCTCCTGACCGCCAAAATTGTTTGCAGGAAAACCGACAACGACTAAATTGTCAGCATAATCTTTCGACAATTTTTCTAAATCCGCATATTGTGGGGTGAAGCCACATTCGGATGCTGTATTAACAATTAGAATCTTTTTGCCTTTAAAATCTGCAAAGTTAATCTCATTACCATCTAGACTTTCTACTTTAAAATCGTAAATGGTCTTCAGGTTCATTTTCTCTGTTGTATCCACTTTAGATATATCTTTATTTGAATTTTTACAGCCTATAGTGACTGCTCCGACCGCTATTAAGAGTATAAGTGTTTTTTTCATCATTTTAAAATTTAAAAGTATTGCTTGGGAATACCTTATTTGTTTCTATTTTATTTAAAATCATCACATAATCACCGTCTTTTTTTGGCGATGCTGATTCTATTCTGTAGGGCATCATCAAACTACCGACCATTCTGTAATCTGAATAAAGTAAAGTATCATCTTTTTTAATTTCTTTCAGAATCATATAAGTTTTGGCGTCAAAGAAATAAACAGTTTTGTTCACATTCTTGGTCAGCTCCACTTTATGACAGTAGATGTCTCCTACCTTTTCTTTACCCATATATTTTGCCTGAAAGCCTTTGTTTTCCCAATCAATAAAATCGTTGTCAAAACTCTCTGCAACATAATTTGGATATTCTTGAATTTTATTGGTCGCATAATTCATCGCATATCCTTTTGTACCGTCATATCCTTCGATCGCAGTTTCCTTTTTACCAATGGTAATAACAGTTTTGGTCAAATTTGGGCGTTGCTGAAAAATCTTGATAGGATAATCGTCATTTATTCCGAGAGTTACTTTTCCCTGTAAAAAAACAGAATTTAAAAGTTTCCAATTGGTGAGTCCACCAGACAATTCTATGTTTTTATCAATAATCTCTTTTGCTGTTTGTGCATAAGTTATAGATCCTATTGCGAATATAAATACTAAAAATAATTTTTTCATATGATAACATTGCGTCCTAAAAAAGAACGTTCTTACGTGCATTAATGGTTAGAAGATATTTAATACCTCAGGAAAATTTTTCAAATATATACTTTTTGAATCAGAATAAATATGATTTTCATTAGGTATTTAAAATCATTACTTTTAAAAATAGGTGATGATTAAACGATTCTAATTTAATGAGTAATCTATTTATTTAATGATTTCGTTTTAAAATTTCACGCGCCTTCTCTAAATCTTCCGGCACATCAATTCCAACGCCTACGAAATCTGTTTCGATCATTTTGATCTTCATACCGTACTCCAAATACCTTATGCATTCAATCTTTTCTGCTATTTCTAAAGGCATCATTTTCAACTTTGCAAAATTCAGCAATGCCTTTTTTCTGAAAGCATAAACGCCAATATGTTTAAAATATTCTGTTTTTACTGAAGTTTCTCTGGGATATGGAATGACCGAACGGCTAAAATATAATGCAAAACCTTGATTATCAGTAATAACTTTCACATTATTAGGATTTTCAATTTCCTCCTTTTCGTGTAATCTTATTTTTAAAGAGGCTAACGAAATTTTTTCCTCCTGATCATCTTTAAAAACAGCAATTAATTGTTTTAAAGGTTCGGTTTTTAGAAAGGGTTCATCACCCTGAACGTTCACCACGATATCACAATCAATATTTTGTACAGCTTCTGCAATCCTGTCGCTACCTGTCTCGTGTGATCCTGTCATTACGGCATTACCACCGATATTTTTAATTTCATTAAAAATAATTTCGGAGTCTGTTGCAACAAAAACTTCATCAAATAACTCAGTTTCTACCACATTTTGATACGTCGTGGCAATCACGGTTTTGTCACCCAAGATTTGCATAAGTTTCCCCGGAAAACGGGATGCTTCATAACGCGCGGGAATAACGGCTATAGTCTTCAAATGTTTTATATTTTTATAAAAATAAATACCCGTCTTTTATCCATATAAATATCCTGGATGACGGGTATTTATTACCAAATTATAATTTTCCGGTACAAGGTCTGAAGGAAATTTAGAAAATGAATACTTTCAGTTTATTTCAACTTTTGCAAAGCATCTTTAAGTCTTGGCAACATATTTTTGATTTCATCCAGAGAAACGCCGCCTGCAGAAGCACGGAACCACGGCATATTTCGGGAATTTCCAAAGGCAGAAAAAGGAACTAATGCAATTCCCGCTTCTTCGATCAAATAGAAAACAAGATCAGATGAATCTTTAATTAAACTCCCATCGGGCTTGGTTTTACCAATATAATCTAACTTCACCGTTAAATATAGTGCGCCCATTGGCTGAATACTTTCTACAGAGAAACCTTCATTTTTAAGATCTTGAATCCCATTGTGAAGAACGGTCAAACTCTCCGCGATCTCTCCCTTAAAATGATTGACGAATTCGTCCACTTTTTCGGGATGATTTAATAAAACAGATACTGCTTCCTGCTCAGGTTTTGGTGCCCAAGCTCCAATGTGACCAAGCAACGCTTTCATTTTATCAATAACTACAGAGGGTCCAAAACTCCAGCCTACACGAACGCCTGTGGCTGCGAAACATTTCGAAGCACCATCAATATAAATCGTAAATTCTTTAAGCTCCGGATATAAAGTGACTGGATCGTAATGTTCCCCACCGAAAGTAAGCATGGCATAAATTTGATCATACATTAGGTATAAAGGTTTTTCACCTTCACCGCGGCTTTTGTTTTCTTCGATAATCAGTTCACAAATTTCAGCAAGTTGCTGTTTCGTAAACATAGTTCCAGTCGGATTTAGAGGCGAACAGAGTGCAATTAAGACAGCGCCTTTAATATGAGGTTTTATGTCAGCAGCCGTGGGCAAAAAGTTATTCTCTACTGAAGTTTCAACTTCAATTTTCTGAGCTTCAGTAAGGTAAGAATAGTGATTGTTATTCCACGACGGAACCGGATAAATTACTTTATCATTCGCATCGACGATCGTTTTAAATGCGGCATAAATCAAAGGTCTAGAACCTCCGGCAACCAAAATATCATTTTCAGAATAATCCAAATTCCATCGGTTTTTAATGTCCTTTGAAATTGCTTTTCGCAAGGATAAAAGTCCATTTGCTGGCGGATAATTGGTTAAATTATTTTGATAGGCCTTCTGAATTTCCTCTTTTAATAAATCGGGAATCGGATAAATATTTGAATTTAAATCACCAATGGTAAGGTTTGCTATTTCAGCACCTTGAGATTTCATGTCGTTAACCTGATTTCCAATTTTGATGATTTCTGAGCCAATAAGATTAGCTGCTAATTTTGATACTTTCATAGATGATTTTTATTGACAAATAGAAGACCTTCTATTGGTCGCTTTAGTTTGAACCAAATTTACAACTTTTTAATAAATTTCATTTGACATTTTAGGGCAAAAAATTAAGATTGATCTTTAATTTATAAGATAAGAAATTTCTATCATCTACTTCTTAAAAATAATTTCATCGAGCTTTATCTCGAATTTTTCACCATCTTCATAGGTTATTTGTACTGTTTTTTCATCGAGAAAAATAATATTTTTATTGCAAGAATAAGTACAAGACTCAACGATAATAGGGAAATACAATTTTTTATTTTTATCATATCCTAAGAGATTGCCACGAAAATAAGTTGCTACAATAAAATTTTCATTCTCAATAATGGTGTCGATATCCGATCCATCAAGATTAAATAGTTGGTCTTTATAGTACGTAGATTGAATCGATTCTGGGATAATAGCGTAACCAGCGCCGTAGTGATTATCCGTTCTATTATCTTTCTCCCATTTTTCTTCATAATTTTTATAATAGTCTGCTTTTTTTTCCTTTTTAGAAGCCTGAAAAATTAATTTTGATTTTGAAGCATATTGATACAAGGGACTTTTTAAAACGATTCTTTTATTTTTTTCTTCAATAGCAAATTCTCCTTTGATACACTCATTGCAGAATTCGCTGAAATAACCTTTGTACAAAAGACTTTGGCGATCCTTTAGGTCACTCAGATTGATCATCCAGAATTCGACCGTTTTTCCCGGAATCGCTTTACCCATATATTCAGGTTGTGTCGTTAGAAACAAGTATTCTTTATTATTGATCAACTTATTCTCTACCGAACTGCTGTCAATACTGAAGTACGACCATTCCAGTCTATTCAGCTCAAATTTTTCGGTGAGCTTTGGTAGGTTATTTTCGAAAGTATATTTCCCAACATTAAAAATATTTAAAGTATCTGCATAAAAGTATTTTCCTCTACTCTCTTTGCTGTCAACCCAAATTCTGGTGAATCCAGAGTCCTGCATCTTTATAAATACGCTTTTACTTAAAATAGAATCTGGAATAACGTTCTCTTTTTTAACATCTATTTTAGGTCTATATTTTATTTGTGTAGTTTCCTTCTCTTTTTCTTCACAAGAAAATATCACCCATAAAAAAAGAACGGTTAAAAGTGATATACAAAAATTTTTCATATTTTTTTATTTAAAACTCAAAACCTAAACTCTCATCAAATTCTAACGGCGTTTCCAAATTCAATGAAAACAAACTTCCGACCCTATTTTTTATAATTCCATTTATCCTCGTAGTCTTATCGAGCTTTAAATTTTTAAGTAAAATCCCCGTAGCGAGTTTTTCATTCTGTGAAAAATAGGTATCGTAAATTAAATATTGGTAACCATCTTTAGTAAAGCTAAGATTGGCAATTTCTTGTCCAGAGTTCGCTTTTCCGCCGCCGCGACTGTAAAAAATATAATGAAAGTGTTTCCAACTTTCTTCTGTTCTTTTCGCTGGAAACTGCATCTCTATTTTACGTTTGGTCCCGAATCGATACTGAATATATTTATTGTTATTGTCTTTTACCAAAACCATTTTCTTTTCGCCATTAGTGTTGAAAGAGTAAATAACCGATTCATTTTCAAGAATATACTGAGAATAAATTCCATGTGGAAAAAGTAGAATAAGGAGCGTAATATAAAACTTCATAATACGTAATCTTAGAATTAAAACTAGGGCTTATTCAAACGATTCCAAAAATCAATAAAATGCTTGCTAATCGGCGTTGGCAACTGGGAAAAATTATCGCTATAGAGGTTTTGACTAAAATTATCATCTGCTGAAACAAATATTTCATAGGGTTTATTTTTGTACATGATCATTCCAATCACTTTTTCAACCTTACTTTCAGGTCCGGCTTCATGTTGATCAATTATAGAAATGCTTTCATAATTGCCATCTTTGTCAACATCAGAATAACTGGCGCGATTATCGACGAACGCTAAAGATTTATTAATGGGATGCGTTAGTTTATATTGGAAAGTCCTGGTAAAAGTACTTCCTGTTTTGGTGAATTTTTCAATATACAACTCATCATTTTCGGCGCCGGAACGATTCTTAGAAACCACAAAATAGTTTTCTGTGTTTTTGTCATCGATGCCAATTGCATATAATTTCCGATCTCCTGAAAAAGGCAAATCTGATTTTGTTAAGTTTTGAGAAAACTGCGATGTGATCATGCTTACCTGCGCATTAAGCAAGTAAACCGTTCCAAATAAAATTAAAAATAGTACATTTCTTTTCATGATAAAAAGCTTTAAAATTACATAATTACGCTATAAAATTGAAGATCTAAAGTCCCCATTTTTTTCTAAATTTAATATAGTAATAAGTCCAAGGCAACATATAAAAGACAAAATAAAGGATCATGATCCACACGTCATTTTCATTAATCATCTCTTTGATTGAAAGAAAAAAAAGTACAAAGTGAATAAAAAAGAAAGTGGCAAAAGAGAGAAATCTTTGCGATCGAATTTTATCAAATATATTTAAAAAAGCAAATAAACTTGCAATTGCTAAGAATAACTGAATCCCAATCGGTAT
The DNA here is from genome assembly GCF_003860585.1 of Kaistella carnis. Classification (NCBI taxonomy): domain Bacteria; kingdom Pseudomonadati; phylum Bacteroidota; class Flavobacteriia; order Flavobacteriales; family Weeksellaceae; genus Kaistella; species Kaistella carnis. The sequence continues at coordinate 496,355 of NZ_CP034159.1, read as the reverse complement.
TGCAAATTCTAATCCCGCAAAACAATTTAAATTTCGATAGGGTTCAGCTGGAGAAAGTGGTCTGCTTGTTGCCAATTTAACCGCAAAAATAAGTAGTAAACTTAGGCAAACACTAAGTCCAAAACAAATTAAAATGCTTTTACCAATAAACAATCTCATTCTAAATAATATATAAAAAAGGCAGAAATAAAATTTATCTCTGCCTTAAAGTTATCAAATTAATTTGAACCTTATAATTTTAAATCTGCTTTAACCTGATTGATTTTTTGTTTTAAAGAAGCCGATTTCTCCTTAAATTCTTCTTTTGAAGTAATTTGATCTTTTACAGAAACATAGAATTTAATTTTCGGTTCTGTTCCAGACGGACGTACACAAACTTTGGTTCCATCTTCAGTATAATAAATCAATACATTCGATTTTGGAATATCGTCCATCACCGATTTTGTATTTGTCATCATATTTAAAGAGGTTTGCTCCTGGAAATCTTTTACGATCGCCACTTTGGAACCGGCGATTTCTTTAGGTGGATTTTCACGGAAATCTTTCATCATCTGAATAATTTCTTCAGCACCAGTTCTACCCTTTCTAACCACGTTTACTAAACCTTCGTAATACATTCCAAGGTCTTTGTAAATCTCGATCATATATTCGAACATGGTTGTGTCATTGGCTTTACACCAGGCTGCAATTTCGCAAGCTAATAAAATTGAACCACAAGAATCTTTATCTCGAACGAAATCTCCGGTCATAAAACCGAAACTTTCTTCGCCACCACAAACGAATTTTTCTTTTCCTTCGAAATCACGGATCATTTTACCAATCCATTTAAAACCGGTTAAACCAACTTTGCAGTCAACACCGAATTTTTTAGCAATTTCATAGAAAATATCAGAAGTCACAATCGTTGAACCGATGAATTCCTTTCCGGTGATTTTGCCGGCTTTTTTCCATTGATCCAAAATATAATACGTTAAAATCGTATTGGTTTGATTTCCGTTCAATAACTGCATTTCACCTTCCAGATTTCTAACAGCAATTCCCAATCGATCTCCGTCTGGATCAGTTCCGAGAACGATATCACCATTGGTAATTCTCGCTAAATCCATCGCCATTTCAAGTGCCGCAGGTTCTTCAGGATTTGGTGAATCAACGGTTGGGAAATTTCCGCTTGGAATCATTTGTTCTCTTACCAAATCAACTTTCTTGAAGCCGGCTTTTTTCAATGCGTCAGGAACAGTTGCATAAGTGGTTCCGTGGATCGAAGTGAATACAATATTCAAATTATCTCTGCCAACATTTTGATAAAGAGAATTTTCCATACAAGCATCGATGTAAACATCGTCTTGTTCCGGACCAATCCATTCGATTAAATCATCGTTTCCGTTGAATTTAATCTCACTGAATTTTACCGAATAAACTTCTTTGATAATATTCTCATCATCTGGCGGAACGATTTGCGCTCCGTCATTCCAATAAACTTTATAACCGTTATATTCAGGCGGATTGTGAGAAGCTGTCAACACGATTCCGGCGTTACATTTCTTATCTCTCACCGTGAAAGAAAGTTCAGGAGTTGGACGGTGTTCTTTAAATAGTAAAACTTTTATTCCGTTTGCAGTTAAAACATCTGCACACATTTTACCGAATTCCTTTGAGTTATGTCGAACATCATAAGCAATCGCAACTTTAATTTCCTGATTTGGAAACTGCTGATGAAGATAATTTGCTAAACCTTGAGTTGCCTGACCAAGCGTATATTTATTTAAACGGTTGGTTCCAACACCCATAATTCCACGCATTCCACCCGTTCCGAATTCCAGTTCTCTGTAAAAAGAATCTTCTAATTCATCAGAATTAGTATCGATCCATTCTTGAACAGTTTTTTGTGTTTCTTCATCGAAAGTATCTGTTAACCAGAGTTTTGCTTTTTCTAAAGTTGTCATATCTTTCTATATTTATTTCTAATTAAAATTTTTAAGAATTGCGCCAGAATAGTTTTAGTCTAATTCTTTATTTTGAACAGTTGCCGTTTCATCTATTTTTATGGCACTAATCGGGTCATTATAATAGGTCAGTTTTGCTGTATTTTTAATGCTTCCTTTTAAAGAATCTTTTACATTCAGCTCTGCATAATTTCCATTCTTCGAATCAATATTTAAATTTTCAATCGTCCAGTATGGCGCAATAATACTTGCGGTATCAGAGATTTTCAAAACTGCATCTTTGGTTTTTCCTAAAAAGTTTGCACGACTTTTTTGAGTCATTTCAACTTCTGCTCTTCTGGAATTAACCGATCCAATAAATTTAGCGTTATTTTTCAAATTAAGTTTAAAATTATCGGTCTTAATTTCGCTTGAAACATTCAATTCCACAGATTGGGACATCGAAATTTGTTCTACATTATATTTCGAATAGATCGTAATATTATAGAAATCAACACCTTCCGTTTTACGGCCTTCAGACACCGACAACGTTTTGTCTTTTACTTTAATTTTCAAATTATCACCAACATTTTTATACGTTTCAACATTCACAAAACTGCTGTCACTTTTCACATAGAATGCCCTGAAGTTGCCTTCCAGATTAAGATTAACAAAATCTTCGACCATCACGTCCTTGCTAGTAATATCACCCTTTGGCGAAACTTTTCCACAAGAAAATAAACTTAAAATAAGAACGATATAAATTAAATTCTTCATTATAAAAGGTAAATAAAAAGACTTTTCCGGAATTAAATAATTTCCTCCACGTGATAATTTTCGTGTTGTCTATTGGTTCTGATAATCATTTCACCTAAAAATCCGGCGATAAAAAGAAGCGATCCCATAATCATCATAGTTAAGGCGATAAAAAACCAGGCATTATTCGTTAATAAATGTCCGTAAATACCTTGTGAAACATCGATTAACTTGGAAATTCCCAACCATAAAGCGGAAAGAAAACCGACAATAAACATTACAGTTCCGACAGCTCCGAAGAAATGCATTGGTCGACCGCCAAAACGGCTTACAAACCAAAGTGTAATTAAATCCAGAAATCCACGAACGAAACGTTCTGTTCCAAATTTCGAAGTTCCATAAGGTCGGGCCTGGTGTTGAACCGGTTTTTCAGTAATCTTCCGGAAGCCTGCATTCGCGGCCAAAACAGGAATATAGCGATGCATATCGCCATATACATCAATTGATTTTACGACCTGCTTTTTGTAGGCTTTTAACCCACAATTAAAATCATGAAGGTAAACTCCAGAAATACTTCTGGCCGCTGCGTTGAAGACTTTGGACGGAATATTCTTGGTCATTACATTATCATACCTTTTCTTTTTCCAGCCGGAAACAATATCGTACCCTTCGGTTTTAACCATGGCATATAATTCCGGAATTTCTTCCGGAAAATCCTGTAAGTCAGCATCCATCGTGATTACAACATCGCCACTTGCTTTTTCAAAAGCCGCATGTAACGCTTGAGATTTGCCATAATTACGGGAAAATTTTATCCCATGAATTTGTGGGTGCTGTACTTTCAAATTTTCAATGATGCTCCAGGAAAGATCGGTGCTTCCATCATCTACAAACCAAATTTCGTAGGAAAGACGGTGAGACTGACAAACGTTATCGATTCTTGAAAACAGTTCTTCAAGAGATTCTTCTTCGTTCAGAAGAGGGATGATGATGGATAGATTCATTTATTAAAAAAGATTATTTAGCAAAATTAGGGGTTTATTTCGGTATTTTTATTTGACTTTTATTTTTTAACTAAAGTTCTGACCTGCTTCGGAAAAAACTTGCAAAAAAGGTGGATAAAATTACATAGAATACGAGGATTGCCGCAAAATAATAGGTAAACTGGCGAAAATTAAACATATCCTTTCCTTTGATCATTTCCGGGGAGAAGCTTAATTTTCTTTCCTGATATTTCTTTTCAAGTTCTGCCTTTTCTTCAGGAGTTTTTACAAATTGCTTGGCTTTATTATATTCAGCATCCAGTTCTGTTTTCTGTCTTTCGATATATTGAAAATTCAATAAATCTTTCGCACCCGGATCGGCAAAGTTTAGGAAAAGATACATTCCAATTACAGACAAAAATCCTCCAAAAAACATCGGTTTAAAAGCACGGCCGAAGGCGTCCCGAAAACCCATTCGAATTCCTGCTCTTCTCAATGAATTTACGGAAACATAGGCACCTGCTAGGTAAATTACGGGCATAAAAAAAGCATTTAAAAGGAGCGAATTGTTAAAATATTCGGTATTCATTCCGAAAAAGTACATTCCCAGGAACACAACCATGGTTGCAATAAACAGCACAAAACCAATGGAATAGACATTTTTAATCATATTTACAGTCGTCAATTTTATTATTTTTAATGTTTAGAATTTTGAAATTTAAATTAAAGGCGTATATTTGCAACGGCAAGTCCTAAACAACCAGCTCCTGAAACTCCTCCAGGGTGGGAACGCAGCAAAGGTAATCGGTTGTAGCGGTGTGATTTAGGTAGCTTGCCATTTTTTGTGCCTTATATTCTCGTAATTTCATTATTTCCTAAAGTTTTTTCTCAGTTCGATTTGATTTTTGAATCAAATAGTATTCAGTTTAAATTTCAAAATCCTCCCCTAATTTCGGTAAAGTGAATTCGATATTTCTTTCTGAGAAAAGTTGGTACGCCTCCTCATGATTAATTTCGATCGGCGGAAAAGTATCGAAATGACAGCCAATTACTTTCTTCGTTTTTAATAATTCTGCAGCGGCAAAACTCGCTTTACGTGCACACATCGTATAATGTGAGCCAACAGGAAGTATTGCTAAATCGATGTTACCAAATAGTTTCGGGAACATTTCCATATCGGCCATTACTCCGGTATCGCCAGCAAAATAAATATTCTTTCCTGGCAATCTGAAAATGTAGCCAGCAGGTTCCCCACCATAAGTTCCATCAGGAAAAGAACTCGTATGACTTGCGGGAACCATAGATATTTTTAAATCATCAATCTTCGCAGAACCACCGAAATTAATATCAATAGAATTCGGGTGACCAAAGTATCCACAGATCTCCGGTTGCCCAATTACAGACGCTTCCGGATGATGTTGCAGGACTTCTTTGACATCAGCAATGTGATCGCCGTGTGCATGTGTAATCAATACGTAATCGATTTTCTGGGCAGAAATATCAAAACCGGATTTCTCTTTCTGATAATTATAAAAAGGATCTGATAATATATTTTTTCCTTTGTAAGTGAACAAAAAACAGTTTTGTCCGAGAAATTTTATTTTCATTTTGGAATCTTTTAGTTTTTTAAAATTTTAATTAAAAGTAATTTAATCCGAACGCAACCAAAATTGCCATCGTCAAAGTCATAATACCAACTTGTTTTAAAAATGGATCTAACTCTTTCGGCTCTTTCACCTCCATAATCTTTCGTCTCATTGCCGTCATAGGAAGCATTAATATGAAAAAGATAAAAGCGTAATATTTACCTTCTGTATGCAGGCCATTCATCATCATAAATACCAATATGAGAATTAAAGGCAATTGCAATAAGATGATTTCATAAACCATTGCATTTTTAAAGCCTAAGCGTAAGGCTAATGTTTTCTTTCCACTTGCTGCATCACTTTCAATATCTCGCATATTATTAAGATTCAGCACTGCTGCACTCAACAAACCAACTGCTGTTGCAGGTAGTAAAATATCCCAATCGAAATGTTTGGTAAACAGAAAATAACTTCCACAAACCGAAACCAAGCCGAAAAAGATAAATACCATGATATCACCCAACCCTAAATAGCCATAAGGCTTTTTACCAATCGTATAACCAATCGCGGCCAAAATACAGGCAACTCCCAACCCAACGAACGTGTAAAATTCGTTCATTAAGTTTTCCTTGAAAAAAGCCAAATACAAAAGTGCAATCGTGGCTATTAAAGATAGAATAGAAAATAAAATCACTGCATTTCGCATTTGTGTCGCGGTGATTCTTCCAGAAGCTACGGCCCTTTGCTCAGCTTCATTGACTCTTAGTTTGTCCGTTCCTTTAATTCCGTCGCCATAATCATTTGCAAAATTCGAGAGAATCTGGTACAGTAAAGTAACAACCAGGGCCATTGCAAAAATCTGCCAATCCCAGGTTCCTCCTTCTTCAACAATTCTCCATCTTGCGATGAAAGAACCTAAAATTATTCCGCTCATCGAAAGCGGTAATGTTCGCAGCCGCGCTGCTTTGATCCAATCTGTCATATATTTTTAGATAAAAGATCTTAGATTTTAGAAATTAGACTGAATAATAATTCTACCATCTAATTTCTGACCTCTAATCTCTTCTTTACGAAATCCAGTTATTATCTCCGAAGTCGGGCTTTCTTTTTTCCAGGAAGGCATTTCTACCCTCTTTTGCTTCTTCGGTCATGTACGCTAAACGTGTTGCTTCACCCGCAAAAACCTGCTGACCCACCATTCCGTCGTCTGTTAAATTCATAGCGAATTTCAACATCCGAATTGACATTGGTGATTTCCCTAAAATCTCTTGAGCCCATTCGTACGCTGTATCTTCCAGTTCTGCATGAGGAATTACGGCATTCACCATTCCCATATCTGCTGCTTCCTGCGCAGAATAATTACGTCCTAAAAAGAAAATCTCTCTGGCTTTCTTCTGTCCTACCATTTTTGCCAAATAAGCCGAACCATAACCACCATCGAAACTCGTAACATCAGCATCGGTTTGTTTAAAAATAGCATGCTCTTTACTCGCTAAAGTCAAATCACAAACCACATGCAATGAATGTCCGCCACCAACAGCCCAACCATTAACCACAGCAATCACAACTTTCGGCATAAAACGAATTAATCGCTGAACTTCTAGAATATTTAAACGGTGTCTTCCATCTTCGCCTACATAACCCTGTTCCCCACGTGATCTCTGATCGCCGCCGCTGCAAAAAGCATGACCGCCATCTTTCGGACTTGGACCTTCGCCAGTCAGCAAAACAACGCCTACCGAAGAATCTTCGGAAACGTGGTAAAATGCATCATATAATTCCGAGGTTGTTTTCGGACGAAAAGCGTTGCGGACTTCCGGTCTGTTAATCGCTATTCTTGCTACTCCACCTTTTTTTTGGTATGTAATATCTTCGTATTCTTTGACGGTTTTCCAGTCTGTCATTTTGCGTAAAATTTTGCGTAAAGATAGGGAATTTTAGAAGGCTTGACCAAATCATAAGTGGTCTAAATTCGGGTAAGATGATGCGTTTTTTGAAGCATGAAAGTGTATCACTTCTTCCACCATTCCACCCGCTCTCTGTTACAATTTTTCTAATTCCAGCGCTAAAGCCAATTTCCTATTAGAAAAGATTTTCACGGCGATCGGGGCTAGAAGAACGTAAAGCTCATTTTTTTCCGCAAATTTCACGATGGCTTAAGTGAATAGAAATCACAGTTAAATATGATTTCTAAAATTTAGACCGATGGCGTATAAAAATCAGTTTCCGAGAGTTCGTCATTTTCTTTCAAAACGATTTCTGCAGCTTCGAAGTCCAGAGGGTTGACGAGCAAATAATAATTTTGGGAAATAGGATATACGGCGATATTATTTACGTATTCATTTTTAATATAGCTTGGAATATCGCGGGAGGCAAGTTTGGTTTTTGCCAATTCAATCTCATATAAATACGAAGACTGAAAAACAGGAACTAATTCTGACATGATTTCTTTTTTCGAAAGTTAGTGCTTTTTATTTTATCACTAACCCAATCACATGCAATCTTCCGGAGAATCACCACCCTGAATCCTAGCCCCGATAGGAACGGCATCCCAAAAAGCGCTGGCGTTGCGGCGGCTTGGGATACAGTGGATAGCGGGACCGAAAAGTGGAAAGATTTCTGCTTTTTGTGCTCCTTTACATTAGATTGATTTACGATTATCTGTCGACTTTCTTTCTGTTGACAAACCAATAAACCGGTAGGCCCAGCAAAATAAGGATGAATCCGGGCCACGTATATTGTGGTTTGAAAATGATTAAGAGAACACAAAAAGCGGTTCCGATGAGCAAATAGAGAATCGGAGTAACAGGATAAAGCCAGGTTTTGTAAGGTCTTTCCATGGTTGGTTTTTTTATCCTCATCCAAATAACACCGAAAACGGTGACCATATAAAACAAAACGATAATAAACGAAATCATGTCGAGCAAGTCGCCGTATTGCCCGGAAAGTGCCAGGAGACAAGCCCAAGTTCCCTGCATCCAGAGGGATTTACCGGGAACATCATTTTTATTATTTTCTGCGGCTGATTTAAAAAATAAACCATCTTTTGCCATGGTCTGAAAAACCCTCGCGCCTGCTAAAACCAAACCATTAATACAGCCAAATGTTGAAACCATGACCAAAATGGCCATGATGACCGTTCCCGTACTTCCAAAAATCATCTCAGAAGCTGCAACTGCCGGACGGTTGTTATCGGCAAACGCGATCCCGTCGCGACCTAACGCATGAAGGTATACGAAGTTCACGAAAAGGTATAAAAGCATGACGGTAACGGTTCCAAAAACCATCGCTTTCACCACATTTTTTTTAGGATTTTCAATTTCCCCTGACATAAAAGTTACATTTTCCCAAGCCACAGAACTGAAAACAGATCCAACCATGGCTGCGGCAATACCGCCCAAAAGAGTGACGCTTCCAATGGATTTCCAACTGGTAGGTTCTAAAGTATTGCCGACATCCTTACCAAAATCCTGATATGCATTCCAGCCGAAACTCATGTTTTCTGCCCAATGGGAATCTTTGACGAGAATAACTCCGAAAATAATTATTCCGAGTAATGCTATGATTTTGGAGGATGTAAAAATATCCTGAAGTATTTTTCCATTTTTTAGCCCTCGGGAATTAATGTAAGTCAGTAATAAAATTATAACGATCGCTAAAATCTGGATCCAGGTAATTTTAAAACCACCATTTTGAAAAATTGGTGCAGAATTACTCAATGCCGGAATAAGATAGGCTGTAAATTTTCCGAAAGCCATTGCTACTGCAGCAATAGTGCCTGTTTGTATGACCGTAAATAAGCCCCAACCATATAGAAAGCCCGACATTTTGCCAAACATTTCCGTCATGTAGGTGTATTGTCCGCCCGCTTTTGGAAACATAGAAGAAAGTTCACCATACGAAATCGCAGCTGCCACGGTCATTACAGCGGTAATAACCCATACGGCAATCAACCAGTAACCGGAACCCAAATTCCTCATCATGTCGGAGCTTACGATAAAAATTCCGCTTCCAATCATGGATCCCATAACCAACATGGTGGCATCCCAAAGTTTTAGTTTTTTGTTCATATAAATAAAGAGACATTGAAGATTAGAAGCTGATGATCTTATCTTCTTTTATTAAATTGAGGTGTAATTGTCTATGAGACTATTCTGCTTTAATAAATAGAATCAAATTTTCATTTAACATTAGAAAGCGGTAAATATATAAATTTTCTGCAATGATTTTTAACTTTAACTTCTACTTTATAAGGTTTAATTTACAAATGACTAATTATTAAAAATTTGAATTGAAATATTTTAGTATTTTTGTCCCAAATTAAATCAAATGAAAAAATTAGTATTCTTATTTTCTATACTATTGGCAACGACCGCAATTGCTCAGGAAGCTACCATGAAAAAAGTGGGTCCACCGGAAGGAAAAGCGATGGTTGGAGATGTATATGGTTCCGGTGTTTCCGCAAATGCGGAGAAAACTGCGATTACTCCAAAAAAACTGGATCAGAAACTAAAAAAATCTGCGAAACTGGAAAATGTTGTGGTCAAAGGAAAAGTGACTGAAGTTTGTGAAAAGAAAGGCTGTTGGATGACAGTTGAAACTGAAAACAACGAGAAGTTTTTTGTAAAGATGAAAGATTATGCCTTTTTTGTACCTACCGCTTTAGTAGGAAAAAACGTGATCTTGGAAGGAAGTGCTGAAACGAAAGTTACGACCGTAAATGAACTGAAACATTATGCGGAAGATGCAAAAAAAACTCAGTCCGAGATTGACGCCATCACAAAACCTCAAGAAGAAATCAGTTTTATGGCCAGTGGAATAAAAGTCGTACATTAAAATTGAGTCCTTTTATAATGATAAAGCGAAGTCTCAGGACTTCGCTTTTTTTATTCAATAGTAAAATCTACTTCTTCATCTAATTTGGGGAAACTCTTAGATGACACAAAAGTTTTCCCGCTGCAGTCTATTTCTTTCCAACCCTTCTTTTTGCCAATATCGCCTACTTCAACTACAATAGGGGTGAAAGAAATTTCTTCTTCACCACTTTTTATTTCTTCTTTGTATTGAACTGCAATATCTAAAATACATTCAAAATCAGTATTCAGTTTCACATTTCGATAAATGATATCGTAATGAGATTCTTTATTTTCGGGAATTTCTCTATATAAGAGCCAATCGTCGGTAGCACCTTTTAAAGATGCCATCGCTTTTAAAGCTTCATACAAAGCCAAGGTATAATATTTTCGGGTGCCAGTTCTTTTATAATCATCGGGGAAGTGGCCTCCTTCAAATAATATACATGGAATTCCCATTTTCGTGAAATTATCGCCCGTAGAACTGGGATAAAATTCATCGGAATATCGCGCAATCTGATGCGGAAGTTCCCTATTTAGTTTTTGGTAAATCCTATAGATGACCGCCATGGTTTTTTTTCTTGTTTCAGTCACGGTCCTTTCAAAATCCTGAGAAGGAGCTAAAAAAGAAAGGGTAGCCGGATGAACACCATCCGTACTGAAAATAGTTCGCTGTTCATGAAGATTTAAAGCATAGTCATACTCTTCCTTATCAACTGCTTTTTTTAAGATGGAAAATTCTTTGGATGACCGTTTTAGGAAATCCCGGTTAAGATCAATATCCAATCCATTTCTTCTTGTCCATTTCTCCGCACCATCGGGATTTAGCATAAAAATAAAATCAAGGGTAATGTTTGATGCTATTTCTTTTTCAATTTCTGGCTGATGTTTAAACATCTCAAGCAGATCAAGCATTGCAAGTGTTGAATTAGATTCATTCCCATGCATTTGAGACCACGCGAGCACTTTGACACTTCCTTCTCCCAACCTCATTTTATAAATCGGCTTTCCCAAATATGAAGTACCAACCTCCGTAATTACCCGGCTGTAATTCTCCTGTAGGAAATTAAATAATTTTTGCGGGGAAATATACCGGTTTGGGAAAACAGGGTTTTGCTGATACTTAAGAGTCATGGACATTCTTTATAATTTTACAATTTCCAAATTTAGATTTTTCCGAGCTAAAAATAAAATTTACTTTTGTAAATTAATTAAACAGTTCAAAATGTCAGTTTGTCTGTTGATAATTTTGTGGATTGAATTTATTTTAATTAGAAATTATAATAAACTTACAATCAGTACTTTATTTAAATCATGTCAATTAGAAGTTTATATGTACTTGAAGTGAATTTACTAGTGGATAACCTCATTTGGTGGTAATTAACATAAACACGCATTTACAAACAAAGCATCTTTCAAAGTTTTGTTTTACAAATGTAAACTTAAATATTATTGAAAATCATTACCTTTGTTTTTTACTTATATATGACAAACGAAAGTATTTTTTTAGTAAGTTTCATTTTATTCATCCTCTTAATTTTGGTATTAGATTTAGGTCTTCTCAATAAGAAGTCAGATACTGTTTCAATGAAGCAGGCGGGTCTAATGAGTTTCTTTGTAGTCGCACTGTCTATGTGTTTCTATTTTGTACTTACGCATTACGGTCACCTACTCCATGGCATCGATAGCATTGAAAGACTTCAGGAGATCGTTTCAAAACACCATCATCCTGTACGGATCATCCCAACTGATTTGGAAGGAAGCATCTATTTATATAACCAAAACTTGGGACTGGAATATTTAACAGGTTATGTCGTCGAATACGCGCTGTCTGTTGATAATATATTTGTCATGGTTCTTATTTTTACAGCCTTTGGTGTTGCGCCGCGCAACTATCACCGCGTTCTCTTTTGGGGAATTCTGGGAGCCATTGTAATGCGGTTCATCTTTATATTCGTAGGTGCAGCCCTGATCCAGAAATTTGAGTGGATTATGTATGTATTTGGGGCATTCCTCGTATTTACAGGAGTTAAAATGTTCTTTGATAAAGATCATGATGACAGCATTGATCCTCAAAATCATCCCGTAGTTAAGTTTGCAAACAAGCATTTTAAAGTTCATAATCACTTTGTGGGAAGCAAGTTTTTTGTAACTATCAACGGAATTAAAAAAATGACCCCTCTTTTCTTAGTATTGGTTATCATTGAATTTACTGATCTCATCTTTGCGGTAGACAGTATTCCGGCTATCTTTTCAGTAACCAAAGATCCGTACGTCGTATTCTTCTCCAATATATTTGCTATTATCGGATTGCGGTCTATGTTCTTCCTTTTGGCTGGAATCATCGACAAGTTTAGATTCTTAAAAGTGGGACTTGCCATTCTTTTAACCTTCATCGGTCTAAAAATGTTGTTCCATGAATATCTGGATAAAGTTGGATTTTCAACTACAGATTCTCTGTTTATAATCGTCGGAATTTTAGGAGGAAGTATCTTCCTTTCCCTTGTATTACCGGAACATAAGAAGGAGCGAAAATTAAAATATGATGCAAAAAATGATGATCATTTACGTAAGTAATTTAATATTGTAAATTGATAATATATCACAAAATCAGCTCGTTAAGATTTTATTTTACTTTTGTAAAAATCTGAATTCCATCTTCATTAACATTTGTAATTTAGTTTTGTAAAATTATATTTACATTTGTAATATGGATTTAAAGGAAAGAATTTCTAAAATAATTGCCTATTCTGAATTTTCACTTTCAGAATTTGCAGATGAAATCGAAGTGCAGCGCTCCAGTATTTCACATATTACTTCCGGAAGGAATAAACCTTCTCTGGATTTTTTAATGAAAATTAAAAATCGGTTTCCGGAGTTGGAATGGGAATGGCTGATTGAAGGCAAAGGTGAAATGCTTAAAACTGCGGATATTCCTGAAGAATCCAAGGAAGTAGTTGAAAAAGCAAAACCTACTTCCCTCCCCGATTTATTCTCTTTAATTAATGATGATGATTTTGGAATCACAGAATCTGAAGACACCATTAGCATCGAACCGCCACGAGAATCGAAAATATCTTCCCCACAATCAGTTAAAGAAAAAATAAGCGATTCTCAGCGATTAGAGATTCCGGAACCTTCTCCGATCTCAGAATCAGTTGACAAAAAAGATGTTAAGGTGAAACGAATCGTGTTCTTTTACGATAATGGGAAATTTGAAACTTTTGAACCCTAATTTCGTTTTTGTTATCTAATAAATCTTCCAAAATTTAATTTGTACATTTGATTATATCTCAAAAATCATTTTGTATGAAATTAGGAAAACTTGCAAAAGAACTTCACATTCCAACGGAAAGTTTAATCAAATTTATTCAGGATTTCGATTTGGAACTTTCAGAATGTATTACTACCACATTTGAAGTTAAAGAAGATTTTGCAAAATTTGCCAGAGAAAATATCATTTTTCTGCGTAAGTATAGTGAAGATCTGAATCAGAAAAAAACAGTAGAAGATATTGCGGAGAACATCAATCAACCGACGGATAAGGTTGCTGAAATTATAGAGCATAGAAAGCCAAAGTTATTTGATAACGGAATTTACAAATCCTCTGTTTCACGTTTTGATATTGACAATAAACTGGGCGGAAATTATCAGTTCATCTATAACTATTTTGGTAAAAACACAAAATTAGCCTCCAGAGATTTTATCGGTTATCGGGATTTATTCTTTTTTATTACCCAAACTTTAGAACCTTATTTAAATGAAGTATCGGTACAAGATTGGGGAATTCAAAAACCTGCAGGAATTGTGCTTTACGGTCCGCCGGGGAGTGGCAAAATTTTTTGGGCGCACAAAATTGCAGAAATAATCGGGTATGATTTTAAGGAAATTAAGAAATATTTTTTAGGTACTTCTTTAGTCAATCATCAGGAAACGAACTTCAATGATTTTATTGTAGAAACGATGAAGGAGGAAAAAGTACTTCTTTTTCTGGAAGATTTTGACCAGATTATGAGGGAGCGCAACGAAGTGGAAACTGTAAAAAGTTGCGATGAAGAAACCAAAGAAATCATTCTTCATTATATAGGTCATTTCGAGAGAGAGAAGATTCTGATGCTTGGATCAGCAAATTCTGTTGTAAATATCGACCGTGAGATCCTTGCTCCGGGCCGGTTTGATGTAATAATTCCGATATTTCCACCCAATGCAAAAGAGCGTGCAGAAATGCTCCTGCATCACATGACCAACGGTTTATTGGATGATTCACTATTAATGAAAATTCTAAAATCAAACAACGCCCATCAACTTCCCTTTTGGACGGATGTCTCCAAAAAAATGAAAGTATTTTCTAATACGATGTTGATTGATTTTACACAAAGTTTAAAGAAAAAAATTAGAAACACCTATTTAAAGGATCCTTCTACAGAAATTAAGATTACCAAAAAAATGTTGGAATCTGCTTTAAAAGACGCCTCTACGAAATTAACCCCAAATTATTTGAATCAGATTGACCAGTTTATCGCTGATGTTTCCTTAAATAATTATGAAGATTTTAGCAGACGAATTGATGCTTTGGAAACAGAATTGAACCACTATAAAACTGTTGAAAAACCGACGCAGTCGATTGGGTTTAACCACAATCACTAGATTATATCACAAAAAAAAGTCCATCAAATATGATGGACATTCTTATTATTTTACGTTCTTTTAAATCAAAAAGATTTATTTACATCGCTGTATTTAATGCTAATCTGTAATTGGTTTTGCTACGCCGATCTCAAAAACATTCGCTTGTTTTAAATATTTCGAGCGTTCTCTGGAAGTAACGGATTCGAATTCATTGTTTTTTAAGACAATAATAGGATCTTCTGCAATTTCGATTTCTGCATTGGAGAAATATTTCTCCTCCGGACTTTCATCTTTCAAATCCGATTTTAGTTCCTGTAATTTATCCGCATATTCTCTAAACTCGGGATCAGCAGAGTGGATAAATCGATATTCAGGTCCGGCCTGAACGAAAAAATGTTTTTTACCGCTAATTAATCCCGCTTCTTTATTTAATTGTGGATTGTCATTTCCATCGGTAAAAGCAAGCTCAACCAAAGTTCCTAAATTTTGAGCAGCATATGTTTCCGCAGTTTCAAAATTGGGAAATCCTACAAGAATTTCCTGACCCTCCATTTCATATTTTACGAGTTTTTCTGTGTTAAAGTTTTCCATAATTTATTTTTTTTATTAAATCTTTAGTTTTATATCAAATTTTTTGCCACAAAAACCCTTTATCACAAAGTTTAACGGTATTTTAAGAATTTTCTTATCTTTGAAATCTTATCAATTTATTATGAAAAAAATCCTCTTCTCAATTTCCATTTTAACTTCGGTTGCCTTTTTTGCACAGGAAATAACATTAGATAAAATCTACTCCGGTTATTATCGTGGAAAGGGAATTTCTGGAATTTCTTCCCTAAAAAACGGCGAAGACTATGCGGTTATAGAATCTGGTGGTATAACAAAGTATTCTTATAAAACAACTCAAAAAAATGGAAGTATTGTAGAAGGTCGATTTCAATCCTATACTTTTAATGATGACGAGTCCAAAATTTTATTATTAAAGGACAGTAAATCTATTTACAGACATTCTTTTTTAGGTAAATTCGATGTGAAAGATTTGAAATCCGGAAAAGTAATGAGCCTTAATAATGGGAATTTCGTACAGGAACCTACATTTTCACCCGACGGAAACAAGGTAGCGTTTGTATCGGATAACAATCTATTTTATCAAGACTTAAATTCTGGAAAAATTACCCAGATCACTTCTGACGGTAAAAAGAATTCTATATTAAATGGTTTGGCAGACTGGGTGTATGAGGAAGAATTTGGACATGCAAAACTTTACGAATGGACTAAAAATTCTGATGCCATCGTTTTTGTAAAATCAAATGAATCTGAAGTACCGGAAATGATGATCCCGATCTACGGGAAACAGCTCTACCCTTCTGAAATGCGTTTTAAATATCCAAAGGCGGGGGAGAAAAACTCGGTCGTTTCCGCACAGCTTTACCGTTTAGACAGTTCCAAAACCATTGCTTTAAATCTGAGCAATTTTAAGAATTATTACATTCCTGATGTTTATAAAACTGCAAAAGCCGATGAAATTATTTTGATTACCTCGGAGCGGTTACAAAATGCATCAGATGTTTTAAAAGTGAATACCAAAACGGGAAACATCACTAAATTATTTACAGAATCTGATAAAAGATGGATTGATACCGATAATGTGACTTTAGAATTCTTAGATGACAACTCCTTTATTTGGGGCGCTGAAAGAGATGGCAACAGACATTTATACTGGTATAATGAAGATGGCAAACTCAAGAAACAGATTACAAAAGGCAACTGGGAAGTGACCAATTATTACGGTTACAACCCGAAAACCAAGGAAGTTTTCATTCAAACCACCCAGGAAGGAAGCATTAACAAAGTGATTTCTAAAGTGAATATCAATAGCGGAAAAGTGACTTTGCTTTCGGAAAAAACAGGAACAAACAGTGCTAATTTCAGTCACAATTACAACTATTTCATCGAAACTTCGTCTTCAGCTGCAAAACCTTACACTTATGTTTTAAAAGATGGAAATGGTAAAACATTGAAAGAACTTCAGAATAATGAAGAGCAGTTAAAAAAACTGCA
The DNA here is from genome assembly GCF_003860585.1 of Kaistella carnis. Lineage (NCBI taxonomy): Bacteria > Pseudomonadati > Bacteroidota > Flavobacteriia > Flavobacteriales > Weeksellaceae > Kaistella > Kaistella carnis. The sequence continues at coordinate 479,565 of NZ_CP034159.1, read as the reverse complement.
GGCAGATAATATGGTGACAAAGGAATTCTTTACTATTCCAAACGAAGCTGGAGATGAAATGAATGCGTGGATCATGAAACCAAAAGACTTTGACCCTAATAAAAAATATCCTTTATTTATGTTCCAATATTCAGGGCCGGGTTCTCAGCAGGTCACCAATTCTTGGGATCAGGGAAATGGGTTATGGTTTAATCATTTGGTGCAAAAAGGTTATATTGTAGCCTGTGTTGATGGTCGCGGAACGGGTTATAAAGGAACGGAATTTAAAAAAGTAACGTACCTGAATTTAGGGAAATATGAAATAGAAGACCAGATTGCCGCGGCAAAATGGTTCGGCAAGCAATCCTATATTAACAAAGACCGAATCGGTATTTTCGGCTGGAGTTTCGGTGGTTACATGGCTAGTTTGGCTTTGACAGAAGGTGCAGACGTTTTCAAAACTGGAATCGCAGTCGCGCCCGTTACCAACTGGAGATATTACGATTCTGTGTACACGGAACGATTCATGAGAACACCCCAGGAAAACCCTGCAGGTTATGATGACAATTCCCCTACGAGCTATGCAGAATTATTAAAAGGAAAGTTCCTTCTTATTCACGGAACTGCCGATGATAACGTACATTTCCAAAATTCAATGGAGTTTGCAGAAGCTTTAATTCAAAATAAAAAACAGTTTGAATTCATGGCTTACCCGGATAAAAACCATGGAATTGCGGGAGGTCAAACGCGTGCGCAATTGTATCAGAAGATGACTGATTTCTTACTCAACAATTTGTAAATTACTCAAACACATTATATAACCACCCACTTATTGGGTGGTTTTTTATGTAGTATAAAATTAAAATAGATCTATTTTACGATTCAGGATCTCATTTATTGCGAAAAGCCTTGTTGAAATGTGCCGACCTGCGGTTATTTATGAAGAATCATTAAAAGAAAAAGTATATATTTGTTTTTTACTCTATAATTATATCAATGCAAGAAGCAATCATAGAACCTTTATTTAAAAACAACATTCTCGTTTTTGGACTATTAGCACTGTCTTTGGCGGTGATTTTTTATACTTCCTCTTTAAAAAGCTGGAGTAAATTTTACCGAATATTTCCCGCTTTGCTGTTGTGTTATATGCTCCCCGCAGTTTTAAATACAACGAACATCGTTTCCAGTTCAACACCGGAATATGAGCAGCTTTATTTTGTGGCTACACGCTATCTGCTGCCGGCATCTCTATTACTTTTATGTTTGGGAATCGATTTAAAAGGTTTGATTAATTTAGGTTGGAAACCCATTGTCATGTTTCTTTCCGGGACCGTTGGAGTTGTTCTGGGAGGACCAATAGCTCTTTTTCTTTTCAGCCAGATACATCCTTCTACTGTTGCAGGAGCCGGTAATCAGGAAATCTGGAGAGGTCTTACAACTTTAGCCGGAAGTTGGATTGGCGGAGGTGCAAACCAAACGGCCATGCTGGAGATTTTTGGATATGACAAAACGTTGTACGGTGGAATGATCTTAGTTGACATTGTAGTCGCAAATATTTGGATGGCTATTTTGCTGTTTTTAATTTCAAAAAACACGAAAATAAATAACTGGCTTAAAGCGGATGAATCATCGATTCAGAATTTGGTAGAACGAGTGGAAAACTATTCTTTAAGTGTACAAAAACTCCCCACTTTAAAAGATTATATGGTTATGTTTGGGATCACCTTCGGAGGTCTCGCCATCTCCTATTACTTTGCTGAATTGATGGCAAATTTCCTTTCCTCCATTCCTTCTTTCGCAGATCCAAAATCATTCTTTAACTCTTTTACTTCCAGCTTTTTATGGCTCATTCTATTTTCAACCGTAATAGGTGTTTTAGTTTCCACAACGAAACTCCGAAGTTTAGAAGGAGTTGGCGCCAGTAAAATAGGTAGTCTCTTCATTTATATTCTGGTGGCGGTCATTGGAATGCGTATGGATATTATGCAAATCTTTGATAATCCATTCTTAATACTTCTTGGAATTGTCTGGATGAGTATTCACGTGGCAATTCTCTTTTTAGTAGCAAAACTCATCAAAGCGCCTTTCTTCTTTATTGCCGTTGGGAGTAAAGCAAACATTGGAGGAGCGGCTTCAGCGCCGGTTGTTGCGGCTGCATTTAATCCAAGTTTAGCACCGGTTGGGGCATTACTTGCCATATTAGGTTATATCGTTGGGACGGTAGGCGCACTTCTTTCTGCCATTATGATGGAATGGGTAACCGCGAATTTCATCATTTAACAGTCCTTCATCTGGCTAAAATCTAAAAAACTATATTTGCCCTGCTTACGCTCTTTAAGCAATGTAAAAATTTTATAAACAGAAAATTAAACTTATAAAAAATGAATTTAAATCAAGATGACATTTTAATAAAGCACCTTTCGAAAGAAGGAATTGACGATAAAATGGTGATGGGACATCCCGCCTCACTTTTTGTATTATTTTTTACAGAAATGTGGGAACGGTTCAGTTATTACGGAATGCGTGCCTTATTAACTATTTTCCTCGTATCTAAACTTACTGAAGGTGGTTGGGAATGGTCAAATGAAGACGCACTTCAACTCTACGGTTGGTATACAGGATTGGTCTATCTAACGCCGTTACTCGGTGGTATTATCGCCGATAAGTTTACAGGATATCGTAAAGCAATTCTGATTGGCGCCCTGGTTATGACGCTGGGACATGCCGCCATTGCGATGGAAGGAATCTCAGAAACCTTCTTCTATATCGGTTTAGCGTTAATGATATTGGGGAACGGAATGTTTAAGCCCAATATTTCATCGATGGTTGGACAGTTATATCCCGACAGCAGTGCCAAAAAGGATGCGGGTTACACCATATTTTACATGGGAATTAATGCCGGAGCTTTCCTTGGAATGATGCTTTGTGGATATATCGGGGAAAAAGTAGGTTGGCATTTTGGGTTCGGACTCGCTGGAGTTTTCATGTTTTTTGGTTTATTACAGTTCTTTTTTGCACAGAAAATATTTGGAATTATTGGTACCAGCCCAGCTAAAAACGAAGAAGTTGCTGCTATTTTTGATGAAGAAAACCAAATGTCAGAAGCAGAAGAAATATCTAGCAGACCAGCCGTTATTCGTGACCGTTTGATTGTGGTTGGAATATTTATGGTGGCCAGTATATTTTTCTTCTTCGCCTTCGAACAGGCGGGCGGATCAATGTCTATTTTTGCTAAAGATTATACGCAGAGAACGCTTGATGGCAATGCGGGACTAATTTTTAAATGGATAGATACTCTCTTAACCATATTTCCCATAGCGATTGTTACTTACGTTTTATATCTACTTTCCAAGCAGATCGCAAAGAAATATCCACTCACTATTGTTTTTACAGGACTTTCCTTTTTAATTATTTGGGGATTGGGAATTTGGAAGATCAACAGAGAATTTAATCAGGAAAATGCGGAAGTTGCAGCTTCTTGGTTCCAAATTTTAAATTCTTTCTTTATTATCACAATGGCGACCTCTTTCAGTAAATTTTGGGAAAAAAAGTGGAATCCTTCAGGTCCTGTAAAATTAGCATTAGGACTTATCCTGGTAGGATTTGGATTTGTCTTTTTAGCGTACGGAAGTATGAGTATTCCTTTAGGCGCAAAAACTGCTTCCGTAAGTATGATTTGGTTGATATTAGCATATTTCTTCCACACTGCAGGGGAACTTTGCTTATCTCCGGTAGGACTGTCTTATGTAAGTAAGCTTTCCCCGAAAAAATTCATCGGTCTTCTCTTCGGATTATGGTTTACTGCTTCTGCAATTGCAAATTTTATTGCGGGACAAACCGGAGCGATGATTGATAAAATCTCTGAAACTTACGGAATGGCAACCTTCTTTATATTTTTTGGTGCTATTCCTGTATTTGCAGCCGTGTTACTTTTATTATTTAACAGAAAATTAGTCAAGATGATGCACGGTATTCATTAATAATTGATACTACATTAACCGAATAACTAAAGATTTCATAAAACCATCGAATTAATCGGTGGTTTTTTCGACTAAAGTTGTGAAATACCTTTCTAAAAACTGAAAAAAAACTATATTTGCGAATCTTAACAAAAAATTAACAATAAAAACCATGGATACAACACAGCCGCAACAAGGTCATCCTAAAGGATTGTACACCTTGTTCTTTACTGAAATGTGGGAGCGATTTTCCTATTATGGAATGCGTGCCCTGCTAACAATTTTCTTAACCGCTGAATTAGCTACAGGAGGTTTCGGCCTTGATCGGGCTGAATCTTTATCAGTTTACGGAGTTTTTACTGCTTTAGTTTACCTGACGCCAATTTTGGGCGGTTGGTTCGCAGATAAAATTTTAGGTCAAAGAAAATCAATTTTAGTCGGTGGATTAGTAATGGCGATTGGTCAGTTTATGTTGGCTGCCGGTTCTTCCATTGATCTATTTCCAGATGTTGAAACAAGAAAAAACTTATTCTATTTAGGACTAGGAGTTTTAATTTTAGGTAACGGATTCTTTAAACCAAATATTTCAACCATCGTTGGTGATTTATATGACAATGATGACCCTCGAAAAGATGGTGCATTTACTATTTTCTATATGGGAATTAATATTGGTGCGTTTCTTTCTCCTTTCGTAGCGGGTACTTTAGGTGAAAAGGTAGGTTGGCCTTACGGTTATTTCGTAGCAGCTGTAGGAATGCTTTTTGGTATTTTATGGTTTTATGCACGAAGAGGAACTTTGGGCGATAAAGGCCTTCCACCAACTTATAAAGAGAAAGGACTAACTGATTTGGTAAGAAAAGACTGGATTGATGTAATTCTTTACACCATTGGAATTGTTGCTTTCGTTTTCTTGGTAATGTTTATATGGAATAACAGCTCAGAAACCATTCATACCATTTTGGTTTGGATCTTAGGAATAGGCGGAGTTGGATTTATCGGAACTTCCATATTTAAAGGAACAACAGGACCTACTGAATGGACGAGAGTTTTTGTAATCTTAATATTGGCATTTTTTAATATTGTTTTCTGGGCAGGTTTTGAACAAGCTGGTGGAACTTTTAATCTATTTGCGCAAGAGAATACAGACAGAGTTGTGGGAGGATTTGAAATTCCTACCACGTGGTTCCAAAATATTAATCCAATTGTAATAGTAACAATGGCGCCTTTATTTTCAATCTTATGGGTAAAATTAGCTGCAAAAAAAATGAATCCAAGAACGCCTGTCAAATTTGCAATGGCAATGTTCATAGGTGCAATTGCTTTCTTTATTATGACCCAAGCACAAAATGGTGCAGATGCGGGAAATATTGTTAGTCCTATGTGGTTAGTGGTGGTTTATACACTCTTAACTATAGGAGAATTGATGTTATCACCTATTGGACTTTCCATGGTGACCAAACTTTCCCCAAGTAACATCACCTCAATTATGATGGGAGTTTGGATGGCGAGTTTGGCTTTAGGTAATTACCTTGCAGCAACTTTAGAGCAAATTTTAACCACTTATGATTTCGCTTTGTATCCATTTATTACTTATTTGATGTTGACTTCTGGAGTATGTTTACTTCTTCTTTCGCCCATATTAAATAAATTTATGAAAGGTATTCATTAAGAGAATATTAAATAAAATCATAAAAACCATCGCTAACTCGGTGGTTTTTTCTATTTTCGTTTGTCCAAAATTTATAAGTAGTGCTTTCTTTATTTAAAGATTTCTTATAAACATTTGTTCAGCATTTCTAATTACTAATTACTCATTACCTATGAACTTAACTCTCGAACAAATTCAGGATTTTAAAGGAAAATATCCGAAACAGATTTGGTACCTCTTTTTCTCGGAAATGTGGGAACGTTTTTGTTTCTACGGAATGCGTGGAATGCTGGTCTTCTTTATGATTTCACAATTAAATCTCGCGGAGAAAGAAGCCAATCTTCAATATGGAGCTACACAAGCCTTTGTCTATGCATTTACTTTTGTTGGCGGATTGTTCGCAGATAAAATTTTAGGTTTCCGTAAATCTTTATTCTGGGGTGGATTTTTAATGATCATCGGGAGTATGATCTTAGCAGCCAACCCGCATGATTACTTTTTCATCGGAATTTCTTTTACCGTTGTAGGAACAGGTTTCTTTAAACCTAATATTTCCACCATGGTTGGAAAGCTATATAAAAAAGGTGATAACCGTACAGACGCAGGTTTCTCACTCTTCTATGCCGGAATTAATTTAGGTGCTTTACTCGGTGGATATCTTTGTATCGCTATTGGAAAAGGCGAGTTACTTTCGCATTTGATCCCGGAAGGATTGCACTGGAATGTTGCTTTTGGTTTAGCTGCAGTGGTAATGGTGATCAGTTTAATTAATTTTGTGTTTACGCAAAGAAGTTTAGGTCCAATCGGACTTCAGCCTAAAAAAACATTAAAGACTGGTGAAGAAGTCGACATGGAGAAATGGAAAGAATACGCTGTTTATGCGCTATCCCTGGTTTTCATTCCGATGATAATGGTGATGGTTGCCAAAACGGAGTACACCGATTATTTCATGTATACTGTCGGACCTTTAACTTTGATTTATCTTTTCTATGAAATGTCAAAGGTCAATAAGAAGGAACGCAGTAAACTGATGGCCGCTTTAATATTTATTCTTTTCTCTATTATATTTTGGGGTATTTATGAACAAAGTGGAGGCTCGCTGAGTATTTTTGCGGCTCATAATTTAAATAATGATTTGCTTGGTTTAGATCCAAACGGCGTAAACAATTCAGGGGGTGCATTTTTCATTCTATTAGTCGCCATTCCTATTGGTTTACTCTGGATTTGGCTTAGCAAAAAGAAACTAGAACCGAATACAATTATTAAATTTGGTTTGGGCTTTATTTTTCTAGGCTTGGGTTTTTACGCTATTTACGCCACAAAATTCTTTGCGAATGCTGAAGGTGTAACATCCTTAAGTTTATTTACCATTGCCCTTTTTATCATCACGTTGGGAGAAATGTGTCTCTCTCCCATCGGACTGTCGATTATGACCAAACTCTCTACCCAAAAACTACAGGGAATGATGATGGGTCTATGGTTCCTGGCTTCGGCTTACGGCCAATATGTTGCCGGATTAATTGGAGCTAATATGGCGACGGCGCGTGAAGAAGCTTCAAATATTGAAAAATTGCAGGCATATACTTCCGGGTACAAAGATTTGGGATTATATGCCGTTATTGCCGGTGTCGTGTTAATCTTAATATCACCTTTAGTCAAAAAATTAATGCAGGAAGTTCGTTAAACTTAAATTGGCATCACTTTAGCAATCAAGAAAACCATGAAAAAATTTGCCCTTCTCCTTTTAATTTTGAATTTTTACTTTGCCTCAGCGCAAGTTCAATGGATGACTTTGGAAGACGCCATCAATGCTCAAAAAAAAGTTCCAAAAAAAATAATAATTGATTTCTATGCCGATTGGTGTGCACCGTGCAAGGTCATGGAAAAAAACACCTATAATCATCCCGTAATCGCAAAATATTTAAACGAACAATATTATGCGGTTAAATTTAATGCGGAGGGAAAAGAAGATATCACCTTATTCGGAAGAACATTTACGAATCCGGGTTACGATGAAAACAAAAGAAGAAATTCGTTGCATGAGCTCACTCAATATATGAATGTAAATGCTGTTCCTGCAACCGTTTTTTTAGATGAAAAAGGCCAGCCTATTACGATTTTACAAGGTGCTCTTACTGCAAAAGAGCTGGAACCTTATATTCCTTTCATTGCAAATGATGAGTTTAAAAAAGTCGCCTCACGCGAACAGTGGCAAAATTATCAGAAGAAATTTAAATCAAATATCAAAGACTAGTTTTTCAAGAACTTTTATTTATAAGTAAGACTTTCAATTATTTTTGGAAGTCTTTTTTATTTTAACGAAATTCGCTCCTTTCAAAACTATTTTAGAAATTCACGCATAATCTATTTTTCTTGACTTTAGAAACTTCCATTGAATTTTTAAAGGGAATCGGTCCCGAAAGAGCCAAATTCATCAAAAATGTTTTAGGAATTACCACCGTAGAAGATTTTTTGACCTTTTATCCCCTGCGATATATTGATAAAAGTAAAATTTACAAAATTGGAGACCTGCGCGCAGAGCCTGAAGCCGAAATTCAATTAAAAGGAAAAATATCCGATATTCAGGAAGTTGCCTATGGAAAAGGTCAAAAGAGATTAACTGCAAAATTTCGCGATGATACCGGAACGCTGGATCTGGTTTGGTTTCGTTATTCAAAATGGATGAAAGAGCAGATTCCATTAAACCTTCCAATTTTTATTTTTGGTAAGATTAATGACTTCAATGGAATCTTTTCAATGGCGCATCCTGAAATAGAAGTTGATGAAAAAAAAGCACTTTCCGGAACCCTCTTGCCTATTTACCCCGGCAGTGAAAAACTCTCGAAAAGAGGATTGAATAATAAATTCTTTCAAACGGTACTTGCCGAAATTACAAGAAATCTCCCGAATTTGGTAGAGGAAAACCTTTCCGATTCTTTGATAAAGAAACTAAAACTCATCGGCAGAATTACTTCTCTTTACAACATTCATTTTCCGAAAGATCTACATCATTTTGAACACGCAGAAAAAAGAGTAAAGTTTGAAGAAGCATTTTTTTTTCAATTGGGCTACGGTTTAAAAAAACAGCATCATAAAACCTCTGCTGTAGGAAATCCTTTTCCAAAAGTTGGCGATCATTTTAATAATTTTTACAAACATTGTATTCCTTTCGAACTGACTAATGCTCAAAAACGGGTATTAAAGGAAATTCGAACCGATATGAAAAAGCCTATTCAGATGAATCGGCTTCTTCAGGGTGATGTTGGCTCCGGTAAAACGATGGTGGCTCTGCTGTCAATGCTGATTGCCTTAGACAATGGTTTTCAAAGTTGTATGATGGCACCCACCGAAATTTTGGCGCAACAGCATTTTGCTTCAGTACAGGAACTTTTAGAAAACACAGAAATCAAAGTCCGTTTGTTAACAGGCTCCACGAAAACATCAGAGCGAAAAATTATCCATGAGGAACTTCTATCCGGAGAACTTTCAATTCTTATCGGTACACACGCCGTTTTAGAAGATATTGTGCAGTTCAAAAATCTTGGTTTAGCCATCATCGATGAGCAACACCGTTTTGGCGTGGCACAAAGAGCCAGATTATGGGCGAAAAATAAAATTCCACCCCACATTTTGGTAATGACGGCAACACCCATTCCGAGAACTTTAGCGATGAGTTTCTACAGCGATCTGGATGTTTCGGTTATTGATGAATTACCGGTGGGACGAAAACCCATCATCACTGCACACCGCCGGGAAAAAGACCGACTGACTATTTTCCGTTTTGCAAAAGAAGAAATTGAAAAAGGCCGCCAGATTTATTTTGTATATCCGCTCATCGAAGAATCTGAAACCCTAGATTACAAAAATTTACTAGAAAATTTTGATCATATTCTGGAGTTTTACGAAGGTTATAATGTGACAATGCTGCACGGACGAATGAAACCTGCTGAAAAAGAAGCAGCCATGCAATATTTCGCATCGGGAAAAGCTCACATTATGGTAGCCACAACCGTGATTGAGGTGGGAGTAAATGTTCCAAATGCTTCGGTAATGATAATAGAGAGCGCGGAGAGATTTGGCTTGTCGCAACTTCATCAGCTTCGTGGTCGTGTGGGCCGGGGTGCAGAACAGAGTTACTGCATTTTGGTGACCTCTGATAAATTATCCAGTGACAGCCGAACACGAATGAAAACCATGGTAGACACCAATGACGGTTTCAAAATTTCTGAGGTTGATATGCAGTTAAGAGGTCCCGGAGATATTTTGGGAACCCAACAAAGTGGGGTCGTTGATTTTAAAAAGCTAAATCTCGTCACCGATGGAAACATTATTAAGGTTGCAAAAGCCAGCGTAGAACATCTTCTTAAAAACGATCCGAATTTAGAACATCCGGAGAATTTTCAACTGCGAACCTATTACGCCAAGCAATATAAAGGCAAGAATAAATGGAGTCGTATTTCGTAAAGAACTGATCAAAATATCAATTGATATTCACCATTTTATCATTTACTCAGGATGACAAATATTCTAAAAAGAACGAACTTATTTTTGATTTTTTTGAATACTTTTGTTGATATGAAAAGAACCCTTACAATTTTCCTCTTATTTTTTGTAATTACCATATTTGGACAGTCAAAAATTACGGTTTTAAAGACCGGAGAAAGAACACCGATCGCGAACGCATCCATTTACTGTGATGGCAAATTATTAGCAAAAACAGATGGTAATGGAACTGCAACATTTCGAACAAAATGCAATAAAGTCGAAGTAAAAGCCACAGGTTTTTATGAAGATGAGGCGGTAGTGGATAAAATGATGGAAATTAACCTTTCGAAAACAGATCCTAAAACGCAGTCTATTCAGGGCGTTGTAATTTCTGATAAAAGTGATCCGCGTGCCTTGGCAATTTTACAGAAAGTAAATGACCGGTACAAAGATAATTCCCCCCAGAGTTTAGATTCTTATTCCTTTAAATCTTATGAAAAAATATCTTTTGATTTTGATGAAGACAGTATAAAACAATACAACAAATACCTTACAAATCGTTTGGACTCATTGAGTTTGCTCCCACCAACAGTGCAGTCTGTAGAAAAAAGAAAAGATTCCCTTGAAAGCGTAAACGTAATGAAATTGATGTCTGAAAGTAAAATATTTCTTTGGGAAAGAGCCTCCGAATTTTTATATTCTAAAAAATATGGAGAAAAAGTCAACATTTTAGATAACCGCGTGGCAGGTCTTAAGGAACCTGTCTACGAGATGTTGGCATTACGTTCAAACAGAAATAAGATCCCTCGTGAAATTCGTGAAGAAAACAGAACGCTCTACCGTTATTTTCTTACCGACAGTATTGATATTGAAGGACGTAAAAACTATGTCATCCGGTTCCGACAGGCTGATTATAAGAAAACCATTCAACGCCGGAAATTCAACGGATACATTTATGTAGATGCGGAAACCTACGGCTTAAAGAAAATTGAAAGCAACAGCAAGAAGAAAAGTGAAGGAACGATCACCAGCATCTGGAAACCTATCGATAACAAATGGTTCCTAAGTAAAGAACACTTAAAAATAAAAATGGGTGCCACCGCTTTCAGAGAGAACGATGCTGATGGCAAAAAAGACAAAGAGAATAAACAAAACAAAAAGAAATTTGGAAATTATGTCTTTTTAACCGCTGACTATTTTGATTTTCAAACCTCCATTAAAGAAAATAAAAAAGATTTCTCCGGTTATTCGATGTCGGTTAAAAACTCTGATGGTAAAGCTTTGGATCAATTTCGTACGGACTCTTTAACCGAAAGAGAAAGAATGACATATTCCAAAATAGACAGTGTGGGTAAAAAATACAAACTGGATCGCAAAGTAAATGTTCTGACTGGATTTATTCAAGGCAAAATTCGTATTGGTAAATTTGATATAGACGCACTGCAGCTTTTGAAATACAATCAGTATGAAGGTTTACGGGTGGGCTTTGCCGCAAAAATGAATGAGAAATTCAACAAGTATATTTCTCCTGATGCTTATATCGCTTACGGATTCAAGGATCACTTCTGGAAATATGGAGTCGGAGTCGATATCAAAACAACCTTGGAAAAGACCTCATTTTTCCGCGCGGAATATTATAATGATGTTGATGCAGCGGGTCGATTTACCGAAAATCTTTGGAATTTTAAAATGAAGATTAATAATTCCGGAGTTGATTTACGTAATGACCGTTTTTATCATTTTGAGGGGTTTAAGCTATCGTATGAAAACGATCTGTCTAATGCTTTAACAATGAGAATCTCCGCTAAAAAAGATAAAGAAGAAACCAAATTTGATTATAATTTCCAAAATAGAGGTAATCAGTTCGAAAATTTTGCGGCTCAATTGACGTTGCGATATTCACCCAACTCCAAAAGCATGATGACGCCGTCGGGTAAATTAACCTACGAACAAAATTATCCTGAATTTTATGCGAATTACGAGCAAGGTATGGAAGCTTTAGGTGGTGATTTCACCTACAGCCGTTTTGATGTTCTTGCGCAACACCAATTCAAAACAAAAATTGGGGTGACCGGAGTTCGTGTTTATGGTGGTTTAGTGTCTGGTGAGGCACCAATCTGGCATAATTTCGCGATTGCAGGTTTGGGCAGCGGCAACAATTCACTTAATTTCAATTTCACCTCGTATCTCGGCTTTGCGACCATGGAAGGTGGAAAATATTATAATGATAAATTTGCAGGATTCTATTTAACGCACCGAATTCCTTGGTATTTCCGTACCATTGGTAAGAGTATTTCAAGTTTTGATTTCGTGTGCCGAGGCGTGATTGGGGATATGAAAAATCCACAACAGCATCAGTTTGAATTTGAAAAACTCGATCACTTGTATCAGGAAGTCGGACTGGAAGCCAATAATTTTTTAGGAAGTCCTTTCAACCTTGGATTTTTCTATAGAGTTGGCCATTATTCAACTTCTATATTTAAGGAAAATTTCGCAATACAGTTAAAACTTAATTTCTTAGGATTTTAGACATGAAAAATATTCAGATTAAAGCAAGTTCATTTTTCGAATTATTAAAAGCAAAAGACACCTCGATGTGGGAGATTTTCGCCCAAATGATTGATGGTGAAGAGAAAGAGATCATCTTTTTAGATGAGGAAGAAAAAGTACTTTTTAATTACTTTTTACCCGATAATTTAGAAAAATTGGAGCAGGATCGTAAAACTTTTGCAGAACAATATACCCAGAAATTATCTGGAATGAATTAGATTCTTCCACAATTACGAGCGAACGCAGACAAATTTATACAAGATCAAATAGAATAAAATTGATAAAACTTCCTGTAAATGGACGTTTTATTTTTTGTAGATCATATAAAAATTTCTACTTCGAGCAGGAGTTTTCTTAGTTATCTCTTAATTTAAAATGCTTTCTATTCTAATGCTTTCCCAAAAATAAGTCAATTGTCTTTTTAGTTTCGAAAACATCGTGGACGCGAAGGATTTTTGCTCCTTTATTCAGAACTTTTAAATGAAGTTGTTGTGTTTCATTTTGAATATTCAAAGGCGATTTGCCTAAAGGTTTGTAAATAAAGGATTTTCGGGAAATTCCTACCAATAAAGGAAATTGTCCAAAACTAACGGCATCTAACTCATCAATCATTTGATGTTGCTGCTCCACTGTTTTACCAAATCCAAAACCGGGATCCAAGATGATATCTTTAATTCCAAAGCTTCTCAATTGTTGGACTTTTTCAGAAAAGTAATGATTAATTTTAAGAATAATGTCCTCTTTAATTAACTTTTTGTGCATCAATTCATAAGCTGAGTTCACGTGCATTAAAATATACGGAAGTTCTGTTTTTGCCACTGTTTCAAACATATTTTCGTCGAACATTCCACCGGAGATATCGTTTACCACATCAATTCCTTCATTAAAACCAAACTCTACCGTTTTGGAATAAAAAGTATCTAAAGAAATTAAAATCTCCGGGAATTTCTTTTTAATTGTCGAAATCAAACTTCCGATTCTGGCAATCTCTACATCTGCGGATAAATATTCTGCTTTTGGTCTCGTTGATTGCGCACCAATATCAATAAATGTTGCACCGTCATTAATCATTTTCTCTACCTGGTTCAGCGCTGATTTTTCAGTGTTGAACCGGCCACCATCTGAAAAAGAATCCGGCGTTAAATTCAAGATTCCCATAATCTGCGGAGTTGAAAGATCGACCAACTTTCCTCTACAATTTAAGGTATTAAAACTCACGTTATTAAAGGCAGTATTTGAAATTTCCATGGTGCAAAAATACAATTCTGGCCCTGATGTACCAATAACTCTCAAACGAAATTCTTATCTTTGAAAAGTTTAGAAATCTTATGCAAAAAACAGCCAAACAGTTTGATGAAGTGATTACCGTCTGCCGCAATTTATTCAGTAATAAACTGAGTGATTACGGCGCCTCTTTTCGAGTATTGCGAAGTTCATCTTTAACCGATCAAATTTTTATTAAAGTCAAAAGTTTACGCAATTTTCAAACCACCGGAGTTTCCAAGGTAGGAGAATCGGAAGAGGAAAATTTTATGGCGATCGTGAACTACTCTATTATTGGACTCATCCAGTTAGAAAAAGGGTACGCAGATGATTTCAAACAAGATAAAGAGGAGATCTTAAGTCTTTACGATAAATACGCGCAGGAAGCAAAAGAATTGATGCTCCGAAAAAATCATGATTATGGCGAAGCTTGGCGCGAAATGCGAATTTCCTCCATCACCGATTTAATTTATCAAAAAGTTTTGCGAACAAAACAGATCGAAGATAACGCTGGAGCCACGTTAGTTTCAGAAGGAATTGATGCCAATTATTTCGACATGTTAAACTACGCGGTTTTCTGTCTTATAAAATTCTCAGAGGAAAAAGAAACTTTCACACCAAAACTTATTTAGCCCAACAACATGATCAAAAATATCCTTCGAATTATTGTTGCCCTCGTTTTCCTGGCTTCAGGCTTTGTGAAAGCTGTAGATGTGGTTGGGTTTTCCTTTAAACTGGAAGAATATTTTTCACCCTCCGTTTTCAATATTCCTTTTTTAGAAAAACAGGCGCTCCTGTTGGCTGTAATTGTAGTCGCATTTGAGTTAATCTTCGGATTTTTCCTGTTGTTGAAAAGTCATTTAAAATTCACTTTAACGGCGCTTATTGCGCTTTGTGTGTTTTTTGCCTTTTTAACTTTCTATTCCGCCTACTTCAATGTGGTAACCGACTGCGGGTGTTTTGGTGATGCCTTAAAAATGGAACCATGGCAAAGTTTCTGGAAGGATATCATCTTGCTGGTAGCGCTCTTAATTCTCTATTTTCTGTATAAAAATGAATTTAATAACCTTGAAGAAAAAACCAATTTCAAAAAATATCTTTCTGCATTTGCTTTTATGACGATGGTTTTTGTTATTAACTGGGGAATTACGCATGAGCCGGTCATCGATTTCCGGGATTATAAAATTGGAACCGATCTGAATGTAGAGAAGCAAAAAATCGCGAAAAACCCATCTGACTTTAAAACCTTTTATTCCCTTAAAAATAAAAAAACAGGAGAAATTCTGGAAGTCAATCAGGATGATTATGTGAGTGATAAAAAATATTGGGCAGAAGGTTCGCCGTGGGAGATTGAAGAGGGAAAAACCACTTCCAAACTTACAAAACAAGGCTACGAATCGGAGATTGCAAAATTTCATCCAGAAACTGCAGACGGTGTTGATCTCACAGAAGAAATTCTGAAAGCGCCAAAAGCAATTTTAATTTTTTCTTACGATCCTAAAAATGCAAACATTAATGTGTTAGCACAGGCAGAGGCAAAATTGAGTCTTCAAAGAGATGCGTATATTTTGGGAGTTTCCACCAGTCCAACGACCTTTAAAACCATTAATAATGCAACTATGGATGGAACTGCGATTAAAACCATTGCCAGAAGTAACCCTTTTGTACTGACTTTAAAAAACGGAAAAATTATAGATAAGCGCTCTGCAGAAGATTATATTAAACAAAAAAAATAAAAGATAATGAATACTAAAAAATCAAATAAATCAATCGCCGGATATCACCTTCTTATGATACTTTCTGCGGTTGACGGTGAATTTGCACCGGAAGAAGGAATGATGATTCAGAAATACCTTGCCGAGGAATTTCCTTTTCAAGTAAATCTTGATGATGAACTTGATGTAATCGCAATGTTGAAGCCCGAGGAATGGAAAGCACATTTTGAGTTTCATGCTCAGTGTTTTTTAGATGATTCTACGAAAGAAGAAAGAACTTCTTTCCGAAAATTTGCGAAAACTTTGATCAAAGCTGATAATGAAGTTTCTGATACCGAGCACGACTTTTACGAAATTTTGAAAAAGATCTGGAAACTCGATTAATAATATAAAAGTATTTTGAAATGAGAAAAAATATCGTTGCAGGAAACTGGAAAATGAACAAAGATGTAATTGAAGCTCAACAACTCATGTTTCAATTGTTAAGTTACAAAAAAGAAAACGCCACGAACTGCGAAGTCTGGATCGCACCGCCCGCATTATATTTAATGATGGCGAAAGACGTTTTTGAATTTGATGAAATTGGGGTATTTTCACAAGATATGAGCGAGCATGAAAGTGGTGCCTTTACGGGCGAAATTTCTGCTGATATGTTGAAATCAATTGCAGCAACCGGGTCGATCATCGGGCATTCTGAAAGAAGATTGTACCACGGTGAAACAGATTCTCACTGCAACAGAAAAATCAAATTAGCTTTAGATAAGGGGCTTACGCCAATTTACTGCAACGGGGAAACTTTGGAACAAAGAAAAACCGGTCAACATCTTGAAGTCGTAAAAAATCAGATAGAAGTGGCACTTTTTACTTTGAGTGCAGAGGAGATTAAAAAAGTAGTCATTGCTTATGAACCCGTTTGGGCGATTGGAACTGGCGAAACTGCATCTCCGGAGCAGGCGCAGGAAATTCATGCGCATATCAGAAGTTTAATTGCCGATAAATATGGAAAAGAAGTTGCGGACGAGATTTCTATTCTTTACGGAGGTTCTGTGAAGCCCGATAACGCAAAAGAGATTTTCTCTCAACCCGATATTGACGGTGGTTTAATCGGAGGCGCAGCTTTGAAAGTTGAAGATTTCTCAAAAATTATCGAAGGATTTAATTCTTAATCCATTCAGTTTTCAGCATAAAAAAATGCGTTTCAATTATGAAACGCATTTTTATTTTTAGTTAGAAATATTATTTCTTCTCTACTTTTCTTTGAAGAACTTCATCAACCATTCCGAAATCTTTCGCTTCGGAAGAAGTCATCCAGTAATCTCTGTCCGAGGCTTTTTCTACCCATTCGTAAGTTTGACCTGAATGGTCAGAGATGATATCGTACAATTCTTTTTTCAATTTCAACATTTCACGTAAGTTGATCTCCATATCAGAAGCAACTCCTTGTGCACCACCACTTGGTTGGTGAATCATCACTCTGGAATGTTTCAAGGCAGAACGTTTTCCTTTTTCCCCGGCAACCAAAAGAACAGCGCCCATAGAAGCAGCGATACCGGTACAGATTGTCGCAACATCCGGCTTAATGATCTGCATGGTGTCATAAATTCCTAATCCTGCGTAAACGCTTCCACCAGGTGAGTTAATGTAGATCTGAATATCTTTGGAAGCATCCGAACTTTCTAAGAAAAGCAACTGTGCTGTTACAATATTCGCAACCTGATCATCGATTCCGGTTCCTAAGAAGATAATTCGGTCCATCATCAAACGGGAAAAAACATCCATTTGAGCAACGTTTAAACGTCTTTCTTCCATAATATACGGGGTCAAATTGGTCGGTCCGTACATTCCCATGTATTGATCCGTTGCCAACCCGCTATTTCCTAAATGTTTTACAGAGAAATCTCTGAAATCTTTTTTAATATCCATTTTATATTTTTTACGTTATTTAGTTTACAATTTTTGTTCCTTAAAAAAACTGTGACCTTTTGTCAGTTGCCTGTTTACTTTCATATTTATTTCGTTCAGCAATGACTTCAAAATCATGATCTTTTTAACCAATTCGTAGTACGCCTCCTGATCGCTGTCTCGCACGTCGTCTAATTTCTTTGCGACATCATAAATTAATTTTTCAATAAAATGACTCTTATGAATTAGAATGTCATCTTCAATTTCTGCTTCTAATTTATCACCCGGTTTTGGAGGGAAAATATTGCTTTTTTCCCAATTGCTCAATTCATCATCACCAATGATGGCGTTTGACACTTTGGAAACAATCGTTTCATCCATTAAAGTTAAGAAAAAATTACTCTGAATAATTTCGTTATTATCCAATCCTTTCTTTAATTCCTCAATTATTTTTTGATTAATGGGCGATTGTGGTTCATAATTATCTTCGTTAAAGTGACTGATAATTTCTTCGATCACCGTGATTTTAAAAGGCTGATTATCTGCATCCGTCTTTTCTAAAATCCGATCCCCGAAGTTCAGCATATGTTTTACAAGCTTTTCCTCTAATTCCAGTAACGGATTGACGGATAGCGAAGGACTTTGTGGAACAATTTCCATTTTTGGTCGTTCTTGCGGCTCCGATCTTTGCTGAGGCGAAAACTGTTTACTTTGAATTTGTTTCTGAACATTCAGTTCATTAAAAAGTGACTGTTCCGAAAGTCCAAATTTCGTTGCCACTTCTTTCAGATAAACTTCTTGCTTCAAGGCATTTTTTACGAATGCTACCGATTTTACGATATCACGAATGGCTTCTGCTTTTCTGATAGGATCATCTCCGGCTTCTTTTAATAAAATCTCGGCTTTGAAATCGATAAAATCATTGGCCTGCGTTTTAATAAATTCTTCCACATATTCCTGTGGATGCTTTCTGGAGAAAGAATCAGGATCATCACCATCCGGGAAAAGAAGGATGCGAATATTCATTTCCTCCGCGAGCAATAAATCGATACTTCTGAAACTCGCCTTGATTCCAGCAGGATCACCATCAAAAAGAATGGTTACATTTTCGGTCAGGCGTTTAATCAATTTAATTTGATCTACCGTCAAAGCTGTTCCTGAACTGGCGACAACATTTTCAATTCCACTTTGATGAAGCGCAATAACATCCATATAACCTTCCACCAAAAGACAGAGGTTGGCTTTGGAAATCGCCTGTTTTCCCTGACTTAAACCATAAAGAACACTCGATTTATGGTAAATTTCCGTTTCGGGAGAATTTAGATATTTTGCAGTTTTTATATTATTCTTCAGGATTCTGGCGCCAAAACCCAGAACCCGACCCGAGAAACTGTGAATCGGAAATAAAACCCTTTCGCGGAAACGGTCAAGACCATTTGGTGCATTTTCCGGAAAAATAGAAAGTCCGGATTTTTCCAGAATTCCTTTGGAATAGCCTTTGTTTAAAGCATATTCGGTAAAAGCATTGCGCTGTTCGGGTGAATATCCCAACTGGAATTTTTTAATAATATCATCCCGAAGTTCCCGCTCTTTAAAATAAGAATAGGCAATGGAAGTTCCTTCTTCAGTCTCAAACAATTGATGCTGGAAAAAGTCATTGGCAATCTCATGAATTTTAAACAATAATTCCCGATCGGTCTGTGCCTGCTTCTGCTCTTCTGTTTGCTCGCGTTTGTCCTCTTCAATTTCAATTCCGTATTTTTTTGCGGCATGACGAAGGGCTTCAGGATAAGTGAAATTCTCAATTTCCATTAAAAAAGAAATCGCAGTTCCTCCTTTTCCGGAAGAAAAATCTTTCCAGATCTGCTTGCTTGGCGACACCACAAAACTTGGTGATTTTTCGTCGTGGAAAGGACTGAGGCCTTTAAAATTTGACCCAGCTCTCTTGAGTTGCACGTATTCACCAATGATTTCCTCTACCCGAACGGCAGAAAATATTTTATCGATTGTTTGCTTAGAAATCATTCGGTAAAAATAGGGAATAAGTTTTTCTTTTCATAAGTTTGAAAAACTTTAATGTATATCCGTTTTTCATCATACTCCTGTAATGCTTGCTATCACAAGTCTATCGAACAGTTTATCTTCAAAATATCTCCGATTTAACTTATAAACAAACTCATTTAGATAAAGTTGAAGGTTTTTGCGTTTTATTTTGTGGTAATTTCCTAATAAATTCCTTTTCGCATTACTGATAAATATGTGAACCCAACGCAAAGTATCTTTTGTAGTTTCTTTCGAAGATTTTTCTGAAATATGAATTTCTACAAGTTGTGATATATCAACATATGACGTGCTTTGATCTGTAAAAACTATGCTGGATTCTGCCAAAGATTCTTTAATAGTCTCATTAATTCCCTCTGCTGTATGATCTTCTAATACTATTGCTTTAAAATATCTACAAGATTTCGATGTCTCTCCTGTTTCTATATTTTCTAATGGCGTAGATTCCGCCATCACTGCAACATTTTGCTTTCCAACTGCACCTCTTCCACGAATCCCTTTCTCTTGTTCCAGTTCTCTAGATTCAACTGTAAAATACCCTTCATCCATTTCAATCATGCCCTCTAAAGTGTATCTTTCATCTCGTTTTCCCATCGCTTTTCTCAATTTGTGCATCATAGCCCAAACTGGCTCATAGCGCTTCAAACCTAATTGCCTTTGCATTTCTTTAGCAGAAAATCCTTTTTTTGTTGCACTCATCAAAAACATCGCTTTATACCAAACTAGAAAGGACAAATTGGAATTTTCCATGATGGTTCCACTTCGTAATGTAGTTCGCTTTCTACAAGATTTACACTCGTAACTTAATCTGCTTTTAATCCAAAAAAAATCAGTTTTTCCGCACTTGCAGGAAACGCCAATTTTGTCACGTTCTGCTTTAAAATGAGATATACAATCCTCTTCACTGCTAAACTCTACGCCAAAACTAAAAATATTCATCTCAATTATTTAATTATCAAACAAATATACGGAATTATGGGAAGTTACGGACATACATAAAAACTTTAAAGTTTTTTTTAAGTACAAAGTTCACCGAGCTGCAAAGATTTTTATACTAATAAAATCATTTTTAATAACATTTATTTTCACGGTCCATCCGTCGACCTACTTGATCTGCGATAATATGTGAAATCCTTTCGTAGAAATTAATTGTTTTAAAATCGTTCACTCTGCTGTTTTAAGGTCATGCTAAAAAAAATATATAAATTTGACAAACTATTCCCTTTAATAATGAAAAAACTCCTACTCTCTTCTCTCCTTTCCTTTTCCTTGATGATATCGGCACAAAAAAAATACGTTCTCGTAATTCATGGTGGTGCCGGAACGATTCTTAAATCAAACATGACCGCCAAACAAGAAGATGAATATAAAGCAAAACTGACAGAAGCTTTAAAAGCTGGCTATGCTGAAATCCAAAAAGGAAATTCCTCTGTTGATGCAGTTGCGGCTTCAATTATGATCATGGAAGATTCGCCTTTGTTTAATGCAGGAAAAGGAGCAGTTTTCACCGCCGCTGGAACAAATGAACTCGATGCTTCTATTATGTATGGGAAGGACAAATCAGCGGGCGCCATTGCGGGAGTTCACACGATTAAAAATCCTATCACGGCAGCAATTGCTGTGATGCAAAAATCGGAACATGTAATGTTATCCGGAGTTGGTGCAGAAGAATTTGCGAAAGAGCAAAAATTAGATATTGTAGATCCATCCTATTTTTGGACTAAAAACAGATGGGAAGGTTTGCAGAAATTGAAACAAAAAGAAAAAACAACGACAAAAAAGGTCTCCCAAAGTACGTTGCCGGAATCTTATGAAATCGATCAAAAATTTGGAACTGTGGGCGCCGTTGCTTTAGATAAAAGTGGAAATATTGCAGCCGGAACGTCAACCGGTGGAATGACGAATAAAAAATATGGCAGAATTGGTGACGCACCGATTATTGGTTCCGGAACTTATGCCAATTCTCAGGTCGGTATTTCAGCGACGGGTTGGGGCGAATATTTCATCCGTGCTACAGCAGCAAGAACCATAGCGGCGAAAATGGAATATCAAAATAAAAATATTCAAACGGCGACACAGGAAACCATCGACGAGATCGGAAAAATGGGTGGCGACGGCGGCGTTATCGCTTTAGATAAGAACGGAAACATAGCAATGCCTTTCAATACCGCCGGAATGTACCGAGGTGCGATTACTGAAGACGGCGAAGTGATGATCGAAATCTACAAATAATCATGGAATTTAAAATTAATAAAATTGAAGACTGGCAATCGGTCATTGAGGAAATTCTGCCAAAACTTCAGCACAATATTCTTTTATTAAAGGGAAATCTGGGCGCCGGCAAAACCACCTTCACCCAGTTTCTTTTAAAGAGATTGGGCAGCAATGATGAAGTCTCCTCTCCCACTTACGCCATCGTTAATGAATATGATTCACCAAAAGGAAACATTTTTCATTTCGATCTTTACCGCATTAAAAATGCCGATGAAGTTGAAGATATTGGGATCCACGAATACCTCGACCATGCTTTCCTCAGCATCATCGAGTGGCCGGAAGTTTATGAATATGAACTTTCCCAGTTTCCCCATCACGAAATGAGTATAGAAACTGAAGGCGCTTTTAGGATTGTTAAGTTCGTCTAAATTTTGCCCTATTAATAATCAAATGATTGTATCTTTGCATACGGATTATTTTAGATTGATCTGTTGTATATCAAAACTTATAAAATGAGTCATACCCACGTTTTTACCCCTTTTTCTGAACAGGATCTTTTGCCCCAAGAGGAGAAACTAGAAATTGTAAGAAAAGGAAAACAGTTTAGTATAGGAATTCCGAAAGAAACCTGTCTTAATGAACGAAGAACTTGTATTACGCCCGATGCAGTGCAGGTTTTAGTTGCCAATGGCCATCAGATCATAGTAGAAACGGGAGCAGGCGAAGGTTCCTTCTACACCGATTTACAATACTCAGAGTCGGGTGCAAAAATTACTCAAAATCCGCAGGAAGCCTTCGAACAGGATTTGGTTTTAAAAATCAATCCACCTACAACGGAGGAGATTGAAATGTTGAAACCCAATACTTACCTCGTTTCTGCACTTCAGATCAACTTGCGGGACAAAGAATATTTCAAAAAACTGGCGGAGAAAAAAATAAACGCCATTGCATTTGAGTTTATTGCTGATGAATACAAACAGCTTTCTTTGGTTAGACTGATCGGCGAAATTGCCGGAAGCATTTCTGTACTTTACGCCGCTGAACTACTGGCTTTATCGAATGGACTAATGCTGGGTGGAATTACGGGTGTTCGTCCAACAGAAGTAGTCGTAATGGGCGCTGGAATCGTAGGCGAATTTGCAACAAAGGCCGCCTTAGGTTTGGGAGCAAGTGTAAAAGTGTTTGACAATTCACTTTCAAAATTACGCCGTTTACACATGATGGTGGACGGAAGAGTTCCTACTTCCATCATCGATCCAAAAGAATTAACGAAAAGTCTAAAAAGAGCCGATGTGGTCATTGGCGCGCTTTCCAAATTAAGCCACGTTCCAATTGTGACCGAAGAAATGGTTGCGGGCATGAAAAAAGGCAGCGTCATCATCGATGTCACCATTGACAATGGAAAGATGATTGAAACGTCGGAACTGACCTGTATGGACAATCCTTATATCATCAAACATGGCGTGATTCACTGTGGTTTACCCAATCTAACGTCGAAAATGCCGCGTACCACTACGAAAGCCATTTCTAACTTCTTCCTTTCTTATCTTTTAAATTATGATGAAGAAGGAGGTTTTGAAAATATGCTTGTTCGCAAAAATGAGATGAAGCAATCGCTTTATATGTACAAAGGCCGCCACACCAAAAAAATGATTTGTGACCGTTTCGATCTTACTTATCATGATATCAACCTTTTAATTTTCTAAATGAGAAAAATTAAATTCTTCTTACTGGGATTGATTCCCGGACTTATTCTCGTGTTTTTTATTTTAAACAAAAAAGGAGCAAGCTGCAGCGGTTATCTGCCAAATTCCAGAGTAATTGCTGAAACCTTATCAAAAGAATTCACCTATTCTGAAAGTTTCAAAACCGAAATGGAAGTTTTGAAAGTGGATGAAAAATTTTTGAAAGACAGTATTCTTACGAAAGGAAATGTCGATTTCGAAAAGAGTAAGGCGCAACAAAAACCTTGTCCCAGTTATATTTTAGATTATCCAAAGAAAAATCCACGTTTTCAAATCAGCTTTGAAAAATGTGCAGAGACGTCAAACTTTCAAAGTATCAAAAAATTACGATAACTTTCATCATTAGCAAAAAACAATTGTGAAATTAACTATTATTGGTGTTGGTTTGATTGGTGGATCAATCGCCTTAAAATTAAGGGAAAAACATTTTGTAGATTACATTTACGGAGTAGATTACAGCGAGCAACACTTACGTGAAGCCAAAGAACTGGAAATAATCGATGAAGCTTCACCGTTAGAAAATGCAGTAAAAAATTCTGATTTAATTATTGTAGCAATTCCCGTAGATTCTGCAAAAAAAAATTTAGAGTCTGTTCTTGCTCTAATTAATGATCAGCAAACCGTAATGGATGTAGGCTCTACCAAATCCGGGATTGTTCAGGCCGCCAATCTTCATAAAAACAGAAACCGTTTTGTGGCATTTCACCCGATGTGGGGAACGGAAAATTCAGGTCCGAAATCTGCCATTTCAGACAGTTTTACAGGAAGAGCCGGCGTTATTTGTGACAAAGAGGATTCTGCGCCGGATGCGTTGAAAATGGTGGAGCAAGTGGCTGAACATTTAGAAATGAACCTGCTCTACATGGATGCCGAAAGTCATGATGTTCACACGGCATATATCTCTCATATTTCCCATATTACTTCTTATGCTCTGGCAAATACCGTTTTAGAAAAAGAACGTGAAGAAGACACTATTTTCCAGTTAGCGAGTTCCGGTTTTTCAAGTACGGTTCGTTTGGCGAAATCTCACCCGGAAATGTGGGTTCCGATTTTCCGTCAGAATAAAGAAAATGTGCTGGATGTTTTGAATGAACATATTACGCAACTTCGTAAGTTTAAATCTGCCTTGGAAAAGGACAATTATGAGTATTTGGAAGAGTTGATCCGAAATGCGAATAAGATTAGGGGGATTTTGAAGTAGAGTTAAAGGTTCGTAAGCATACGAAAGAATTCGTGCGGTAGCAAGGCAGTGCTATTTTGTGATTTTAATGGTAGTGTTTCACTAACTGTGTAAGTTGAAAAGTTATTCTGAAAAATTTTGAGCCTTCAAAAGCTCAAAACTTTTTCGGAAATAACTTTTTACTATTTTTAAACTTTATACAGTTATGATCGACAAAGAAGAATTATTAAACAACAAGGATTTCTACAAATCCTTCAAGAGTGGAGAAGATTTAACCTCTTTCTTCAAAACAATGCACAAACGAGCCGTAGAACATATGCTCGAAGCCGAATTAGATGACCATCTGGATACCGAGAAACATCAAAAAACAAAAGACGGAAATTATCGCAATGGCCATCAAACCAAGAAGATAAAAACCTCTTTTGGCGAAGATGAAATTAAAGTTCCGCGGGATAGGGAAAGTACTTTTGAGCCAGCCTTAGTTCCCAAAAGGCATAATATTATTGAAGGTTTGGAAAATGTTATCATCTCATTTTATGCCAAAGGAATGAGTGTAAGTGATATTGAAGATCAGATCAAGGAAATGTATGATTTTGATGTTTCAACATCCACAATATCCAGGATTACCAATGCGGTTTCCAGTGAGATTGTCGCTTGGCAAAATCGGCCACTAGAGGATTTATACCTCATTGTTTGGATGGATGGAATTGTTTTTAAAGTCCGTGAGAACTCAAAAGTTATCAACAAAACCATTTATCTTGCCGTTGGTTTAAGACGGGATGGAAGAAAAGAAGTTCTGGGAATGTGGCTTGGAAAAAACGAAAGTTCCAGTTTTTGGATGAGCGTTTTAACTGACATAAAAGCACGTGGCGTAGAAGATATACTGATCACTGCAACGGATAATCTCAATGGATTTACCCAAACTATTCGCAGTGTTTTCCCACAATCTCAAACTCAGATCTGCGTGGTGCATCAGATTAGAAATGCTTGTAAATACGTAGTTTGGAAGGACAGAAAAGCCTTTACTTCCGACATGAAACACATTTACAACGCTCCCACCAAGCAAGCCGCAGAAGCCGCCTTAAATGATTTTGCAGAAAAATGGGAATCTAAATATTCGTATGCCATCAAATCCTGGAGAGATAATTGGGATGAATTAACGGTATTTTTCGAATTTCCGGTGGAAATCCGTAAAATCATTTACACCACCAATTTAATAGAAAATCTCAACGGAAAAATAAGAAAATATACTAAAAATAAAATGTCTTTTCCTACTGATGATGCGGTTTTAAAGTCAGTTTTCCTTGCCTTAAGAGAAGCAACAAAAAAATGGACAATGCCGATTCGAGATTGGGGAATCGTATTAAATCAATTTATGCTTATATTTGAAGAAAGGCTCAAGTTATAAAAAACTCAAGTCTTAAACTTTTCAACTTACACACTTTGCGGGACAGTGTCTTAAATTTTTTAAGTCAATTACTGAAGAATCAGGATTATAATATTGAATGTCTTCTCTTTTTCCGTCAGTGTAGAAACTTTGGGTTGAATTATCCAGTTTTAAATGATCAGGAACTTTCAAAAGTTTACGTGCTTTAAAGTATTCTGTTTTATCTAAAGGTCCGTAAATACTATCATTTCTTAATGTTATAATCCAAAATTTAGAAACGTCTAAATTGAAGATCATTTCTTGTTGTTTGTCAAATGTGAGATTGTTATCACTACTATAAATGCTGTCAGTAGGTTTCTGATTTGCTATTATGAAATCTTTATTGTGTCCGTAAAATAAAATATGTCCAGGAATTTCAATTCGTTGATACCCTTGTTTTTCTGGCACAACCAAATTAACTTCATTCATTGGATTGTAATCTAACTCATAATTTTTCTCAAGTGGATCGTTTCCGCATGAGAAGATAAAAAATAGTATAATAATTATAAAAACTTCCATATTGTTTTCTATGACACAATTTTTGTCACCATTATCTACAACAATTTGCGGCTTTGCGATCGTGCGGCTTAAAATGCCAAACCTTTCTATTATAAACTACTCTTCGAAACATCTAAATAGTTAAACTTGGCGAAAAACCCGCACTATTGCAAAACCTCTGTTGAACTAAACCTCCGGTAGCTTTTCCTGAGGCTGTTTTAGTTACCAAGTGGGGAGAAAAAGCCACCGGAGGTTCCGTTCAACAGGCTTTCATCTCGTGTCCTGCGGACAAGACGAAAGCTTAGTTATTACCAGCAGTGCTAATTTACAGTCATATTTTTTTGTTTATTTGGCATTAGGAAAATAAAAACTAACAAAACTAATTGTATGACAATCAAAACAAAAGCAACTATTTGAGTTTGAAAAGCTATGTTTGAAATGTTTTTTTCATTTTTGCGATTTTGGTCTATTTGATTTTTCAGAAGTTCCTTCTCATAATTGTTAATGTCAGTTCTTTCACTTATTTTATGTTTTGCATCCATTACATACCAATCAGTTTTGTTAGATGCGATGTCAAGATATTTGACATAATCAATAATTATCCATCCGCAAATTAGAATGGTCATTAAGGATAATGCTATGGCAATTTTTTTCTTCATCTGTTTATTGTTTACAATACCTTCCTACATTTCCATTCAAATCTTTAACGTACAATCTTCTTTCGCCATAATAGTTTTCTACTCTGTCAATTATACCAATTAATGACTTGCTGTTATGAAAATAAATACTATCATTTTTTACATACAAATGCTCTTTACTGAAAACCAAAATATCAGAAATATGACCAGTTTCTCCACAGAATTTCCAAATGGAATTTTCCAAGTTATTTTTTTCTTCTGTTTTAGTGTTACAGCTTGTCAAAATAATTAAAAATAAAAGTAGCTTTTTCATTTTCATTTTGTTGTTAAAGCATTGCAGGTAACGGTTTTCGTATTGGCGATGGTGCGGCTTTAACGCGGAAACTTTCTTATTATAAATTAATCTTCGGGACATCTGAAATGGTTAAACTTGCGATTGCTCCGCACTATTGCCAATACGATGTTACAAGCTGGTGTTTTGCAGTCTAATATCATTTTAAGCATTGTTTAACTGTCTTTTTAAGAGTCAAATTGATTTTTATTGAATGTTCAATTTTCCTTTACATTCAGTAAATTCTGAAAGCACTTTTTTTAATTCATCAAAAACTTTTCTATTCGGGCTGATTTGAATTACATATTTTTCGTTTTCAAATGTGATAATAAATTCAGTTTCTGTTAAAAATATTTCAAAGTCTTCTAATTCTCCAGATTTTTCAAAGTCGCGTGATTCAATGTAATAATAGTCTTCTTCAAATTCGTCTTCTCCATATGTTTTTTGAAGCATTAAATACTGGTCAGTTGCATTCATTATTTCCTCAACCGTCTCTTCGTAATCAAAGCCACTATCTTCTTTTTCAGACAATGTCACAGTGCAACCGAATTCTTCGTCATTAATTGATATTTCTTTACAAACAAAATTCATTTAATTTTTTTTATTATCCCGTTATCTTGTGCGAACCGTCCTTTACACTTGCTTGTAACTCGTTTATATGTCTTACTTCGTCAGACAAATACAACGTATTTGGTAGTGATTTGTCTGATTACCGTAAGACTTATTTCCAGTCACTAAGATAGTTGCTTTTTTAAGTAAATCACCAAAACAACTTTTTATTGAATACAAATACGTGTATCCTTCAAATAAAAGAAGAACAGAACTTTTAGCCCCGATTGTAACGACATCCTTTTGTGAGGACGAAGGACGAGCAAAAGATAGAGTGGAAAGCGGGACGGGTTTTGTAAGGAGCGAAAATCTTCTCGCTCTTAATAATCAGAAAAATAAATTTAACACTCAGCAACGTTAACAGCGATGGCGAGACCACCTTCGGAAGTTTCTTTGAAACGGTCGTTCATGCTTTGAGCAGTTTCCCACATCGATTGAATCACCTCGTCTAACGTCACGCGCGCTTTGGCAGGATCGGATTCTAAAGCAATATTGGCCGCGGTAATCGCCTTCATGGCGCCCATAGAATTACGCTCGATGCACGGAATCTGAACCAATCCACCGATCGGATCGCAAGTCATGCCGAGGTGATGTTCCATGGCAATTTCGGCAGCCATTTGAACCTGACCCGGAGTTCCGCCCATGATTTCGGTGAGACCTGCCGCCGCCATGGCAGAGGAAACGCCAATCTCGGCCTGGCAACCGCCCATGGCTGCAGAAATAGTAGCGTTCTTTTTAAAGAGCGTTCCAATTTCACCTGCTACCAAAAGAAAACGGATGACATTTTCGTCACTTTTAAATTCTGTGAAACATTGGGAATACATGAGAACGGCGGGAATTACGCCACTTGCACCATTAGTTGGCGCCGTGATGATCCGTCCGAAACTGGCATTTTCTTCGTTCACCGCCAAGGCAAAACAAGAAACCCATTTGTTGATATTGGTGAAACTTAAATCGGCATCGACCAAATATTGATACCATTCGTGGATGTTTTTATAGACTTTATCGCCCAGCAGTTTTCTATTTAAACCCGCAGCACGACGGGTAACATTAAGTCCACCCGGAAGAACACCTTCTTTGTTCACGCCTTTGTAAATACATTCTTTAATCTGTTGCCAGATATACAATGCTTCTTTTTCAGTGTCTTCTTTGGTTCGCCAAGATTCTTCATTCAGAAAAACGAGATCTGAAATTTTATCCAAACCTAATTTTGCGATATTTTTATCAATGTCTTTTCCATTGTGACACGGGTATAATGTTCTGGTACAATGGTTTTCGTACGAATTGGCTTCTTGGGTCGCGATAAATCCGCCACCTATGGAATAGTAATCCTGAATCAGTTCTTCGCCATTTTCAAATATGGCTTTGAAAATCATTCCGTTTGGATGAAAGTCCAGTGATTTCTGTTTGTTTAAAATCAAATGATGTCCGTAAATAAATGGAATTTCTTTTTCACCATTCAAATTTATAGTACTTGAAGATTTGATGGCTTCCACTTTTTGATCAATTTTAGAAGTGTCGATCAGTTTAAAATTTTCCCCGGAAAGTCCGAGCATTCCAGCGATATCGGTTCCGTGACCAATTCCGGTCTTAGCAAGAGATCCAAAGAATTCTACAAAAACTTCTTTTACCTCCTGAAGTTGGTGACTGGTTTTTATTTTTCTGATAAAACTTTCCGCTGCGTTCCAGGGTCCCATCGTATGAGAACTTGACGGCCCGATTCCAACTTTTATAATTTCAAAAACACTGATTGATTCCATTCTATTTTATACGAACTGATGATTAAACCTACTTAACTTATAGACAAAGATAATTCTATTTTTACTATTTAGAGAATAGAATTCAAGATGGAAATCTTGATCGCAACAGAAATAAAGATGCCGCAGAATAAGCACGTTACGCAGTTTTATTTTAAAGCTTTCAAATTATTCAAAGATCTCACTCAAAATTTTAGATACTTCTTTTGGTTTTGTGGCCGGGAAAAGATGCGTTCCATTTTGGACAACGTAATCAGGTTTGGAATACTTCAAAGGGAAAACAATGTCTTTGCTTCCTAAAATTTGAATGACTTTTGGATTTTCTTCAAACTTCCAGGCAGAAACTTTCTCGATGCTCCACTTTAGATAATAGGTGTCGCGCACCGTAAAATATTCTAATAGTTTGGGATTCTTGGGATCAACGATTCCTCTTGCCAATGAATATACGGTTGCGGAATTAATATTAAATAATTGTTGCGGCAAAAACCTCGGAATTTTTGTTACTTCTCCTAACTTTATCAATCTGGATTTTTCTTTATGGGATTTTATACTTCCCATAATTACTACTTTCTCTGCAGCTTTTATTTTATCGATTTCCTGTACAATGATGCCGCCAAAAGAATATCCTAATAAAGAAAATGGTTCAGAATCATCAATGCGGTCTGCCATTCTCTTCACATAATGATGAAAATCCTCATTCTTTTCCGGCATAATCCAATCCAAAAAAACCACCTCTAAATTCTGGGGGAAGGTAATTTTTTCCAGCACCTTAAAATCGGCTCCTAATCCACTGACTACATAAAGTTTCATCTGTCAAAAATAAAAAAAAGAGCAGACAAACGCTGCTCTATTCCGAATAATATTTTGTTAAAATTACTTCGCTGTAACGTTAATCAGCATATCTATTTCATCTTTCACCACCACATCTTTCATCGCGGAAGCATAAGCGATCCCAAATTTCTGACGGTCAAAACTGAATTTGTCTGAAACAATATTTAGAACGCCATTATTTAGAGAAATTTTTGCTGGAAAAGAAACGGGATTTGTTTTGCCTTTGGCAGTAAGATTTCCGACGATCATGTAGGGAAATGATTTATTCGCATTTTTCTTTACAGCGGTAATTTTATAGGTTGCAGTTGGGAATTTATCGGTTTCGAAAAAATCACCGTTTTTCAAGTGGTTATTTAATTTGGTCTGATATTCTCCGGTTAAATCGATTGCGTTGATGCTGTTCATATCCAAATGGAAAGTTCCACCAACGATGTTATTTCCTTTCATGATTACGTCGCCGGATTTTACGTTTACATATCCGTTATGAGATGAAGCTTCGGTTTTTGCCAACTTATAACCCCACCACTGTACTTTTGAATGGGTTACTTTTTTTGATTGTCCAAAAGCCAATCCACCCGCTAAAAGCGCAGCTAATACTAAATTTTTCATTTATTAATTTTATTTGAGCCGCAAAAATATTGAAACTTCTCTTACCAAGCTATTAACCTGGGATAAGAAAACAAAATAAAGGCAATTTTTTTAGTTCTTGAAAAATAGAATAAAAAAAAGACTCTGTCCGAGGGCAAAGTCTTTTTTTGAAATTTTATACGATTACTCCTGATAAAAAGCAGCGTAAAGCGCAGCACCATTAAGAATAGTCTTTTTATCTTTCACAAGATAGATTGGTATATCTTCTAAAATATTTTCCATTTTATCACTGATGATAAAGTTTTTATAAAATTTAGTGTTTGTGATAAACTGCTCTAACATTACGGGAATATCTCCTGTAAGAAATAATCCGCCTGTTGCCTTCATTTTAAGCACCAAACTGTTCGCCTCTCTTGCTAAGAACACAAGAAATGTGTCGATAGTCATGGTACAAATTCGGTCTTTATTTTCCAAGGCACCTTTGATAATGGCTTGTGTAAAATTACCCGCTTCAATTTCTTTCGTTAGCCAATCGGGTTGTTTCTGTTGTTTTACATCGCGTAAAAAACGATAAACATTAAATAAACCTCCTGTTGAAAGGACTGATTCCCAACTTACGATGCCATAGATTTTCTGAAGAAATGAATAGAATTCGACCTCATCATTGGTACGTGGGGAAAATTCGCAATGACCACCTTCCGTAGCGAAAGGCCGAAGACAGTGACCATCCCAAAATAATGCTGCCTCACCTAAACCTTCGCCTGGTGACAATACCGCCACATTCCCCGGAGTCGCGT
This sequence comes from Kaistella carnis, assembly GCF_003860585.1. NCBI lineage: Bacteria > Pseudomonadati > Bacteroidota > Flavobacteriia > Flavobacteriales > Weeksellaceae > Kaistella > Kaistella carnis. Next base: position 447,389 of record NZ_CP034159.1, on the reverse strand, counting down.
TGCCGGAATCATGAATGGTGACAAAATGTTCCTCTGCCACATTCTGAAGTCCATAAGCTGACGCCTCTAAGTCATTAATCAAATACACTTCACCTACATTTGTTTCATCCTTAATAATCTCCGCATCTATTTTCCAAGACAACCTTGCAGGCTCACTTCTTCCTCTAATGACAGGACCCGGAACTGCGACTGCAATTTTTGCAACATTCTCTATGGAATGATCTTCTTTAAACCGGTTGATTATTTCGGAACAGGAATTAAAGTCTTTCGTGTTATAGAATTGTTCAGCCTGTAAAGTAACCTGCTGACTTTTGGCAATATAATGTCCGACAAGGGTCGTTTCTTCCCGTAAATCTACTGCTACCAGGGAAAGATTGTTATTACTTTCGGAGGCAATGCCGGGTAAAAAAAGATTGAATTTATTTGTAGTTTCCATTTTGTAATGTTATCAACCAAAGATAATAATTGTTTTTTATATAGATTATAAAAAATAAAAAAACCTCCTCTAAGAGAAGGTTTTCGTATTTTAGGACGGTTTTGATTATTTACCCAACGGGATATTATAACCAATACCAACACCGATTGCACCGGCATTATATTTCTGATCTCCAATTTGTCCTTTGTCACCAGTGAATGTTTTCTCATACTGAAGTGCGAAATTCCAGTCACGGTTATGGTATCCAATTTCCGGTTTAATGTAGAAACCACCGTCAGGTCTTGCAACAGTACTGTTAGCAGCAACATTATCATCACCAACGATGAAACCGTACCCTAAATCAGTTCCCAAATAGAAACCAGTTTGTTTTGGGTAAATTCTAATTAAAGCAGCTACTGGTACAACACCAAAATCGTTGTTGTCAACATTTACACCACCTACTGTATTTTCTCTTCCGAAAAAGTGGCTATAACCTGTAGCGATACCTAAACCGAATCCAGGAGTTACCAAATTTTGGTAAGAAAGGTCAACACCTAAATTTCCACCAGCATTTTCTGCAGGAACTGCAAATCCACCGTGTGCTCCGATTTTAAACATATTAGTCATATCAGAACTTTGTGCGCTCAATAATCCTGCGCTAAATAAACCTAGAGCAAGGATTGATTTTTTAATTGAATTCATAATTTTAAATTTTAATTTTACATGAAGGTTAGTTATCAAAATCGTGCCAAAACTGAGACATACTTCTGCTAAACTTCAGTACAGTTTAAACAAGTTGTTGATTACCAATTATTTAAAATTAATTATATTTAAACAAGCATTTAATTTTTACTGACTTTTATTCCGTTTTTTAAGTAAGAATTTAATAATTGACATAAAAAAAGAGCTGACAAAATGCCAACTCCTATTTATTTTGGAAAAGAAAGTTTTATAAATTCTCCAACATTTTGGCCATATCAGTATAGCCTCCACCATTGTACACTTCATCTAAACCTTCAGATTTAAAGTATTCCATTGCTTTTCCACTTCTGTTCCCACTTCTGCAGAAAAAGATTTTTGGTCCCGCAAGATTTACAACTTCCTGTTTGCGGTCCTCTATTTCGCCTAACGGTATATTTTGAGCAGCTTCAATCTGTCCATCCATTTCGAGTTCCATTGGTTCACGAACATCGATTAAATGATAGTTTCCTGCTTTTAAAATTTCTTCTACTGACATACGATTGTATTTAAAGTTAATATTATTCTGAAATAAATTGCTTAGCAAATTTATAAAATAATGTTAGTTTTGCAATGCAACCCATGTTACAAAACGCAGAAAATTACGCAAACCTTATTAAAACCAAAGCAAAAAAGTTTGGTTTTCAAAATTGTGGGATTTCGCGGGCAGGCTTTTTAGAAGAAGATGCGAAGCCACTGGAACGTTATCTTCAAAATAATTTTCACGGAGAAATGTCTTACATGGCAAATTATTTCGATAAACGGCTTGACCCAACTTTATTGGTAGAAGGCGCAAAATCTGTTATTTCCCTTTCCTATAACTATTTTCCGGAAGAAAAAATTGCCGGCATTGAGGATTTGAAAATTTCGAAATATGCATACGGTCAAGATTATCACGAGATCATAAAAGAGATTCTAAAAGAAATGGTGGCAGAACTTCAAGACGAAATTGGAGATTTCACCTGCAGAGTTTTCACCGATTCCGCACCCATATTAGAAAGGAGTTGGGGCAGAAAATCCGGAATTGGCTGGGTAGGGAAAAACGCAAATTTAATCACGAAGCAAACCGGCTCTTTTTATTTTTTGGCAGAAATCATCTGTGACCTGGAATTAAAGGAGGATTTTGCCACCACGGATCATTGCGGATCCTGTCGTAAATGCATTGATGCCTGTCCTACTGAGGCGATTGTTGGTGATCGCGTCATCGACGGAAGTAAATGTATTTCATACGCAACTATTGAATTGAAAAATGAAATCCCGGATCACTTTAAAGGTAAAATGGAAGACTGGATTTTTGGGTGCGATATCTGTCAGGATGTTTGTCCCTGGAACCGTTTCTCTAAACCTCATCAGCAGGAAAAATTTAAACCGAATCCATTATTAAAAAGCATGAATAAACATGAATGGACGGACCTTACGCAGGAAGTTTTTTCCGAAATTTTTAAAAAGTCTCCTGTGAAAAGAACCAAATTTGCCGGCCTTAAAAGGAATATTGACTTTATCAATCAGGGAATAAAGAACGATACCGACCTTATTCTTTAAATAAATTATTTTTGAAGAAATTGATAAACCTTCTTCTATAGTTCCTATTTAAAAATTGCTTTAGATCTGCTTCTAAATTTCGAAATTAAGAAATTATAAATTTAAGTACATTTGAAAAATGAAGAAAGCAATACTTATTATTTTAAAATTTATTTGGGCAATTATTGCCATAGTGGCGGTTTATCTGCTTTGTGGTTTGCTCATTCCTTATATTGGAGTACCGGCTAAAAAAGTTTCGGAGCCGAAGACAGTGGGAGTTTATATACTGACCAACGGGGTGCATACCGATATTGTTGTTCCCATTAAATCGAAACAGTTCGACTGGAGCAAAGTAGTTTCATCTGAAGACACAAAATCAAAACGAAGCGATTTCAAGTATCTTTCTATCGGTTGGGGTGATAAAGGTTTTTATCTGGATACGCCGGAGTGGAAAGATTTAAAAGTATCTACCGCATTCTATGCTGCTTTTTGGTTGGGTGAATCTGCAATGCACTGCACGTTCTATGATCAGATGACCGAAGGTAAAGACTGCAAAAAAATAATGCTCACAGAAAAACAGTATGAAGATTTAATACAATTTGTTAATGATAAGTTTGATCATGATGAAGCTGGAAAAGTAATTAAAATTAATACAGACGCTGTTTATAGTGAAAATGATGCGTTTTATGAAGCGAAAGGCAGCTACAGTTTCCTTTACACGTGTAATACATGGACAAATAATGCACTGAAAGCAGCAGGTCAAAAAGCAGCTTTATGGACTCCGACTGACTTCGGAATTTTCCAGCATTACAAATAAAAAACCTCTTTTTTAGAGACGATTTATTTCCAGTTCATCCGCTTCATTTGTATGAAAATTTATTTTTTCTTACATTGTTTTCTTTTATGAACCCCTAACAAAATTTATGACGCGCTGTTCTTTCCATCCGTTTTACACTTTAGCTTTTATATTTTCTCTCTGTTTTTTCACCAAAGCGCAGTATGTTTCCCTTAATCCCAAAGTTGATACTTTAAAAGTTGGAGTTGCCGGCAATGCACCTTTCATTATCAATGAACCTGGTAATCCGTTGCCACAAGGAATATCTGCAAAGATCTGGGGTGAAATCGCCGATGATCTTAACTGGAATTATCGTTACAAAGATTATCAAAGTGTTAGTCAAGCTTTAGAAGCCTTGAAAACAGGAGAAGTAGATATGGTTGTGGGTCCGGTAACCATTAATTCCCAACGATTAGATTCTTTTAAATTCTCACAGCCCTATTATCAATCAAGTTTATCCATTGCGTACAAACAGGGCGAATTTAGCATTTGGAATCTGGTAAAACTTTTATTCAGTTTTAAATTACTCATAGCGATTGGTATTTTCCTGGTTATTTTAACCATAGTGGGAACTTTGCTTTGGCTGGCCGAAAAAAAAGCCTCACCCGATCAGTTTCCCTCTGAACCGGCAAAAGGAATTGGCACGGGAATGTGGCTGGCCATTGTAACCATGAGCACCACGGGTTACGGAGACAAAGCACCCATTACGTTGATGGGAAGAATCATAGCCGGAACCTGGATGATTGTGTCGATTATTTCTGCGACGTCTATGGTGGCGGGAATTGCCAGTGTATTGACTTTTTCAAATTTTCAGTCCGTTGATATTAAAAACATTGAAGAATTAAACGGGAAAAGAGTTGCTACTATTTCCGGCTCCCCTTCTGTTGATTTCTTAAAAGAATATAAAGTTACCGTAAGACCGGTAGAGAACTTAAATGCTGCCATGACTTTACTTCATGATAAAAAAGTGGATGCTATTGTCTATGATCGTCCGCAATTATTATATTATCTCAATAATCATGAAGAAGAAGATTTGCAAATCTCGAAAGCCGAATATTACAAACAGGGATATGGTTTTGTTTTCCCTAAAGAAAGCCCACTAACCTACGACGTCAACCGAACGCTGTTAAAGCTGGCGGAGGATAACAAAACAGCAGAGATTGCCGAAGAATATTTAGGTAAGGAGCAATAGTTGTAAAAACTAGAAGTCATTTTAAAACATTTCAATCTGTAAATAGTATAGAATTATTTAAAAGATCAGGAAAATTTTAAATAAAAAAAAAGCCTCTGTGAATCAATGATTACAGAGGCTTTTGGTACCCGGTGCCGGAATCGAACCGGCACATCTTGCGATACTAGAGTTTGAGTCTAGCGCGTCTACCAATTCCGCCAACCGGGCTTTTTAAATTGGTGTGCAAATATAGAATTATTTTTTATTGCAGAAAAATTATTTCTTGATATTTTACAGATAAATGCAGGAAAAACATTTAACTGTTTGATTCTCAAAACTGAATTTCCAGTCCGTCATACGCAAGGTGAAGATTTTCGGGCAACTCCTGCTCTGTTTCGTCGTGCAAACCCAAATGGTGGGAAATATGAGTTAAATACATTTTCTTTGGCTTCAGTTCCGCGAAAAGCTCTAAAATCTGCGGCAAAATGAAATGCGCCGGATGTAACTCTTCTTTACGTATGCAGTTTAAAATAAGATAATCCAGACCTTTTAATTTTTCCTTCTGCGCCTCGGAAATAAAACTGGCATCTGTAATGTACGCAAGCTTCTTAAATTTAAATCCGTAAATCGGAATATTATAATGCATCACTTCTATCGGAATAATATCGGTATCAAGAATGGTGAAAGGCTCCTGAATCTCATGAATGTTAAAAGACGGCGCTCCCGGATATTTTACATCTGCAAAAGCGTAAGGAAAGCGATTCTTCACTTCATCTCCTACCCTTTTGTTACTGTAAATATCAATATTCTTCCGATTTCTAAAAATGAGCGGACGTAAATCATCCAACCCGATAACGTGATCATTGTGTTCATGAGTCAGCAAAACTGCATCAATTTGTTCTTCCTTATTTTGAAGCATTTGCATACGGAAATCAGGACCGCAATCGATGAGAATTTTTTTTCCAGCCTCAGTGGTTACCAGTGCCGAAGAGCGAAAACGTTTGTCTTTAAAATTTGTAGAGGTACAAACCTCACATTTACAGCCTATAACGGGAACTCCCTGAGAAGTGCCGGTTCCTAAAAATTTCAACTCCATTTTTTTGAGGTCAATTTGATTTTGGTAAAAATACAAAAATAGTGATTATGTATCTTTTCCAGTTTCTTATATACAAACCTCGCAACTATCAGACCCGCTGAATGCAAAAACAATTAATAGGCGTTCAAATTCATTTACCAAAGATTTTCCCATTTCCAGAACGATAAAATTGGCTCTCTTTATAAGCATTTGAGTGAAAATTAGAATTATTACTTGAATAATTTGTATTTTTACCAAAAAATTAGCCTTGCCAGTGATTCATCAGAAATTAACTCCTAAGCAGAAAGCTTTAGCGATCAATTTAGACCAAAATATTTACGGAACATTTGCCGAAATAGGTGCGGGTCAGGAAACCGTTCGTCATTTTTTCAGAGCGGGTGGTGCCTCTCAAACGATTGCAAAGGCAATGTCTGCTTACGATAAAGATTTTAGTGACGCCATCTACGGAAAGGAGGCGCGAAACAGATATGTGACCCAAAACCGACTTCGCAAAATGCTTCGGTACGAAGTTTCTTTAATTGAAGAACGGGTTTCTCGGGAAAATTGTCCGGGTAGAAAGTTTTTTTCCTACGCAAATACCGTAACGACCATCAATTTCGATAAAACGATGAAAGGTCACGGTTGGGTCGGTTTAAGATTTCAATTGGACGAAAAAGATGATTACAACGAAATTGTACTCCATGTAAAATTTAAGGAAAATGACGCAACACTTCAACAGGAAACTTTAGGTGGTCTTGGCGTGAACTTGATCTACGGCGCGTTTAATTATGCAGACAATCCTCGAAAGATGATCAATTCTCTTTTCGATGATATTTCAAAAGACAATGTAGAGATCGATATGATTGATTTCAGCGGTCCGGCTTTTTGCTATGTAGACAACAGATTGATGAGTCTTCAGTTGGTAAAAAGTGGAATGACCGATGCCGTCATCTTCAATGCGGAAGGAAACAACATGCTGCCTGCAGATATTTTGTATAAAAAAAATATTTTCGCTGTTCGTGGAAGTTTTCGTCCTGTAACTTTGGTCAATATTGACATGTTCGAGAAAGGTTTGGAAATGTTCAAGAAAGATTGGGGTTGCAGCGAAGATGAAACCGAAGTTCTATTTGAAATTACCATCTCAAACTTACGGGCTTCCGGAGACATTGATGAACGTGATTTTCTGGATCGCGTTGACGTTTTAGGTAAATTAGGCTATACCGTAATTATCTCTAATTTCTCCGAATACTATAGACTTATCGACTACTTTGCGCCTTATACAAGCGGAAAAATTGGAGTCGCAATGGGCGTCAATAATCTATTGGATGTTTTTGATGAGGATTACTATAAAAACTTATCCGGGGGAATCCTGGAAGCTTTTGGTAAATTCTTCAGACAGGATATGCGCGTCTATCTATACCCATATAAAGACCCGGAAACCCATGAGTTATTAACTTCTAATAATCTGAAAGTCAGCGACAGCTTAAAAGAGTTGTACAAATATTTTAAGCTCAACAAACGTATTGTGGACATTGAAAATTACAATCCCGATTATTCTGAAATTTACTCCAGAATTATTTTAGAAAAAATCGCTAATCATATCTCAGGCTGGGAGAAAGAAGTTCCGGAAGGTGTGGCAGATTTGATTAAAGAGCGAGGAATGTTCGGTTATAAAGAGGAACTCATACTTAAAGAATTTATTTAATAAAACCATAAAATGTCAGAAATAAAAAAACGTCTTTCTATTATTTTAGAAAGCCCAAAACATAATACAGAAGAGAAACTTCAAAAAATCTGTGCTTTACTTGATCAGGAAATTTCCTATTTCAACTGGACCGGATTTTACTTTAAAAACGGTGACAAAGAAGAATTGATTTTAGGACCTTACGTTGGTGCTCCGACAGATCATACCATTATTCCTTACGGAAAAGGAATTTGTGGACAGGTTGCTGTTTCTAATGAAACCTTCGTGGTTCCGGATGTTCATGTGCAAGACAACTATTTGAGTTGTTCCATCGACACCAAAGCAGAAATCGTAGTTCCGATTATGAAAGATGGTCAGAATATCGGACAAATCGATATTGACTCTCACAAAGTAGATCCATTCACTGATGAAGATCGTGAAATGTTAGAATGGCTTTGTGACGAGGTTGCAAAGATTATGTAATCAGATTTGATTAAAATAAAAAAAGTGTGGTTTTTTAGAAGTCCACACTTTTTGTTTATATAACAAGTTTTTTATCCCGCCAAATCAGTTATTCCTTTTTTATCTAAACGGTAAACGGTCCATTCATTCATAGGTTTTGCATGAAGTGATTCATAGAAGTCAATTGCGGGCTGATTCCAGTTCAGAACCGACCATTCCATTCTGCCGCAATTTTCTGCTTTTGCGATTTTTGTCAGTTCGATGAGTAAAGTTTTTCCATATCCTTTTCCGCGGTGTTCAGGTTCTACATAAAGGTCTTCGAGATACAATCCAGGTTTTCCTACAAAAGTGGAAAAATTGTAAAAATAAAGTGCAAATCCAGCCGGAACGCCATTTTCCTCCCCGATGATAACGTAAGCGAATTTTTTTACGAATATATTTTCCTGAAGTTCCTCTACGGAAGTCACCACTTCATCTTCCATTTTTTCGTAAACGGCAAGTTTTTTTATAAGATCAAAAATTACAGGAGTATCTTCGGGCGTGGCTTTTCTAATAGTGAACATTTCTTTTTAATTTTAGAAATCAAAGTTAAGGTTTTTGCGAGAATTTAAGTTGAAAATCCATCCGTAACTAGCCCCGATTGAAGCGACATCCTTTTCTGAGGAGGAACGACGAGGAAAAGATATAGCGGAAAGCGGGATTAAGCTCCTAAAAAAACCTCTGAGAAATTCTCAAAGGTTTGCTTTTATATTTTGGTCTGCTGAAAATTAAATTTCAGTATTCATATCCCAGTTTTGAAGATAATCGTGAACATGTTTCAGGAACATTCCACCCAAAGAACCGTCTACTACACGGTGATCGTAAGAATGTGACATGAACATTAAATTACGGATCGCAATTACATCGCCATCTTTGGTTTCTAAAACTGCAGGTTTTTTAACAATCGCGCCAACAGCCAGAATCGCAACTTGAGGTTGTGGAATAATCGGCGTACCCATTAGGTTTCCGAAGCCTCCAACGTTGGAAATCGTATAAGTTGCACCTTGCGTATCTTCCGGTCTCAATTTTTTATTTCTAGCTCTGTGTGCTAAATCGTTGATTGCTTTTGCTAAACCTGAAAGGGAAAGTTGATCGGCATTTTTAATAACAGGAACGATCAAATTTCCGTCTGGAAGTGCCGTTGCCATTCCGATATTGATATTTTTCTTTTTGATGATTTTATCGCCATCTACAGAAACGTTGATCATCGGGAAATCCTGAATCGCTTTTACAATTGCTTTTACGAAAATCGGCATGTACGTTAATTTTTCACCTTCTCTCTTTTCGAATAAGTCTTTATGTTTCGTTCTCCATTTTACGACATTCGTAACATCGGTTTCGATGAAAGAAGTTACGTGTGGAGATGTTCTTTTGGAGTTCACCATGGCATCAGCGATGATTTTTCGAACTCTGTCCATTTGGATAACTTCGTCACCCTCATTTAATTTCATTGGTGCAGAAACTGGAGCCGCTGCTTGTGGAGCCGGACTTGGAGTTGCTGCAACTGAAGGCGTAGAAACCGCTTGCGGCGCTGCAGGAGCAGTTCTGTTTGCAACGAATGATAATATATCTTCTTTGGTAATTCTTCCGTCTAAACCGCTCCCTTTAATGGATTGCAATTCAGCGTCAGAAATTTTTTCGTTTTGTGCGATTGATTTTACTAACGGTGATAAGTATAAATCAGAACCTTCGAAACCGGTAGAAACTTTTGCGCTTTCCATGGCTGCTTCCAAACCTTTTACAACGTCGGAATCTACATTTGGAATTTCAGTTTTCACTTCTTCCGCCGATTTTGGTTCTTGAGGTTGATCAGCCACTGCATCACCAGCGCCGGCAACTTCTAAAATTGCGATTGCTTCGCCAATTTTTGCAACTTCATCTTTCTGTTTCAGGATTTTAATAATTTTCCCCGAAACTGGAGTCGGAACATCGGAATCAACTTTGTCGGTTGCAATTTCTACAACGGAGTCATCTTCCTTTACGGAATCTCCTTCATTGAACATCCAACTGATAATCGTCGCTTCCATCACGCCCTCTCCCATCGATGGAAGTAGTAATTTATATTCTGCCATTTTATATTTCGATTTTCACAAAGATAAAAAATTTTCCCATTAGGAAAAAATGAATTTTTAGGGCATTTTTTTGATTTTATTTCAATAATTAAGTTTTCTATTTTTACATTTGTCTAAATATTTATCTTAATGAAAAACTTACATATCGTAGCCTTATTCCAATTCAAAGAAAGTGATTTGATGGACGCTCTGGAATTACTGAAAAAATTAGTTTTCGAAACCCGAAAAGAAGAAGGTTGTTTACATTACGACTTAATCGAAGACAATACCAACAAAGGCGTTTTCTTTATTATTGAACTTTGGGAAAGTGAGGAACATCACCATCAACACAATGGTACAGATCATTTGATGAATTTCAGAAATCAATCGGCATCGATGTTGGAGAAATCAGCACAGGTTTATAAAGGATACAAAACTTTCTAAATCATGAAGAAAGTTTCCTTATTATTGGTCTTATTTTCTGTTTTTGCCTTTTCTCAAAAATATACAAAATCAGAAATTTCAAGAATTACGGAAGGGAATATCGATTCAGCCTTGCCTATTTTTCAAACATCTGATTCCTTGCAGCATCGGGTTTTACTTGATCAATCGATGGATGCAAATCCAAAAGATCAATACACAAAGATTCTAGTCAACCGAATGAAACTTGCCCTTCTTTCTACGGGAAGCGGTGTCGGAATCGCAGCACCACAAGTTGGAATCAACCGGAATATTATTTGGGCAAAACGATTTGATAAAGAAGGAAAACCTTTGGAATATTTTATCAATCCGAAAATTCTTTGGCGTTCAGAAGTTTTAAATTTAGGTCCGGAAGGTGATTTATCCATTGAGGTTTTCAGAGATTACTTTTACAGAAGCCAAGTGATTCAGTTAGAATATTTTGATTTAAATGGAAAGAAACACACTGAAATCGTGGAAGGATTTACAGCAGTTATTTTGCAGCACGAAATCGATCATCTTTCTGGGATTTTAATATCTGATAAAATAGAAAATCAGAAAATGAAGACTTTCGAAAAAGTGGAATTGTATAAAGAATTGAAATAGAAAAGTAAAAAACTTTTTAGACACTAGACAATCTGCGCTTCAAAAACGTCACAGAAATGTTTTTTAATTTTCTCTTTAACTTCAGCCATTTCTTCTTCAGAGAATTCTCGTTCTAATTCTCTTTGCAAAGAAGTCACGCCTTTATCTTTAATTCCGCACGCAATAATATATTCAAAATAGCGTAAATCCGTATTCACATTCAGAGCCAAACCGTGCATGGTCACCCATTTCGACGTTTTCACGCCCATCGCACAAATTTTTCTTGCGTAAGGTTTTCCAACGTCCAGCCAAACTCCCGTTTCTCCTTCACTTCTTTCGCCTTTCAAACCATATTCAGCAATCGTGCGAATAATCACTTCCTCCAAATTTCGCATATAAAGATGAATGTCAGATTTAAAATTATCCAAATCCAAAATCGGATATCCCACAATCTGCCCAAAACCGTGATACGTAATATCTCCACCGCGATTAGTTTTCACATAAGTCGCATTAATTTCTTCCAACTTTCTCGCATTCGCCAGCATATTATGCTCGTCCCCGGATTTCCCAATCGTGTAAACATGCGGATGCTCCACAAACAATAAATAATTCGGAGTTTCTACCTGTTCATCGTCAGTTCGGTTGCGATTTGCCAATTTCAAATCGATGATTTCCTTCATCAATTTCTCCTGAAATTCAAAAGCCGGTTCATAATCCATCAACCCCAATTCCTGAAACTGCAAAGTTCTGTTCTGTGTGCTTGTCATTTTATTTTACTTTTTTGGGCAATCCCCTCTCCGACGCTTTTCCAGCCGCTTGGGTCGGGCTATCCGTTGCAATTCCTCGTTTCGGCGCTCGCTTCGCTCGCGCCTCTACTCCGGGATTTACACTTCTATCCCTATTGCGAGATTCCGCCTCTTTTCAACTTTATTTAAAAAAAGAAGTTTCCTCGATTTTTTCCTGGGCAAATTTATAAAATTAATTTATTATGCTACGAATAAAATCTTCTCCATTTTTTGTCCAGTCATCATTATTAAGCAAAATATTCACGAAAGCCGTCCCGATAATTCCGCCATCTGCTTTTTCGGTAACCTTATCAAAATCAGATTTATTTTTAATTCCAAACCCAATCATCACTGGATTTTTCAAACCTAAATTCGCCAGTCTATTCAGGTATTCTTCATTGTTGATTTCTTTTGCATCATTTCCTGTGGTAGAAGAACTTGAGACCGCATATAAAAATCCGGAACTTAAAGAATCCAAATATTTAATTCTTTCATCCGAAGTTTCCGGCGTCACCAAAAAGATAAAATTCAGATTGTATTTTTCTAAAATGGATCGGTAGTTTTTCTCAAATTCGACTGGTGGCAAATCCGGAATAATCAATCCTGAAACTCCAGACTCTTTACATTCTTTACAGAATTCTTCAAATCCAAAACTTAAAACCGGATTAATATATCCCATCAAAATAATCGGAATATTCATTTCTGATTTCACCGATTTCAATTGACCAAAAAGTTCTGCGATGGTCATTCCGTTCTTCAACGCGATTTCATGTGCTTTCTGAATCACAGGTCCATCAGCAACCGGGTCAGAGTACGGCATTCCAATTTCGATATAATCTGCACCGGAATGCTGGATTAGTTTTAAAATTTCAGTCGTGTCTTTCAATTGGGGAATTCCCGCTGTAAAATATATATTGAGTTTCTTTTTCATTTTCTATTCAATTTGAGATAAATTCATTTATAATTTAAAATCTAAAATTTATAATTTTGAAAGATACGTTTCCATATCCTTATCGCCTCTTCCACTCAAACAAATCACTACAACTTCGTCTTTTCCAAAACTTTTCTTTTCCAAAACTGCCAAAGCATGCGCAGATTCCAAAGCCGGAATAATTCCTTCTATTTGCGTTAATTCAAAAGCAGATTTCAATGCTTCATCATCAGTAATACTGAAAAATTCCGCTCTTTTTCCGGTGGCTAAATTCGCATGAAAAGGTCCAATTCCAGGATAATCGAGTCCGGCAGAAATAGAATGCGGTTCGATGACTTGTCCATCTTCAGTTTGCATCACCAAACTTTTACTGCCGTGCAAAACTCCTAACGTTCCCAGAAAAGTCGTCGCCGCAGATTTACCAGAATCCAAACCAAAACCTCCCGCTTCGGCAGCGATAATCTTCACACTCGGTTCATCTACAAAATGATAGAATGTTCCGGCAGCATTACTTCCACCACCAACACAGGCAATAACAACATCTGGATTTTCCCGTCCGATCTTTTCCTTTAACTGCCATTTTATCTCTTCCGAAATAACACTTTGAAACCTCGCCACCAAATCCGGAAACGGGTGCGGACCAACTACACTTCCGATAATATAATGAGTTGTTGTAGCATTATTAATCCAATCTCTTAACGCTTCATTCACGGCATCTTTCAAAGTTTTCGATCCAGAAGTCGCAGGAATAACCGTTGCACCCAACATTTTCATACGACCAACATTGGGTGCTTGCCGAGCGATATCGACTTCGCCCATGTAAATAATACATTCTAAACCAAGTAACGCACAGGCAGTAGCGGTTGCAACGCCGTGTTGCCCAGCGCCAGTTTCTGCAATAATTCTTTGCTTTCCTAATTTTTTTGCGAGTAAGGCCTGACCTAAAGCATTGTTGATTTTATGTGCACCAGTGTGATTCAAATCTTCTCTTTTCAGATAAACTTGAGTCTGATATTTTTCGCTCAAATTCTTCGCAAAATATAATGGAGTTGCGCGACCCACATAGTTTTTCAAAAGATCTTGGTATTCTTCCTGGAATTCTTCAGAATTAATTATTTCTAAATAATTATGGTGAAGTTCTTCGACATTTGGATATAACATTTCCGGCACAAAGGCGCCACCGAATTCGCCGTAATAACCATTTTCATCTGGGTTTCTGTATGTTTTCATAGTTGTATTTTAATATTTATCTAGCCACGAAGTGGCGATTTAACAAAGGATAGGATGAAATCCTATTATATCAAAGGGATGGGTAAAATCCTATTCATCAATTTAGCATTAATCCCAAAGATATTTTTCATCATATTCCATCTTATTTTCAATTAACATTTCTACAAACTCATTCTTGAAATCTAACTCCTCATGATGTTTTCTCTGATTCACAATGTAGTTCTTAACAATTTCCAGATTGCTCCTACACACAGAAAATCCACCATAACCATCTTGCCAAAAGAAATCTTCATATTTACTTCCTTTTGTTTTTATCCATTTGGATGAATGTGCCTTAACTTCCTGTACCAATTTCATTAAAGCAATTTTTCTTGAAAGCAAACATAAAATATGGATATGATTATCTGTTCCTCCAATTCGAATTGCTGTACTTTCAAAATCCTTACAAATGCTAGCGATGTATCTGAACAATTCGTCTTCTATTTCTTCATCGATGAAATCATTTCTGTATTTTGTGCTGAAAACGATATGGACGTAATTTTTGACTAATGATTGTGGCATGGTTGAGTTTTTTTTAATTTCAACATTAATAGGATTTCATCCTATCCTTTATTAACGCGTCGCTTTGCGACTTAATTTATTTTTAAAACTAACAATTTTATCTATGTTTTTATTTCCAGGTTCAATTTCAAATTTTGAATTGATATCTAAAGTAAAAGGTTTCTGCTTTAATAATTTAATATTTTCAATATTCTCTTCTGAAATTCCGCCACTTAAAAAGTACGGTTTGTTGATTTCTAAATCATTTAAAATTTGCCAGTCAAACGTTTTACCAGTTCCACCAAATGCTTTTGAATCGGTATCAAAAAGAAAATAATCTACATTAGATTTTAGATTTTGAATTTTAAATTTTAAATTTTCGATATCGTTTCCGATTCTAAAAACTTTAATAATTCCAATTTTTCTATCCAACTTAATTCTTAATTCAGAAATAAATTCGTCGCTTTCATCTCCGTGAAGTTGAATATAATTAAGTTTGGCTTTTTCAGATATCTCTATAATTTGTTCTAGACTTCCATTGACAAAGACGCCAATCTTCCCTTCATGGTTTATTGATTTTATTTGATCTAAAGTCAAAGAATTTAAAACATAACGCGGCGATTTTTTATAAAAAATTAAGCCCAGGAAATTAACGTCCAAAGAAATTAATTCTTCGATCTGATCTAGTTTTGTCAAACCGCAAACTTTAAGTTTTGGTTGTCGGCTATCATTTGTCGGTTGTTGAGTCATTCTAATTTCTAAAATCTAGTTTCTAACATCTTTAATGAACTCTTCAAAAGCAATTCCCGGATTTTCATTTCGCATAAAATATTCGCCCATTAAAAATCCGTCAAAGCCTTTTTCTTTTAGAAATTTAAAATCATCGATGGAGTAAATTCCACTCTCTGCAACTGCTAAAGTATCTACCGGCAAAAGATTTTTCAAATTGACAGAATGTTGTAAATCAACTTTAAAATCTTTGAGGTTTCTATTATTGATTCCCACCAAATCAATTTCTTTATTAAAATGTTTTAACTCATCTTCCGTATGAATTTCTAACAAAACTTCTAATCCTAATTCGTGAGATAATTGTGTAAATTCCTGAACCTGGTTTTGAGAAAGACACGAAGCAATTAATAAAATCACATCTGCTCCATTCGCTTTTGCTTCATAAAATTGATATTCATCAATCATGAAATCTTTTCGCAAAATAGGAATCGAAATTTCACTTCGTACTTTCAAAATATCTTCTAATTTCCCTCCAAAAAATTCGGAATCAGTCAAGATTGAAATTCCACTTGCTCCAAATTTTTGATATGACGTTGCAACTTCTAAAACGTCTGCTTTATCATTGATTATTCCTTTACTGGGCGATTGTCTTTTAAATTCCGCAATGATTCCACTACCCGATTTGACTGATTCTTTTAATGAAAATGTCTTGCGGTTAAACACTACTGCATCTTTTAATTGCGTCAAAGAAATTTTCTTTTTCGCTTCCGAAACTTCCTGCTTTTTCTGGTCAATTATTTTATCGAGAATATTCATTTCTAAGCAATTAAAACATTTAGACAATTCAGGGCTTTTCCTTCCATTAAACTTTCTTTCGCCATCATTAAGCAATTTTTGTAATTACCAAATTTCTCAGTATTGTTCAAAGCCATTGCTGCATTCGCTAAAACCACAGCATTCTGTTCGTAAGTTCCTTTTCCCTCTAAGATAGATTTAAAAATTTCCGCTGCTTCTTCAATACTATTTCCGCCAAAAATAGATTCTGATTCGATATTTCTAAACTGCAATTCTTCCGCTGAATAAATCTTCTCACCGTATTTATCAATCATTTTAGTATCGTTGGTCAAACTGATTTCGTCGTAACCATCTAAAGCATTCACCAGCAAAAAATCAGCATTTTTCTTCTGTAATAAATATTGGTAAATCCGTGCGATTTCCAAATTCGCAACACCTATCATGGTATATTTTGGTTGAGCCGGATTGATCAATGGTCCCAACATATTGAAAAAAGTTTTTAAACCTAAATTTTTACGCATCGGCGCGATTGATTTTAAAGACGTGTGGAAAATCGGTGCGTGTAAATAACAGAAATTTCCCTTTTCCAGATCACTTTTCAACTCTTCTTCCGTTTCTTTAAATCGATAACCGAGAGTTTCCAAAACATTTGATGCTCCACTAATTGTGGAAGCGGCATAATTTCCATGCTTGGCAACTTTCTGCCCAGTTCCGGCTACGACCAAACTCGCCAAAGTTGAAATATTAAACGTGTTTTTTCCGTCGCCACCTGTTCCAACGATGTCGACTAAATCTTCTGTTCCTAAATCAATTTTCGGCGCCAACTGATGCAATGCTTCGGTAAAACCTTCTAGTTCCGCCAACGTAATACTTCGCATCAAGAAAACCGTAACGAAAGAAGTCACTTCAATTTCATTAAAAATATTCTTTGAAATTTCCAGGAGAATTGATTTCGCCTGGGCTTTGCTCAAAGTTTGATGGTCGAATAAATATTGTAATATCTCTTTCATTTTAATTCTGTAAAAAATTTTGGATGATCTTTTTCCCGTGCGGCGTTAAGATACTTTCCGGGTGATATTGAACTGACTGAACATCATAGGTTTTATGCTGTAAAGACATTATCATTCCGTTCTCATCTACTGAAGTAATTTCCAGTTCTTCGGGGAAATCTTCAGGATTTACGGCCCAACTGTGATATCTTCCAACTTCCAAATTTTCGGGTAAATCTTTTAAAAGTCGAGCGTCTTTTTTGATTGTTTGAGCGTTTGTTGCAACGCCGTGATAGATTTCTGTGAGATTAATCAAACTTCCGCCAAAGGCTTCTGCAATTGCTTGCTGACCAAGACAAACTCCCAATATCGATTTCGTCGGTGCATATTTTGTAATCAGTTCAATTAAGATTCCCGCTTCACTTGGAATTCCCGGACCTGGAGAAAGCACGATCTTGTCATACTTTTCGATATCCTCCAAACTGATTTGATCATTTCGGAAAACATCTACTTTATCACCACTGATTTGCTCAATCATTTGAACTAAATTATACGTAAAACTGTCGTAATTATCAAAGACTAATATTTTCATAATTGTATTTTCTTAAATTGAAGTTGCTTTTTTTACAGCCATTTTCAGCGCATTCAGTTTATTATTTACTTCCTGCAATTCATTTTCTGCTGTAGATTTTGCGACGATTCCAGCACCGGCTTGATAATAAAGCGTGTTATTTTTACTTAAAAAAGTCCGGATCATAATCGCTTGATTACAACTTCCATCAAAGCCGACAAAACCGATACAACCGCCGTAAAACGAACGCGAAGTTTTCTCATAAGAATCAATCAATTCCATCGCTTTGTATTTTGGTGCACCACTCAAAGTTCCCTGTGGAAAAGTGGTCGCGATCATTTCGTAAGGATTTTGATTTTCTTCAACATCTGCCGTTACTTCGCTTACCAAGTGAATGACGTGAGAAAAAAACTGAACTTCTTTCAATTTCGTCACGGTGGTACTTTTTCCACAAATACTTAAATCGTTTCTCGCTAAATCAACGAGCATCGTATGTTCTGCGTTTTCCTTCGCATCTTTCTTTAATTCTTCGGCTGCTTCTAAATCTTTCTGAACTTCACCAGTTCTTTTAAAAGTTCCCGCAATCGGATGAATAATGGCTTTTCCGTCTTTAATGATCAATTGACTTTCCGGACTGGATCCCATTAATTTATAATCTCCATAATCGAAATAAAATAAATAAGGAGAAGGATTAATATGTCGCAAAGCACGGTAAACATTGAATTCATCACCGTTAAATTTCTGTTCAAATCTGCGGCTCAAAACCAATTGAAAAACATCACCACGGAAACAGTTTTTTTTTGCGGTTTCCACCAATTCCCGGAATTCTTCATCTCTTAAATTGGACGTTTCATAATCGGTGATTTTGAACGGAAAAATTGGAGCGTTTTTCTGGTTGATCAAATTTTCGATTTCGATCGTATTTGATTTCAGTCCATCAATTTTATTTTCGATGATGAACATTTCATCGTTGTAATGGTTAATCGCAATCACATACTGGTAAAGGCGATAACGCAATAATGGAATTTTATTTTCCTCTGAAAGTTCTTTAAATTTTATATTTTCAAAAAACGGAATCGCATCATAACTCGTGTACCCAAAAAATCCCTGTGCAGATTTACCGATTTCTTTAGATGGTTCTTCACAAACAAAACATTTGGTGAAATCATTTAATAATTCACTCAACTTCTCTTTTTCTAAAGCGATTTTTTGTGGATTACCAAGAGGGAATTTAACTTCTGCTTCCTCAAAATTTCTGATTTCAATTCCGGCAACTGCATTGATGGCAATAAACGAAAAGTTGTTATCGTTGTTTTGATTTCCGGCACTTTCCAGTAAAATGGTGTCCCGAAATTTATCACGAAGTCGCAGATAAATTCCGACCGGCGTGAAAAGATCGCTCATCACCGATTTGATGGTAGTTTTTATGTTTACAGTTTGCTTAAATTCCATGATATTTTTTAAAATTTAGATAAAAAAAAGACCTTAACGAGTCACGTCAAAGTCTTTTTATATGTTTTTACAAACAGAATACAAGATTTGCTTCAGACCCTTATGAAGTTTGAATGATGCCACCAAGTAATGTTTATGATTGTTTTCATTGGAGCAAATATATAAATGTTTTTTTTATTTGCAAGTAAATTTTAAAATAATTAGTAATTATCTAACAATTCAAATCTTTATTTTGTAACCGCAAAAGTAGCAAAAGACATATAAATTAAAAAGGTTTTCAAAAGAGTGCAAAACGGTAAAGTCGTTATTTCATGTGACTTTTGTAAACTTTTGATTCATTTTAACGTAAAACTTTTGTCTCTTTTGCGGTTTAAAAAAAATTAGACAGTTATTTACTCTTCTACATTTTTCAGCGCCATTAATAATTGATAAGCGCCTTTGGTCACGAATTTTTTACTTCTATTTTCTTCTTTAAAGTTTAAAAGTTCGGTAAATCCATTTTCAGCATTTCCGATTTCTACTGGAAACATCTTGTAGGTTTTGGGTTTAACTTCTTCGAAAATATATTGTTTTTCCTCCCAGGTCACGATGGCGTCATCGGGAATTACAATACCTTCTTCGGAATCGGCTTCCATTTCTGCGTTCATAAAAGTTCCCGGAAGTAGTTGCAAACTGTTATCGACAAAATGGCAATGAATCAAAACACTTCGGTCAGCGGAGAAATCTTTTCCGATAATAAAAACGCGGGCTTCATATTTTTTAGTAGGATTTTGATTGGTATAAGCGAAAACTTTCTGCCCAATTTTAATCTTACTCAAATCCTTTTCAAAAACCTTTAAAGCCAAATGTAAATCACCCGTATTGACAACGTCAAACATTTTATCCATGGGCGAAACATATTGTCCGATATTCACATTGACCGTAGAAATATATCCTGAAATCGGAGAAGTTACGGCAAATGTTCGGCGGATATTATTGGCGTTTAAAGAACCGGGATTAATTCCCATCGCCGTTAATTTTTGCGCCATTCCTTTCATCATTATATTTTGATTCTGGCTTTCATTAAAGGCTTTTTGCGTGACCTTATCGGAACTGGCTTTGTTTTCATTCAAATCTTGTTGACGGGAATAATCCTGTTGTGCGTATTGAAGGTTCGATTTTGCTAATAAATAATCTTGTTGCAATTGCACCAATTCTGGATTTTCTAAAGTTGCTAACGTCTGCCCTTTAGAAACATAATTTCCGGGCATGAATCTCGAGACTCTCACGTAACCTCCGCTTGGTGCAGAAACACTTGCCATTCCTTGCGGAGGAACATCGATTTGTCCCGTCAGCATAATTTTATGCGCGATATCAAGGTTGTTTAAAGTGTTGGCTTCAATGCCCGAATTTTTGATTTGTAAATCGGTTAAAGAAACCTGATCTCCAACGACGGTGCCGATTTCTTCGGGAACCACTTCTTCTTTGGAACAGGAAAAAATCATGAGGCTTAAAAATATGATAAGTACTTTTTTCATTTTAAAAATTTTGTTGTTAAGATTCACCACCGATCATTTTTGAGGTGATTCCTTTTCGATTTGTATTTTCAGAAATGGCAATTCCGCCGAAGTGTAAAAGAACGAAAATTGGCATCCAGTAAACCGCGAGTTTGTGCGTAGTTTCCGCTAAATCAGCGAAAGATTCTGAGCCAATCTCAAATTTTAAAACACTTCCTGTAATTATTTGCATGGCTATTAACACGTAAAATGCGACGTAGATAAAACCTTGAAATTTCTCCTTAGCAGTCGTCGTTTTTAAAAAAGGATTCGGAAATTTAATTCCTTTTATGAGCATGTAAATGATTCTGATCACAAAGGCCAAAGTAATAATATAAGCCGCATAAACATGCCACTCAAACATCGGACCCTGAACGGAATGAACGATGGTTCGAAGACTTTGTTTATTTAAATTAAGAGCTTGAATTGACGCGTTTTTATTAACAGCATCTGAAATGACTGTTTTGCTCATCCAGTACATTCTGAGAAATCCTGTGGTAAATAAAACCAGGATTCCTATTGCAAAAATCCAGTGAAGGACGCGGTGAAGGACGGTATATGTTTTCATTTTGTTTATTTTAAATTATTGTTGCGTTAGATTATTTAACTGAATTATTTTTTCATTCAGCAATTTTTGCGTGTCGATGAATTTGTTTTGAATGTCTAAACTTTGGTTGATTAAAATCGACCATTCCAGATAGTTGATTTCACCTTCATAATACAATCGGTTTGCAGTTTTCATAATGGTTTCTGCATTTTTTAAACCTTTGGATTTGTAATAATCGGATTCACTTTTTAGTTTTTCATATTCACCGAAAAGGGTTGCGTATTGGTTTTTTAAATTTTTGGAACCAAATTCATAATTGTTTTCAGCGATGAGTTGATTGATTTTCTGACCTTCAATTAATGATTTCTGCGCTCCATTAAAAAGTGGAATTCCAACGCCAATCATGCCGGAATGAAAACGTGCTGATCTTTCATAAAACTTGTCATCGGCGCCGGTTCCGTACATGCTGGAATTATTATACCCAATATTGAACGTCGGCAAAAGTTTCGATTTCTCTGCATTTAGTTTAGCCAGTTCTATCGCTTTCTGCTGTTCCAATTGTTTTAACACGATGGGATTTCCAACATAATTTAGATCTTGAGTCAGACCATTCATTTCATAGAAATTCGAATTTTCGTTTGAATACATTGTTTCATCATTGATCAGATAATTAAACTGATAAAGGGAAACTTCCCGGTCTTTCTTCAGATTTGTCAATTGAATTTCTGCCTGACTTCTGTAATTTTCAGCAGTGGTTTTTTCCAGAATATTACTTTCTCCTTTTTTGAGTCGAAATTCTGCTCTTCTGTAATAATTGGTATAAATAGAATCGGCTCTCAAAAGCAATTTTTCTTTTTCGTTCTGATAATTGAGTTCATTATAAATTAAAGCGATCTCACGTTTAAGTTGCCATTTCTGAACGTCTAAATTTAACATTGAATTTTTCCATTCCTCCATCAAAACCTGTTTTTGGGAATTGTAGAATCCGGGCAACCTTAAGGTTTGATTGACCGAAAATTTGTTGTCGGTATAAGCAGACACAAACTGCCCAATTTCCCCGGAGATATTTAAGGGATCAACAACGGCGTAAGATTTTTTGATCTTATCCTGATAATCAATCCGAAGTTGTCCATTCTTTAAATTCAGATTGTTTTTAAAGGCTTTTTCGTAGGCGGATTCCAGGGAAATAGGCGTTTGTGCTTTCAGTTGAATGGCGATCAAAACTGAAAATGCTGTTATTATTTTTATAAGTTGTTTCATTTTTATAAATTTTTTTTTTACCGCAAAAGAGGCAAAAGTTTTATTTCTTTAAGTCAGTTAAAAGTTTGCAAAAGTTGTATGAAACTTTATCTTTATCTGACTTTTTATTTTATCTAAAATCTGCAGCCCGACTTGACTCTAGTTTTTATATTTTTATTTGAATCGTCGAAACTCGTTCCTCGTTGTGAGCGAAGCCCTTTTTTATTGGTGGCTGAGCTTGTCAAAGCCAGCAATAAAAAAAGCGGGAACGGAAGGCGGAAATGTCTGCCCAAAAAAAACTATTCATCATAACCATCTTCTTCTGCACTTATTTCTACAATTTTTTTACGTCGGTCTGGGAAATGTTCTTCAAACCAAATGTAAATTAGGGGCAACAAATAGAGCGTGAGGAACGTGGCCAAGAGCAATCCGCCGATGACGACTGTTGCTAACGGTCTTTGCACTTCTGCGCCTTCGCCTTGACTTAGTGCCATTGGTAAAAAGCCGAGTGAGGCTACTAAGGCAGTCATTAAAACCGGACGTAATCTGGTTCTTCCACCGATTTTTACGACGTCTTTTAAATCTGAATGATGCAATTTCTGGCGGTTAAATTCTGCGATTAAAACGATTCCATTTAAGACGGCAACTCCGAAAAGTGCGATGAAACCGACGCCGGCGGAAATACTAAAATTCATTCCTCGAATCCAGAGCGACATAATTCCGCCAATCATAGAAAGTGGAATTGCGGAGAAAATGAGCAAGCCGTATTTTACGGAATTAAAGGCGAAATAAAGCATCAGTAAAATCAGCAATAAACTGATGGGAACTGCTATCATTAAACGGGATTTCGCATGTTGAAGGTTCTCAAAAGTTCCACCGTACGAAATTGAATATCCTGGTGGAAGTTTGAAATCTTTTTCGACCACTTTTTGTAAATCCTCGACGGTGGACTGAATATCGCGGTTTCTGACATTGAAGCCGACGATGATCCTGCGTTGTGCATTTTCACGCTGGATTTGATTGACACTTTCTCTAAGTTCGACCGCAGCAACGGTGCTTAACGGAATTTCAGTTCCGGTTGGTGTGGAAATTAAAAGATTGTTTACATCATCAACATTTTTTCTTTGCTCGCCATCTAACCGGACGACCAAATCGAATTTCTTCTCGCCTTCGAAAACGGAACCTGTTGATTGTCCGGCAAATGCTGTGTTGACAATGTTGTTGACATCTTCGACATTTAATCCGAACTGCGAAAGCGCTTCTCTTTTGTAGGAAATCACGATTTGCGGCATTCCGGAAATTGGTTCTACGTAAATATTTTGAGCGCCGTTGATCTTCTTGGAAATGTCACCTAATTTTTCGGCGTACAATTTTAAAGTATCGAGATCTTCACCGTAAATTTTACAAACAACATCTTGCCTCGCTCCGGTCATCAGTTCGTTAAAACGCATAGCGACAGGATATTGGAAAGAATACGTTACGCCGACCAGATTTTTCTTTAATTCGGCGGACATCTTTTCCGATAACTCATTATAAGTTGTAGCAGATGTCCATTCTTTGCGAGGTTTTAAGATGATCATCATATCACTTGCATCTATTGGCATTGGATCGGTTGGGATTTCACTGCTTCCAGTTTTCCCGACAATCTTTTCGATTTCCGGAAATTTCTTCATTAATATTCTGGAAGATTTCTGCACAGCGTCAGTAGATGTTTTCAGATTACTTCCTGGTAAAACTCTCGTATCAACAGCAAAATCTCCTTCTGGAAGGGACGGAATAAATTCGCCACCCAATCTCGACATGACGAATAAAGAGATTAAAAATAATCCGACAACGCTGAAGAAAACCAGATTAGGAATCTTTAAAACAAAATTTAAAGTTCGATGGTAAAAGGCTTCAAACTTTGCCATCATTTTATCTGAGAAGTTTTTCTTTAAATCTATCTTTTTAGATAAAAACAAAGAACTCATCATTGGAATGTAAGTCAGAGAAAGGATGAAAGCACCCAGTAATGCGAAGATTACGGTTTGTGCCATTGGTTTAAACATCTTTCCTTCAATTCCCTGTAAAGTTAAAATCGGCAAGTAAACAATCAGAATAATGATCTGTCCGAAAACTGCCGAATTCATCATGGTACTGGAAGAAGTATAAACTTCTCTATCCATAAATTCCTGAGAGATCTTTTTGTCCTGGAATTTTGTCAAATGTTTGAATCGATGCAGAATAGCTTCCACAATTATGACCGCTCCATCGACAATCAATCCAAAATCCAGCGCTCCTAAACTCATTAAGTTTCCGGAAACACCGAAAATATTCATCATGATAATGGCGAAAAGCATTGCCAAAGGAATAACCGACGCAACTAAAAGTCCTGCACGGAAATTTCCAAGAAATAAAACCAAGACGAATATGACGATCAAAGCACCTTCCAATAAGTTTTTACTTACCGTACTGATGGCGTTATTCACCATTTTTGTTCGGTCCAGAAAAGCATCGATTTTCACTCCTTCCGGAAGTGTTTTTTGAATTTCTTCAATCCTGCCTTTTACGTCTTTGATGACTTCATTGGAGTTCGCTCCTTTCATCATCATTACGACGGCGCCGGCAACTTCGCCTTCGCCATTATAAGTCATCGCACCGTAACGGATGGCTTTTCCGTATTGAACCTTCCCAATATTTTTAATGAGAACCGGAGTTCCATCCTGCAAATTTTTGACGACCGTATTTTCAATGTCCGGAATTTGATTCATCAAACCTTCCGTTCTGATAAACAAAACGCTTGGTCCTTTTTCAATATAAGCACCACCAGTATTTTGATTGTTTTTTTGCAAGGCATCAAAAACTTCGGTAATCGTAACGCCCATCGATTTAAGAATGGCGGGATTTATAGCGACTTCATATTGTTTTAAATAGCCACCAAAACTGGCAACGTCTGCTACTCCGGGAGTTCCAAGTAATTGTCGGCGAACGATCCAATCCTGAATGGTTCGTAATTCCATCGGATTATAGCGATGTTCGTAGCCTTTTTTCGGACGGACAACATATTGATAAATCTCCCCTAAACCCGTGGAAATTGGGGCCATTTGCGGAACTCCTAAACTTACAGGAATATCCTTCGAGACTTGTTGAAGCCGTTCTGCAACTTGTTGACGAGCAGACATTAAATCGATATCGTCATGAAAGACAATCGTAATTACCGATAAACCAAAGCGCGAAAAACTTCGCATTTCCTTGATTCCCTGAATATTGTAATTGATCTGTTCTAAAGGAAAGGTGATAAACCGTTCGACATCGGGCGCGCCCAAACTTGGCGAAACGGTAATGATCTGAACCTGATTATCCGTGATATCAGGAACCGCATCAATCGGGAGATTTCTGAGTTCAAACAATCCATAAATAATTAAACCAAGCGTCATCAAAATGATGATCAGTTTATTTTTTATGGAAAATTCTATTATTTTATTAAGCATATTTTTTCTTTAAAAAGTTGCCAGAGCATGATACGCTGACATTGTTAATCATCATGTTTATCACTTTTGGAAGCCGGACCGTTGCCTTCATAATTTCGATAGTCGAAGTCTTGGCCCGTTCTGATTTCGGTATGGCGAATTTCGCCGCCTGTAGTCCCGGCTTTCTGTGCAAAAAATAATGCAACGACCGCGAAAATGCCAACAACAAAAGGGGCATATTTAGAGATGATGGAGTTTTTTAAACTGGCAATGAGAGCAATCAAGGAAATTGCTCCTAAAACATACGTTAAGGTTGCAAATATTTCAGAGACTTCTTCATGTTTTTTTATCAGATTTTCAGAAAGGCCTGCGATTTTTGTTGCAGAATCTTCGGCACCTTCACCTGTTCCCATGGCAGCAATGGAAGTAATTGCTCCAAGAATAAAAATGATATAAGCGTTTCGTTTAGTGACTTCGGATTTAGTGAAAATTCCGATAAGAAGTATTATAATTCCAACGATAGGAAATATAATCGGCATATGGTTGACCACCAAATGCAAATGTAATTCGTCCATTTTTTTTAATTTAAAATTAAACTATAAGTAAGATTAATGACTGTCAAAATCGAAAGACCAGACATCATTATTTAGACTGAAATTTTAAATTAAATTTTTGGAGGTTCCCAAATTTTAGAAAAAACCGAAGGATAGTATTTTTCAGAATACGAAAAATGAGTCGAACGATCCACATAAATGGATTGTTGTAAAATGTTTAAACTTGGACTTTCTGGCGGAATATTGAGATTAACAATCGAATGGGAAAAATCATGCGTTTTGAAAGGCAGTTTCATATCCTGTTTGTAATCACTGTCTACAATATGCTCATCAATATAATGCATCTTAATGAAGGCATAAATTGACATATCGTGATTCGCCATTTTGTGTGAAATAAAATGCTCAACCAATCTCGGCATTTTCACCAGTTGTCTGACCTCACTAAAAGAAGTAAGATAAGTACACAATAGGAAATAAATAAACCATTTTTTCACAACACAAATTTACGGAAAATAGTAGATAGAATATAATATGTTGCAGATTTGGAATCAATCCAAATAAATATCATGTTTATCTGGAGGAAAATCTTTAGAAATGAAATGACTTTTAAAAATGAAATAATTACTACTCAATCTGTAAATCTATCTTGAATTTCAACATTGAAATCTTAGCGAAAAATTTACTAAATTTGCACTCTTAAAAT
The DNA here is from genome assembly GCF_003860585.1 of Kaistella carnis. Taxonomy (NCBI): domain Bacteria; kingdom Pseudomonadati; phylum Bacteroidota; class Flavobacteriia; order Flavobacteriales; family Weeksellaceae; genus Kaistella; species Kaistella carnis. The sequence continues at coordinate 420,305 of NZ_CP034159.1, read as the reverse complement.
AGCAAGACAAATGCAGTTATCAGAACAGGAAATTATCAGGAGAGAAAAGTTACAAACCCTTGAAAAAATGGGTATTAACGCTTTTCCAGCCGATGAATATAAAATTACAGAAACGACCAAAACCATTAAGCAAGATTTTGTTGAAGGTAAAAAAGTTACGATTGCAGGTCGTTTGATGAGTCGTAGAATTCAGGGGAAAGCAAGTTTTGCGGAACTTCAGGATTCGGAAGGTAAAATTCAGGTTTACTTTAATAGAGATGAAATCTGTACTGGTGAAGATAAAACACTTTACAATGACGTTTACAAACACCTTTTAGACATCGGTGATATCATCGGAATTGAAGGTGAACTGTTCAACACGCAAGTTGGTGAAATGACCGTGAAGGTTACGGATTTCAAAATTCTAACAAAATCATTAAGACCGCTTCCGTTACCGAAAGTTGATGCTGAGGGAAATACTTTCGACGCTTTCAATGGTCCTGAACTTCGATACAGACAACGTTATGTAGATTTAATCGTAAATCCACAAGTTAAAGAAGTTTTCATTAAAAGAACAAAATTGTTCAATGCGATGCGAACCTACTTTAATAATGCAGGATATTTTGAAGTGGAAACACCTGTTTTACAGTCAATCCCAGGTGGAGCCGCTGCAAGACCGTTTATCACGCATCACAACGCTTTAGACATTCCATTATATTTAAGAATTGCCAACGAATTATATCTGAAAAGATTGATTGTAGGTGGTTTTGATGGTGTTTATGAATTCTCGAAAAACTTCAGAAATGAAGGTATGGACAGAACTCACAATCCGGAATTTACCGTAATGGAAATTTATGTAGCTTACAAAGACTACAATTGGATGATGGATTTCACGGAAAAATTAGTGGAATACTGTGCGATTCAGGTAAATGGAACTACGAAAGGAAAATTCGGAGAGCAGGAAATTGATTTCAAAGCACCGTTTGAGAGAATTTCAATGACAGATGCGATTATAAAATACACCGGATTTGATATTACTGGGAAATCAGAACAAGAACTTTTTGATTTCGCAAAATCGATCGGAATTGACGTCAATGAAACGATGGGTAAAGGAAAATTAATTGATGAAATTTTTGGGGGAAAATGTGAAGGAAACTTTATTCAGCCAACTTTCATTACCGACTACCCTATCGAAATGTCGCCTTTAACAAAAAAACACAGAAGCAAAGAAGGTTTAACCGAACGTTTCGAATTGATGATTTGTGGAAAAGAAATCGCGAATGCTTATTCGGAATTAAATGATCCGATCGATCAAAGAGAGCGTTTTGAGAAACAAGTAGAATTAGGTAAAAAAGGTGATGATGAAGCAATGTTCATCGACCAGGATTTCTTACGTGCCTTGGAATACGGAATGCCGCCAACGTCAGGTTTAGGAATTGGAATGGACCGTTTGATCATGTATTTAACGAACAATCCATCCATTCAGGAAGTTTTATTTTTCCCACAAATGAAACCGGAAAAAGCAACGCCAACTTTCGAACTGGATGAAGATGAGAAATTGGTTTTGGAGATTTTGAATTCTTCAGAAGAACCGATGACTTTAGGCGTTGTGAAAGTAAAATCTCAACTTTCCGGAAAGAAATGGGACAAAGCGACGAAAAATTTAACTAAATATAATTTAGTAAAAGTGGAGAAAATTGATGATGTGGTTTGGATGAAAACAATCTAAATTTTATTCTTCCAAAAAATAAAAATCCTCAAATTTTGAGGATTTTTTTGTTGAAAACCAACCCAATTTTATGACTTCTTTAACTTTCATATTCCGAGGAAATTCAGTATATTTGTTAGCATTTTGAAATAGAAGAAAATCACTTTATTTTCAGTAAAATTTTAATCAAAAGTAGTAAGAAATTCAAGGCGGATTCGCCTTGATGAATATAAAAAATATGAGCCAAAAAGAATATACAGCGAGTAGTATACAAGCGTTAGAAGGAATGGAGCATGTGAGAATGCGTCCATCAATGTACATTGGAGATGTAGGATCAAGAGGTTTGCATCATTTAGTTTATGAAGTAATCGACAACTCGATTGATGAGGCTTTAGCCGGGCATTGCGACACGATCTCGGTAGTTATCCACGAAGGAGAATCGATTTCTGTAAAAGATAACGGACGTGGGATCCCGGTAGACATGCATGAGAAGGAGCAAAAATCAGCATTGGAGGTCGTAATGACCAAAATTGGTGCGGGTGGTAAATTCGACAAAGATTCTTATAAAGTTTCCGGTGGATTGCACGGTGTTGGGGTTTCTTGTGTGAATGCACTTTCTAATTCATTAATTGCAACTGTTTATAAAGATGGTAAAGTTTACCAGCAAAAATATTCAAAAGGGAAAGCCTTAGCAGATGTTGCTGAAATCGGTACTACTGATGAAAGAGGAACGGAAGTTTTCTTCCAGCCTGATGATACTATTTTTCAGGAACTGATCTATAGTTATGATACTTTAGCAAGCAGATTACGTGAACTTTCTTACTTAAATAAAGGGATTACGATCACGCTAACTGATGAAAGAGTTACAGAAGAAGACGGCAGTTTTAAAAGTGATGTTTTCCATTCGGAAGGTGGATTAAAAGAGTTTGTAGAATACATCGACGGAAACCGCGAAAGCATCATGAATAATGTAATTTTCATGGAAGGTGAAAAAGACAATATTCCGGTTGAAGTTGCGATGAGATACAATACTTCTTATAATGAGAATCTACATTCTTATGTAAATAACATCAACACACACGAAGGTGGAACTCACCTTGCAGGTTTCAGAAGAGCGCTTACAAGAACTTTAAAGAAGTTTGCTGACGAATTAGGACTTCCGGCAAAAGAAAAAGTAGAAGTTACCGGTGATGATTTCCGTGAGGGATTAACGGCTGTGATTTCTGTTAAAGTAATGGAACCTCAGTTTGAAGGACAGACAAAAACAAAATTAGGAAACTCTGAAGTTTCCGGTGCTGTTGATAAGATCGTGGGCGAAATGCTTTCTAATTTCTTAGAAGAGCATCCAAACGAAGCAAAAATTATTGTACAGAAAGTAGTTCTTGCAGCGAAAGCCCGACAGGCAGCAAAGAAAGCTCGTGAAATGGTTCAGCGTAAATCTCCAATGGGAGGAAGCGGATTACCGGGAAAACTTTCTGACTGCTCTTCTAAAGATCCAGAAATATCTGAATTATTCCTAGTGGAGGGAGATTCCGCAGGTGGTACGGCTAAGCAAGGTCGTGACCGTCATTTCCAGGCGATTCTACCTTTACGTGGTAAAATTTTGAATGTTGAGAAATCAATGCTTCATAAAGTTTATGACAATGAGGAGATTAAAAATATTTACACTGCCTTAGGAGTTTCTGTTGGAACAGAGGAAGACAGCAAAGCACTGAATATTTCAAAATTACGTTATCATAAAGTAGTCATCATGACCGATGCGGATATTGATGGTGCTCACATTTCTACTTTGATTTTGACTTTCTTCTTTAGATATATGAAGGAGCTTATTGAAAACGGTTACATCTATATCGCGCAGCCGCCTTTATATCTTTTGAAAAAAGGAAACAAAAAAGTCTACGCATACAACGAGAAAGAACGTGAAGAAATTACCCTCGAAATGTCCCCGGATGGCAAAGGAGTTGAAGTTCAGCGTTACAAAGGTTTAGGGGAAATGAATCCTGAACAGCTTTGGGACACCACATTAAATCCTGAAAAAAGAATATTAAAACAGGTAACCATCGAAAGTTTAGCAGATGCCGACAATGTATTCTCTATGTTAATGGGCGACGAAGTTCCACCAAGACGTGAATTCATTGAGAAAAATGCAATTTATGCAAAAATTGACGTGTAAAAACCCAATATCTTTAAATATAAACTGCTCAAAATTTGGGCAGTTTTTTTTATTATAATTACTCATTCAAAATTCTTTTTTATAAATAGAATCTTTTTATTAAATTTAAAAATGAAAAATTCATTCATTATTTTAAGTGTTTTAGCCCTCACTTTTACGGCTTGTACCAAAGAAAAAAACACGACAGAAAATACAATAAATACCACGGAGCAGGCGAAAAAAGAAGCAACTCTTTTTGCAGTTGATTCCATAAGCGTAAATGATTCTCTAAGGGTAAACGAAAATCTGTTGCTTAGCTATAAATCAAACATTTTGATGTTGCCTTCAATTAAAAATAAGGCTGTTCTGGACTCTATTTATCACACAGAAAATATTCTTTTAAAAGAGTATTCACCAGAAAATCTTAAGGAAGCTTTAAACCTCAAAAAGAAAAATTACTTCGAAGAGCAGAAAAAATCGCTGGCTGATTTCACACCCGTTTCTGCGCAAAAATGGAACAGTAATTCCAACATGAAGGTATTTTCCAATGAATTTGACTACTTAACAATACAGTATTCGGGCGATGGATTTACAGGTGGCGCTCATGGTTATTATTATGAAAAGTATAAAGTTTTTGATCTTAAAAATAATAAAACCCTTCAGCTGGATGATGTAATTTCTGAAAAAGATCCCAAAATCTGGGACCGAATTTTAAGTGATAATTTCTTTAAAAATGATGCAGATCGTGGACAGGCAGAAATGCTCCTGGTAAAACAGATTCCGTTAAATAATAATTTCTATTTTGATAAGGAGTATTTATATTTTCTTTATAATCAGTATGAAATAACCGCCTATGCTGCCGGAACTGTTTTAATTAAAGTTCCGCTATCAGACATTAAACTCTTTCTGCAATCAGATTTTAAAGAACGCCTATCTCTATAATAAGACGCTGAAAGCAAGTTTATGTACTTGCTTTTTTCTATTTTTGTCTTCTTATGAAAAATGTCGCCTTTATCATCAATCCTTTTTCTGCGAAAAAAAATTATAAACCGTTCGTTCGTCTTTTAAAAGAAAAAGTGAAGGATGCCAATTTCTTCATCTCAGAATCGTTTGAAAGCACGGATCAATTCATTAATCAAAATTTCGACACCATCGATATATTTGTGGCTGTTGGTGGCGACGGCACTATTTCTTCCGTTGCAAAAAAACTCATTAATACAGATAAGATTTTAGGGATTTTTCCGGCAGGTTCCGGAAATGGTTTTTCTAATGAAACGAATTTTACTAAAAATTTAGAAGAACTCCTTCTTAAAATTAATAATAAAAACTTTCGGGAAATCGACACGTTTAAAGTCAACAATCACCTGTCCATCAATGTTTCAGGAACTGGCTTTGATGGAAAAGTGGTGAAAGAATTTGAAAAGACAAAACGCGGTTTTGCGAATTACATCAAAGTATCCTTACAAACTTTTTTCAAGTACAAACCCATTCAGTTACAGTTTTCCGCCAAAGAATATGAGCAGTATAATGGTAACTATTTAATGCTGAATGTGGCAAACACCCGTCAGTTCGGGAATAATGCTTATATCGCGCCCCATGCAAGTACAGTGGATGGATTGCTGGAAGTAGTGCTGGTGAAAAAGTTTCCTATATGGCACGCGCCACTTTTTGGAATACGCATGTTTACAAAAGGATTGAAGGAGAATGATTACCTCACCTACATCTCTGTCCCCGAGATTGAATTTACGGTGAATACGCAAGATTGGCATTTGGATGGAGAATATACCGAAATACACTCTCCTATTCATATTAAAGTTTTGCCAAAAAGCCTGAAAATTTTAATTTAATTCTTGATCGCCTCAGCGGATTCCAGTCCTTTTTTATAGGTTTCTAACGCGCGCTCTCGGGCAAATTTATGGTCCACAATGGGTTCTGGATATTCATCGGTTCCATATTCTTTGACCCATTTCTTGATATATTTAAAATCCGGATCAAATTTTTTCTGTTGTTCCTCCGGATTAAAGATTCGGAAGTAAGGCGCCGAATCACAGCCGCTTCCGGCACTCCACTGCCAATTCCCATTGTTTGCAGAAAGATCATAATCCAGTAATTTCTCTGCGAAGTACGCTTCCCCAATTCGCCAGTCCATTAAAAGATGTTTGGTGAAAAAACTTGCACAAACCATTCGAACACGGTTGTGCATAAAACCAGTTTCATTTAATTGTCTCATTCCCGCATCTACAATCGGATATCCGGTTTTTCCTTCCTGCCACTTTTTCAAAATATCATCATCATAAAGCCAGGAAATATGATCATACTTTTTCTTAAAAGATTGATGAACTACTTTTGGAAAATGATAAAGAATCTGCATAAAGAATTCCCGCCAGATCAATTCCTTCAAATACGTTTGATTGAGTTTCGCCGATGCAGCAGCAAGTTTTCGGACACTGATCGTTCCGAAGCGAAGATGCACACTCATCTCCGAGGTTTTTACGGTTGGAAAATTGCGCGTTTCGTGATAAGATTTAATTAAATCAGAACTAATGACGGGCGCTTCAAAAACATAACCCGTTTCCTCAAATCCGATTTCTTTTAAAGAAATAGTCTGCTTTTCCACATCGCAGAAATGCTTCAGTAATTTTTCGCTTGCGTAATTTTCTACGTTATCGGAGGTGTATTTTAAGAGCCATTGCTTCGAATAAGGCGTGTAAATGGTATAAGGCGTGCCATCAGATTTTAGTATTTCGTCTTTATGAAAGTGAACCTGATCTTTAAAGCTGTGAAAATCGATTTTATTTTTATTCAAATATTCTTTAATCTCCAGATCTCTTTTAATCGCAGATGGTTCGTAATCTTCATTGCAAAAAACCGCTTCAATATCATTATCCTGGACTAACTCTTTAAATATTTCGAGGGGTTTTCCGTAGTATATTTTAATCGACGTACCCGTTTTTTCAAGATGTTGATTCAGAATCTTTAAAACCTGAAAAATATAGTCAACGCGTTTATCGGCCTTATTTTCAATTTTTGACAAAATTTCAACATCAAAAATAAAGATGGGCAACACATTTTCTGAGAATTCCAAAGCTTTTAAAAGTCCGTGATTATCAGACAATCTTAAGTCGCGTCGAAACCAAAAAATCGTTAATTTATCGGTCATTATGCACCATTTTCAAAATTTCCCTTGGTTCTTCATTTTTTAAATTCGTATAAACGGTATGGTGAAAAGTATTGAGCTTTTTTAGGGATTCCAACAACTGGATTTTTTCGTCATCGGTCAATCTACCACACATTATTTTAGAAACGATGGTAATGTCTTTCATAGATTCCTTAAATACTTTTTTCCCCTTTTCTGTCACTGAAATCCTGGTACTTCGTTTATCATTAGCATCCGGACTTTCGACAAAAAGACCATTTCGAACTAAACGTTTAATAATTTCAATACCCGATTGTTTTTCATGTGCATTTTTCTCGATCAACTGCATCTTCGTTAATGATGGATAATCCATCATTCTGAAAAGATATGTGAAATCTTCGTTGACCAGATCTGGATGATTTTCCAGTGATTTCTTGATCAATTGCTTAGAATATCTACCTAACATAATGACTTGCTTTGCAATTTCATTTTCCAGATCATAGACGTCCAAATCGAATTTTTCTGTAAGATTCCGGGGAGTCTCCTTCTCGTAAGCCTGTTCATTTAAGTATAGACGAAAATCTTCTAAAGTCGTTGAATTGCTGGGTTGTTTTCGTTGAAAATTATCCAGTTCAGAAAGAATGTCGATGATTAAATTTAATTCCATGATAAGTTATATTAAAGTTTTATTGTTCCTAAGCCTCCATCAATGCCAATAATTTGTCCAGTCATCCAGGAACTTTTTTCGGATAAAAGGAATTCTACCATTTGAGCCATATCTTCAGCCGAGCCAATCCTCTGCAACGGATGTCTTTTCGCAGAAGCGAATCTTTTTTCTTCTGTTGAAAGCAGTTGTGCCGCCAATTCGGTGTCTGTTAAAGAAGGCGCTATAACGTTCACTCTCACATTTGAAGCCGCCAATTCTGCAGCTAAACTTTTTGCAAAACCTTCAATTGCTCCTTTACTCGCCGCAATCGACGTATGAAAAGGCATTCCTAATTTTGCTGCCACCGTGGAAAATAAAACAATGCTTGCTGATTTCGATTTTTTCAGAGCCGGCAAACATTTCTGAATAATGCGAACGGCACCCAAAAAATTCTGCTGAAAATCTGCCTGAAAATCTTCTTCCGTAAGGCGATTAAAAGGTCTCAAATTAATAGAACCCGGACAAAATACAAGTCCGTGTAATTCTGGCGGTAAAGATAAGTTTCCCAAATCATCTTTGGCAACATCCAACTGAAAAAATTCGGTATCCAAATCCTCTAATTCCTTTGTAGAAGTTCGGGAGATCGTGTACAGATTTTCATTCCTCAATAATTCTGCAGACTTCAGTCCGATTCCTTTTCCGGCTCCTACTATTAAAATATTCTTCATCTTACTAATTAATTTTAAGCATTTTTATTCATTTTGCATTTTTGGCTGCAGTAAAGAACCTTTTCCCAATCTTTCTGCCATTTTTTACGCCACGCAAAAGGTATTTCGCAAACAGGACAAATTTTTGAGGGTAAATTCTGTTTCTTAATATGTTTCGAAGAGATTTTCATCTGCGCTATGGCTTTGCATACTCGAGCTGTGTTATCATTTCCGCGGAATAATAGGCATCCAACCCTCCACTTAATAATAGATCATGATGATTTACCGAGCCATCTTCTGTGAACCTTTCGGCAGGAATTTGAATCCATTCCACGCTGCCAATCATCAGTTTTGTATTATTAATCTTAATATCCAGAATTTGTTGCAGCTTCATTTCAATTTTAATTTCAGCTTCTTTCACAAACGGTGCAGAACAATCGCCGATATATTCCGAAGAAAAATCAGTGGCAGAAAATTCTGAAACTTCTTTTGCATACCTGGCTGATGTTTGATGGGCGTCCTTCACCCATTTTCGATCGATAAAGTTCAGGGTATACTTTCCGTTCTCTATCATATTTTCTAAAGTATCCCGACTTACAGTGTCAGGTCTACTGATCAACCCCAGCAAAGGTGGATGGGCTCCCAAATGAATTACAGAATTGAAAATGGCAAGATTTTCTACTCCAGCACTCGATTTGGTTCCGACTAACGCAACCTGTCTAATGCCGGCCAAAGAATTAATCAACTTTGTACGAAAACGCTTTTCACTGTCTAATATAAAAGACTTCGTAAAAGTGAAATATTCCTGCTTTTCCTCCATTTATCTTTTACTGATTTTATTATTAGAAATTGTTCTTTGTCTGCTGCATCGAAAACGGTCCATTTCCGAAGTCCTTTTCTGCAAATGCTTTTGACTGACTCCAGAATTCACTCGTGCTCTCCAAAGTTTGAAGGAGCTTCTTTTTAACTCGGTGCGCATCAAAATAATCACGTCTTTTTCGGTTAAGGAAAACTGATATTCAATCGCTTCAAAAGGCGTTCGATCTTCCCAAGCCATTTCAATGATCCGATCAATCTGTATAGGATTCAGCATTACTTATTCAGGTAATTTTTATAATTATTGATCTTGATATTTTTAGATTTCAATTCATGCATTAAATTGTACAAACCGAAAAATGTTCTGTTCATATAGATAAAGTGACGCGAACCTCTATTGGCATTTCTTCCTTTAAGCTGGGTGTTTTTTGCATATTTCTGCCCTAAATCTGCGATTGCAGAAAAGAATTTTCCATCTGAAAAATCAAATGTCTCTTCTTGGAAAGGAGTTGTAAACAGATATAGCAATTCGTAAAAAATCTCGGTGAAAAAATCTTTCTCTTCTGCAGAATCATCAGGTCTTATTATTTCGAGTTCCAATAATTTCTGATCTAAAAAAGCTTTGTCCTGTAAATTCTCCCGGATCGAAAGTTCGAAATAGGGAATGTAAAAATCCTCTGGAATACTTTTCATACATCCAAAATCAATCGCGATTAAAGTTCCCGATTTTGAAACTAAAAAATTACCGGGATGCGGATCGGCATGTACTTTCCGTAAGTGATGAATCTGAAACATATAAAAATCCCATAAAGCCTGCCCTACCTGATCAGCAAGTACAGCGTCGGTATTTTCTTCGGAAAAAGTGGACAAATGTTTACCGTGCATCCAATCCATGGTAATGATCCTGTCGTTGGAAAACTCCGGATAATAATTGGGAAACGCCAGATTGGGCAGCAGTTCGCAACTTTTTCTAATTTCCAGACTTTGCTTGATTTCTAAAGCATAATCTGTTTCTTCCAATAATTTATCTTCAACTTCTTTAAAATATTGGTCTGAATTCTTTCCTTTAATGTTAAACATTTTCATTGCAATGGGTTTTACCATTGCCAGATCCGAAGAAATGCTATCGGAAACACCGGGATACTGAATTTTTACTGCCAATTCTTTTCCATCTTTCATCGCTTTGTGAACCTGTCCAATACTCGCTGCATTTGCAGAGGTCGATTCAAACTGGTCGAACAATTCACTTGGTTTTTTACCAAAATAATTTTTAAAAATTTTATTTACTAAAGGTGCAGAAAGCGGCGGAACCTGAAACTGGGAAAGCGAAAATTTCTCCACATAAGCAGCAGGTAAAATGTTTTTTTCCATACTCAACATTTGAGCAACTTTTAAAGCACTTCCTTTCAACTCTTTCAAGCTGTCGTAAATATCTGCAGCATTATTTCGGTTTAAATTTTCCTTGGCTTCACCTTCCGTTTTGGTCATTTTATCACCATAATATTTCAGGTAATTGACCCCAACTTTTGCTCCCGTAGAAATTAATTTTGTCGCTCTTTCGATCTTACTGGTCGGAATTTTATCTAAGGTCTTCATTAATTTTTTACTTTTTCATTAAATAAAAATTTTCCAAAATCGATCAGTTTCTTTAAAGGTTTAACCTCTAAAAACTCAAAGCTCGTATCCACGGATTTTTCAATAAAAATATCGGTTTTTTCAAAGTTTGAACTTGTATCATCAATCCAGAATTTAAGCGTGGCGAGAAAATGGCCCCAATATAATTCTTCAATTCCCTTGTTTTTAAACCGCTCTATTTTAGCCATATTTTCGGGCTGATTGTCCATCATCGGTTCAGATAAATCTAAACTCTTGATAAAAAGCTGAAATTCTTTTTTTAGAGACCAAAGCTTTTTCAAATTATTTAGATTATTTCGTTCAGTACCAATTAAGTAAATCAGCAAACTGCGATTCATCGTCAGCTGTTCGAAAAAGGTAAAATAGAAGGACAGCATTTTCGTTTTCGCGTTCTCAAAAAGATAATTTTCTTCTGCCGTGATTAAGCGGATACTTTGCTGCATAAAATAGCGCAAGTAATCAGCCTCCAAAACATCGAAATTGACATAATAGAAATAGAAATCGGTTTCGTTAATATCATGTTCCTCACAAAAAGTAAACACAGTTAAAGGTTTCCTGTTGTTACGAAGTACATATTTTGAGTATTTATCCAGGATTTTTTCTTGAGCATTATCTATATCTTTCATATATTGTATTTTAAATAAAGCACAAATTTAGTAAAAATATTTTCTATTTTAGAAATAAAAGTATATTTTTGTTCCATTATTAAAAAACATGAGTAAAGTTGTCATTATTGGTTCCGGATTTTCAGCCCTTGCTTCTGCCTGTTATATGGCAAAGAAAGGCTATTCAGTAAAAGTTTTAGAAAAAAATGAACAGCTCGGCGGTCGGGCGTCTTTACTGGAAATTGATGGATTTAAATTTGATATGGGACCAAGTTGGTATTGGATGCCTGATATTTTTGAACGCTTTTTTGCAGATTTTGGAAAAAAAGTGAGTGAGTATTATAAATTAGAAAAGCTCTCACCTGCTTATCGCGTAATATTTGGTAAAGATGATTATATAGACATCGCAGATGATCCGGAGAAAATAATTGCCAAATTTGAAGAAATAGAACCAGGCAGTGGAAAGCATCTTCGAAAATTTATGGAGGATTCTCGGAAGAACTATGAGATTGCGATGAAAGATCTGGTCTACAACCCCGGAAAATCAGTAATGGAATTGGTTAGTATGGAGACCGCAACACGACTGAATCTTTTTGTGCAGAACATCTCTCAGACGGTTCGAAAGAATATTAAAAATCCAAAACTCCAAAGTATTTTAGAGTTTCCCGTTCTTTTTTTGGGTGCTAAACCTCAAAATACGCCCGCATTTTATAACTTTATGAATCATGCCGATTTCGGCTTGGGAACCTGGTATCCAAAAGGAGGTTTTAATGCCGTAGCAAAAGGAATGGTGAGATTAGCAAAAGAATTAGGAGTAGAATTTTTAACGCATCAGGAAGTTTTAAGAATTGAAACGAAAAATAGTATTGCGAAAAGAGTCGTCACTACAACGGATGTTTTTGAAACGGACTTGGTGATTTCTGGTGCAGATTACGCACACACGGAACAACTTTTAAATGCTGATGAAAAGAACTATTCAGAAGATTATTGGCAGAAGAAAGTTTTTGCGCCATCCTCATTCTTATATTACGTCGCTTTTGACAAAAAAGTTCCGGAATTGCAACATCATAATTTATTTTTCGATACCGATTTCGGACAGCATGCAGTTGAGATCTATGACGATCCAAAACTACCGACAAAACCTTTATTTTACGCAAACTTCTCTTCAAAAACAGATCAGGATTTATGCCCGGAAGGCAAGGAAGTCGGTTTCTTTTTAATCCCTGTTGCAGTCGATTTAAAAGACAGTCAGGAAATACACGATCAGTATTTTGATCTGATCATGAGTAGAATAGAAGAAAATATTGGCGTAGATTTACGTAAACACGTTATATTTAAGAAAAGTTTTGGCGTGCAGGATTTTAAAGAAAGGTACAATTCTTGTCGCGGTAATGCCTACGGGCTTGCGAACACTTTATTGCAAACCTCCATTTTACGTCCAAGCATTAACAATAAAAAAATTAAGAATCTATTTTATACCGGTCAGCTCACTGTTCCGGGTCCAGGTGTTCCCCCGGCGCTTATTTCGGGGAAAGTGGTCACCGATTATATTCTTAAAAATCAACATAAAATATTCTAATATGATGAATAATTTAGAAATTTTCAATTCATTTTGTGGTCAATCATCAAAAATGGTGACCCAAAAATACAGCACGTCTTTTTACAAAGCTTCTTCCTTATTTCACCCTGAGATTCGTCAGCACATTTATAATATTTACGGTTTTGTAAGATTGGCAGATGAGATTGTTGATACTTTTCATGATTACGATAAAGTACGACTGATGACCGAATTTGAAAGCAGTTACGAATCTGCGAGAGAAAACTGTATTTCATTAAATCCTATTTTACATTCTTTCTGCCTCACTCAACGTGAGCAGAAAATTCCCCAACATTTAGTCGATGCATTCCTGACCTCAATGAAAATGGATTTAGGAGAAATTAAAGATTTGAATGATGAGAAATATAACGAATACATTTATGGATCTGCAGAAGTTGTGGGTTTAATGTGTTTGAAAGTTTTTGTAAATGGGAATGTTGAAGAATATGAAAAGCTTAAGCCTTATGCGCAAAGTTTAGGAGCTGCATTTCAAAAGATAAATTTTCTGCGGGACATCAGTGCTGATTTTAACGATTTAAACAGAACTTATTTTCCGGGCGTAGATTTCGAAAACTTCACCCATATAGACAAGCTGGAAATTGAAAATGATATCGCCAAAGATTTTGCGCACGCCAAAATAGGAATTAAAATGTTGCCGATGTCAAGTAAATTGGCAGTGTTTATGGCGTATAAATATTATTTCAATTTATTCAAAAAAATTAAAAAGACAGAAACAAAACAACTTTTAACAAAAAGAATACGTGTTTCTAATGCAAGAAAAATGTATCTTTTCGGCGAAATGATTTTAAACAAGAATTTAAATTTGCTTTAATGAAAAGACTAAGTCTAATAATATTCCTTCTAATTTGTCATGTAATGGGTGCCCAAAGCCTAAAAGAATTTCGAGCATTAATTAAACAGAGCGAAAAATCTGAAAAAGCCTCGAAATCGTTAATTGAAAAATCTACCGCCGCATATGTTGAAACCAAAGAACCAATTTATGGCGGTTTTATGGCAGTAGGTAATTTTTTTATGGCAAAACATACTTTTAATCCAATCAAGAAAATTTCTTATTTCAACCAGGGAAAAAGAACATTGGAAAATGCAGTTAAAGCAGAACCGCACAATATAGAGATCAGATTAATGCGATTGATTACGCAGGAAAATATACCAAATATACTTGGTTACCATCAGCACATCAAAGAAGATCGCGCTTTTATCCGCAAGGAATATCAAAAAATTGAAGATCGTGATTTGAAGAATTTTGTTATTGATTATTTAAAATTATAAAATGGAAATTATAGGATATATTGCCCTCACCCTTCTTGTTGTAGTTACGATGGAAGGCGTGACCTGGCTTACCCACAAATACATTATGCATGGTTTGGGGTGGTATTTACATGAGGATCACCATCAACCCGGATATCCGCACGTATTTGAAAAAAATGACGCTTTTTTTGTTGTATTTGCCATTCCTAGTATGTTACTTTTCTACTTTGGAACCCGCGGCGGGATTAACTGGATGTTTTTCGTAGGTCTGGGAATTTTGATTTACGGAATATGCTATTTTTTGGTGCATGATATTTTAATTCACCGTCGTTTCAAATGGTTCGATAATACCAACAACTGGTATTTCCGCGGTTTAAGAAAAGCCCATAAAATGCATCACAAACATTTAGGAAAAGATGAAGGAGAATGTTTCGGGATGCTTTTCGTTCCCATGAAATATTTTAGAGAAGCGCGTTTATCGACCGTGAAAAGATAAGGTTTGGAATTCTGTAATTTAACTTTTGGATGTTGTAAGTTTTCTGATTCCTATTTCAACAGTTTTCCTAAAGTACGATTCCACTTATTAAACATTGGAAATAATTATGCAACAAACTTTGATAGTTCGTGCATTTCACCTTTATGATGGTGCTTCAGCTTATTTTTTGAATGAAAATTTGCAAAATGATTTTATGTAATTTTTAAAATTTCTTCGTCATTAATTTCGCACCGATCGGAAGTGATTCTTATAATCCTGTCAGATATTAAGACCATATTGAAAACCTTGGAATTCGCTTAGGACCAATTCCAGCTGAAGACCTTTCTACTATTTTGCGTTGCGCCACTCGATAACCTTGCTCTCTACTTTTAAAAAAATAAAAATTTATTTCAATCAACTGATGAAAATTAATCTGACCAAACAATCTGGAATTTATACGCTCACCTCAGAGCAGATCTTACCCATCTCACTTAACAAAGCCTGGGAATTTTTTACTTTGCCGAAGAATCTGGATAAGATCACCCCGGAAGAAATGGAATTTCGAATTACCAATAATCCGCCAAACAAAACCTATAAAGGTCAGATTATAACTTACAAAATCGGCGTTTTGCCCATGATCAAATCAAACTGGATTACCGAAATTACCCATTTAGAAGATCATCAGTTTTTTGTGGATGAACAGCGCTTTGGCCCTTACGCTATGTGGCACCACGAACATCATTTTGAAGGAGTTGGTGACAATCAAGTGAAAATGACCGACATCGTCAATTTTAAATTGCCTATGGGAATTTTAGGTGATTTCTTTGTAGGGAAATTTGTGACCAACAAAGTGAAATTCATTTTTGAAAGTCGCTATAAAATATTACAAAAAGCATTTGCATCATGAAAATACTTCTTACAGGCGTAACCGGTTATATCGGAAAAAGATTACTCATTCAATTGTTAGATGAAGGACATCATTTGGTATGTTCTGTAAGAGATAAAAATCGTTTTGGTCTGCATTTATTTAAAGATAAACTGGACCAGATCGAAGTTATTGAAAATGATTTTCTGGACGAGAAAACATTAGAAAACATTCCCAAAGATATTGAGGCAGCTTATTATTTAATTCACTCCATGTCTTCCAGCGAGGGAGATTTTGAGGAAAAAGAAAAAATATCAGCGGACAACTTTCGGGAAGCTTTAGAAAAAACAAATGTTAAACAGGTCATTTTTTTGACGGGAATTATTAATGAAGAAAAACTTTCGAAACATCTTCTGTCCCGAAAAAATGTAGAAGGAGCTTTGAAAAGTTCAGTCTATGGATTAACCAGTTTACGGGCCGGAATTATTGTGGGCTCCGGGAGTGCTTCTTTTGAAATCATTCGTGATTTAGTAGAAAAATTACCAGTTATGATCACGCCTAAATGGCTGAATACGAAGTGTCAACCAATCGCCATCCGAAATGTAATGCAATTTTTAGTAGGGGTTTTAGGGAAGGAATTTACTTACAATCAAAACTACGATATTGCCGGAACAGACATTGTTACTTACAAAGAAATGCTGTTACAATATGCCGAAATACGCGGATTAAAAAGAAGCATTTTTATCGTGCCCGTGATGACACCGCGTCTTTCCTCTTATTGGTTATACTTCGTTACTTCTACGAGTTATTTTCTCGCAAAAAACTTGGTCGACAGTATGAAAATTGACGTGGTAGCAAACAAAAATAATTTAGCGGAACAGTTAAATATTCATCTCTTTTCCTATCAGGAAGCTATTCGCCTGGCCTTTGATAAAATTAAGCAGAATGATGTTCTTTCGAGCTGGTTCGACTCTTTTTCCAATCAGTTTCACAGCCGTAAAGTATGGCAATATCTGGAGGTTCCGGATGAAGGGTGTTTTAAAGATATCCGCGTTATGAAAGTTGATGACGAACAAAAAGCCTTGGAACGCGTGTTCAGCATTGGGGGAAAAACAGGTTGGTATTACGCCGATTTTCTTTGGAGAATTCGGGGATTTCTCGATAAACTTTTCGGAGGCGTGGGATTACGACGAGGCCGTAGAAATATGAATAATCTGGAAGCAGGCGATTCAGTCGATTTTTGGCGCGTACTCTATGCAAACAAAGAAGAAAAACGTCTTTTACTTTTTGCAGAAATGAAACTACCAGGTGAGGCGTGGCTGGAATTTAAAATAAAAAATGGCGTCCTTCATCAGGAAGCCACTTTTCGTCCGCTTGGTTTATCGGGTCGGTTGTATTGGTATTCAGTCTTGCCTTTTCACGGTTTAATTTTCAACGGAATGTTGAAAAAACTGTCCGGAAAATAATTATTCGACAGCTACAGAATCATCTCCTCTCCCATCGGCTACTGCAACTGCATTTCCATCTTCATTGATGAGAATTAATTCGGAACGACCAATTTGGGAATCCCTTTCAACCTTATAATTCTTTTTTTCTAAGTCAGAAATGGTCGATTCAGGAAAGTTCTTTTCAAAAAGAATACTTTCAGGAAGCCACTGATGATGGAATTTAGGAGAATTTACAGCCATATTGGGATTTAATTTAAAATCTATAATATTCACAATTGACTGATAAACAGAAGTTGGAATTGTAGTTCCGCCGGGCGTTCCTACAATAATATAAGGTTTCGAATTCTTCATCACAATTGTTGGCGTCATTGAACTCAACATTCTTTTTCCGGGTTGAATGGAATTGGCTTCACCTCCAACGGCACCAAACATATTGGGAACGCCTGGTTTTACAGAGAAATCATCCATTTCATTATTTAAGAAAAATCCCGCGCCAGAAACGACAACTTTACTTCCGTAAAGCCCATTTAATGTCGTAGTTACTGCAACTGCATTTCCTTCTTTATCAACAATAGAAATATGCGTAGTTTCTGTGGATTCTTTAGGCTGAGGAATAATTTTTCCCACTTCGGAACTTGGTGTCGCACGGTCAAAACTAAAACTTTTCCAACGGTTTTTTAAATATTCGTCAGAGATCAACATCGCTGTTTGATCTTTTATAAATGCAGGATCACCCATATATTCTGCACGATCGGCAAAAGAACGACGTTCCGCTTCTACCATAATTTGTACCGCATTTGTAGAGTTTTGCTGATATTTTTCCAAATTTTCAAAAGCACTCATTTTCAGCATCTGAGCCAGAAGAATTCCGCCGCTTGACGGCAAAGGCATGGAAACGATTTCAGTTCCTTTATAATTAAAGGTAATGGGTTTTCTTTCGACTACTTTATAAGTTTTTAAATCATTTAAAGTTATAATTCCATTACCACGTTTCATTTCCTGTACGATAAGACCCGCGGTTTTGCCTTCGTAGAAACCTTTGGCACCATTTTTCTGAATTAGTCTTAAAGTTTCTGCAAGTTCTTTCTGAATTAAAAGATCACCTTGTTTCCAGGGGATTGCTTTTTGAAAAACCGTTTTACTTTTGTTGTGCTGATGAAAATAATCCATTTGATTATTTAGCAAGTTTGCTTCTTTTTGAGTAAGGGCAAAACCCTGTTCAGCCAAATCAATTGCAGGTTGAATGAGTTTTTCCATCGGAAGTTTTGCATGTTTAAGCGTCGCATAAAATCCCGCAATAGAACCTGGAACTCCCACCGCCAATCTGCCGTTTTGCGAAAGATCGGTGTTGGCTTTTCCGTTTTTATCGAGGTACATATCTCGACTCGCTTTCTGTGGTGCAGTTTCCCGAAAATCGATGGTAAATTTCTCTCCGTTCTTTTTTACACCAACCAAAAAACCACCACCTCCAATATTCCCGGCTTGCGGATAAACCACTGCCAACGCATATTGTGTAGCAATTACAGCGTCGTAAGCGTTGCCACCCATTTTCAAAATTTTAGCGCCGGCTTCACTGGCTAACGGGTGTGCAGAAACAACCAAACCTTTATCTTTGGTGTGTATTTCCTTTACAATATTGATGTCGGTGAATTGCGCAAAGGCAAATTGCGAAAGGAAAAGAAATGATAAAAGTATTTTCTTCATGACGGTATATTTCCTCAAAAATAAGGAAAATGAATAAACATTTGCAGTTTTTTAAAGTAATAAAAACTAAGATCTAAAATAATTTTAAGTTAAAAAATGCATTTGAGATTTATGTAATTCCTAAAATAACAGAATTACGAAGATTTATACACACATTATTAAAAACTATTCAATAAATAAGATTATAGCTTGACAAAACATTAACACATCTAAATAATTTATATATATTTGATAATAAATTAATAAATTATGAAGAAAAATTACTTTCAAGCCTTAATTCTGGGCTCACTCTTAACAATTACGTCTGGCTATGCTTACGGTCAGGAAAAAGACACCATCCGCTCTCAATCCATTGACGAAGTGAATTTAACCGTGGGATCACGAAATAAAAACCGTGTAGCAACAGACACTCCCGTTCCCATCGATGTAATTAATATTGCAGCACAGGGAATTCTAAGCCCGCAAACGGATCTAAACCAAATTTTAAATTTCGCCGCACCTTCTTTTACGTCGAATACAACAACGGTTGCTGATGGAACTGACCATATCGATCCTGCACAATTAAGAGGTTTAGGACCCGATCAGGTTTTGGTACTTTTAAATGGAAAAAGACGGCACACAACTGCTTTAGTCAACATTAACGGAACGCCGGGAAGAGGTTCAGTTGGAACGGATTTAAATGCAATTCCCGCTTTTGCGATCGAACGTTTGGAAGTTTTGAGAGATGGCGCTTCTGCGCAATATGGTTCCGATGCCATCGCAGGGGTGATAAACGTCGTAATGAAACGTGCGACTAATAATTTAACCGCAGCGCTTACTTTAGGAAGTTTTAACTCCAAAGCTGCAAATGATCACAACGGCGGCTGGGATGGTGGAAAATATCAGGTGGATTTAAATTATGGGACAAAAATTGGGTCCAATGGATTTATCAATTTCACAGGAAGTTTAATGTCCCGCGATGATACGCAACGTGCAAAACCTAGAACAGGAACTATTTTCAATGCATATAATGCGATAGAACAACGCGCTTTGCAAAATGGTGTTAATATTTCTTCTTTATTTGAAAACATTAATAATACTCCAAATTCGCAGCAAATTATTGATTACATTCATCAATATGCAGCTGGAGTTGACTATTTCACGGCTCAGCAACAACTTGACATACAAAATGCTACAACGATTGGTGGTCCAAATGGTCTTCAGGCTAAACTTGGTTTTGATGTTACAGAAAATGAACTTGCTTATCGCGGTTTATCCAGAGAGGATTTTAACATGCGAGTTGGTCAATCTAAATTAACAAGTGGGCAATTGTATATGAATTCAGAATTTGATTTAACCGATAAAATTAAAGGATACGCTTTCGGAGGATATTCCTACAGAGATGGAAATGCTGCAGGATTTTACAGATTGCCAAATCAATCCAGAACATCAACTTCTATCTATCCGAATGGATTCTTACCAGAAATTGCCTCAGATGTTATTGATCTTTCTTTCGCTGCAGGATTTAAAGGAAAAATGGGAAGATTTAATTATGATGTGAGCAATACTTTCGGTAGAAACTCTTTCGATTACACCATTAAAAATACAGCGAATACCAGTATGGCATATCCGAGCAAAACGGAATTTGACGCGGGAGCACTTGCTTTTTCGCAAAATACCATCAATGCAGATTTTGATACTCAAGTTGATGTTTTGCAGGGATTAAATTTAGCATTTGGTGCGGAAGGAAGATTTGAAAATTTCAAAATTACGCAAGGCGAAGATTCTTCTTACGCATTGTATGATATCAACGGAAATATTCAAGGTCCTACAACACCAGGAAACTTAAAACCCACCGATTTTTTTGGCAGTACAAGGCCAGGAGGAGCACAAGTTTTCCCAGGATTTAGACCAGAAAATGCTTTAACTAAAGACCGAACTTCTTTTGCTTTATATTCTGACAATGAGTTAGACGTTACAGAAAAATGGTTGGTAAGTGCGGCGCTTCGGTATGAGAATTTCTCTGATTTTGGATCAACTTTTAATTACAAATTAGCGACGAGATACAAAATTACCGATAATATTAATCTTCGTGGTGCGCATTCTACCGGATTCAGAGCTCCTTCACTTCATCAAATCTCCTTTAATTCTACGTCCACACAATTTGTAGGCGGAACTGCTTTTGAAGTTGGAATTTTTACCAATGATTCTGCGCTTGCGAAATTATTAGGAATCACCAAATTGAAACAGGAAAAATCCACCAGTTATTCCGCCGGTTTTACTGCCAAAATCCCAGCTGCAAAGTTATCTTTAACGGTCGATGGATACTACATTAAAATTAAAGACCGTATTACGCTAACCGATCAATTCTCCCCTACTGCAACGACAAAACCTCTTTTCGATGCAGCCGGAGCAACTGCAGCGGCATTTTTCGCGAACTCAATTGATACGCAAACCAGAGGAATTGAGGGTGTTATTTCCCAAAAACTTGTCTTTACTAAATTTAAATTAAGCAACGATTTAGCTTTAACCGTCTCTAAAACAAGCAGAATTGGAGATATTCACTCCTCTGATATTCTAAAAAATTCCGGACAGGAATCCAGATATTTTTCCGAAACAAGTCGCGTTTACCTTCAGGAAGCAGTGCCAAGATTTAAGGCTTCATTAATTAATACTCTTGAATTTGACAAGCTAAGTTTCTTAATGAAGAATGTGTATTTCGGGAAAGTTACGGACCCGAATACGGTTGATGTTAATGGTAACGGACAAATTGATGCGATTGTTGTTAATGGACAGGCGGTAGAAAATGAACATCCTATCTGGTCCGGAAAATTAATCACGGATTTTTCAGTGGCTTATAAATTCACGAAGCAAGTTAGTTTGACTTTGGGAGCAAATAATTTATTTGATATTTATCCGGATCTAAATTACGGACCGATTTCCGCAAAAAGACCAACAAATGTTGATGCGAACGGAAATGTAGTTTACAGCGCAAATCCATCCATTGTGGATTTATCTAATGCCAACCAGTTTGTTTATTCCAGAAATACATCTCAATTCGGAATGAACGGAAGATTTCTTTTCGCACGTGTAAATCTTAGTTTCTAAATTCTTAATAGCCTTTTTTTACAGTGCTGTCTGCACGGACAGCACTTTTTTTATATTTAGACCAATGTTCATGATGATAACCAATTTGCGACCCGACTTGAATGAAGCTCTTTTTAACTGATGGCGAAGCCAGCACTTAAAAAAGCGGGAATGGAAGGCGGAAATGTTCGCCCAAAAAATATTTAATGAAACCTATTTCTTTTGCTAACCTATTTTCTTAAATTTGTGCGAATCTAAAACGTAAAAATGGAATCCAAAACGGAAAAAATATTAATTACAGGTGCCCTGGGACAAATCGGTACCGAATTGACCAATAAGTTAGTTGAAATACATGGCGCCGAAAATGTAGTTGCCTCCGGCCTGGACCGTTGGGACAAAAATCTGACCTCTGCGGGTTACTACGAAAGAATGGATGTGACCAATACGCAGCTGGTTCGCCAGGTGATTAAAGATTATCAAATCACCACGGTTTATCACTTAGCTTCACTCCTTTCGGGAACTTCGGAAAAACAACCATTGTTTGCCTGGAAACTAAACATTGAACCGTTACTTCAGTTTTGCGAAATGGCAAAAGAAGGTTTGATTCAGAAAATTTTCTGGCCCAGTTCTATCGCCGTCTTTGGAACAGGAATTCCGAAAGAAAATGTAGGTCAGGATGTTGTTCTAAATCCGACAACCGTGTACGGAATCTCTAAAATGGCAGGCGAAAAATGGTGTGAATATTACCATACCAAATTTGGAGTTGATGTTCGAAGCATCCGTTATCCCGGTTTGATTTCCTGGAAAACACCTGCGGGTGGCGGAACCACAGATTATGCAGTAGAGATTTTCTATGAAGCGATTGAGGAAGGGAAATACACGAGCTTTATTTCGGAGAATACGGGAATGCCAATGTTATATATGGATGATGCGATTAAAGCAACCTTAGCTTTAATGGAAGCACCAAAAGAAGATTTAACCGTGCATACTTCTTACAATTTGGGAGGAATGTCTTTTACTCCAAAAGAATTAGCGGAAGAAATCAAGAAAGAAATTCCTGAGTTTACGATTGATTACAAACCCGATTTCCGACAGGAAATTGCCGACTCCTGGCCCGCTTCCATTGATGATTCTGTGGCGAAAAAAGATTGGGGACTTTCCTACGACTTTGGAATCACAGAAATGACAAAAGATATGCTAAAGAACCTGAAGGTAAAATTGGGAAAAAACTAATCTTGTCCGAAACAGTTTAAGATTCATTCGTGAATTAGAATACTTCTTCAATTAAAACAATCTGCAACTTCAAAAGGATATTCCTGAAGATTTTGCAGATTTTTTTTATACATTCACCTCCTATCAAATTCCAAAAATGATTTTATTGACATTTAACATTGTTGATTCTGATTCTTCTTTTAAAAAAAGAGAGGCTTTTAGTGCTGCAGAAAAGTTAGAAATAACCATACAGAATACGAATTCGATCTTACGAAGTCTGGAAAACGCAGAAATTCTGGCGACCTTTTTTATCGAAATTTCTTTGGTATCCCGATTAGAAAAACTAATCAAAAAGATCGTGACGAAGGGTCATGAAATCGCTTTGTTAAGCATTGATTCGCCAATAGAAAAAATTGAGGAGGCTAAAATGATGACCGAAGACTGGATTGGCAAACAAATACGTGGCATCAGACTTCCCGATCATATGATCAGTTTTAGTGACTTACACCATTTGCGTTTTACCTACGCTTCTCTGAACGAAGACACCGCACTGATTTTTCCCCTTCGCCGTTTTGAAAGGAAAGCGCCTTTTACAGAACAGAGTGGTTTAACTATTTTTCACGAAAGTATTTCAAGATATTCACAAATTCCGTACAGTGATTATATTTTTCAGATCATGCCACTCGCCTTCTATCAAACGATGGTCATTGAAACCATTAAAAAAGATGAGTTTGTTCTTATTTATCTGAATTCATGGCAGTTCACCGATTTTGAAAAATATAATTTCGCACTTCCTTTTCATAAAAAATACAAAACCGGTAAAAAACTTCATGACCGTCTGGAGCATTTTCTGGATTGGATGAATGAACAGGAAATTGCGTTTTCCCGAATTAAAGATTTTGCGCTGTAACCGCATCTATCAAACATTTCCTAATATTCTAATTTTACATTATATTCAGTGATATTATATATTAAATAAAGAATATTAAATATTTATACGTTTTCTTTGTTTAATTCATTTCGATTTTCTAATTTTGAGGTAAGTTTAATTAAAAACCTTATCATTATGAAAAAAATTTTACTGGTTGCCTCATTTTTGGCAATACCCCTGTTTGGAACCGCTCAGGTTTTCCAAGAAAATTTTGATGGAGCCAGCCCCGGATTCGCGGCCTGGACTTTAATTGATGTAGACGGTCTTACTCACGATCCTACTGTGGGAGAGTTTAACGCAGGAGCCTAGATTAGAAAAGATCGCGGTGGTGCCATTCCAAACTATGGCGGGCCCGACGGCAATTTTGCCGCAATGAGCTCTTCCTGGTACAGTCCTGCCGGAACATCAAATGACTGGCTAATTTCTCCCCAGATTACTTTACCCGCCGATAACACATTTATTCAGTGGGATGCTAAAGCACAAGATCCCGATTTCAGCGATGGCTACAAAGTAATGTTATCGCCTAACGGCGGAAATGCTGTTTCAGATTTCACCGTTGAACTTTATAATACCGCGTCTGAAAATTCTACATGGGTTACGAGAGAAGCAAATCTGAACGCCTATGCCGGGACTACGGTCCGTATCGCTTTCGTTAATAATTCAAGTGACAAATTTGTCTTATTAATCGATAATATCCTTGTTAACCTTGCGCCTACTGCACCACCTGAATGCCCTACTCTTGTCGCACCAGCAAATGCAGCAACCGCAGTTCCCTATTTAACTCCGGTAACTTTATCTTGGACTGTAGCAGCAACAGGAACTGCAGCAAGCAGTTACGATGTATATTTAGACACTTCTGCAAATCCTACCACCTTAATAGGAAACGTAACAGGACTTAGCACTACCGCTACAGGCTTATTACCTTTAACAACCTATTACTGGAAAGTAGTTGCGAAAAATGGCGCAGGTGAAGCCACCGGCTGCAGTGTATTTTCATTTACAACGGAGGCAAATCCGTACGCTCCATACTGTGGACCGCTTGTAATGTCACTTACTACAGAACCAATTACCTCTGTTAAGTTCGCAGGAATAAACAATACAAGTCCGGCCAGCACAACTGGCACTCCAGGTCATGAAAACTTTATTTCCACTACGGGAACTGTAAATCAGGGCGGCTCTTACCTCATGGAGTTACAAGGAAACACCAGTGGACCTTATACCAACAGATTTGTGGTATTCATTGACTGGAATCAAAACGGAGTATTGAATGACGCCGGTGAAGTTTATGAAATTACAGAATTGCTGATTAATTCAACTGGAACAGATGGTAAAACAGTATCACAAACGCTTGCAGTACCTGCCGATGCTTTACTTGGAACTACCAGAATGAGAGTGAAAAAGATCTTCGGATCCACAAACTTTCTTGATCCTTGTGCAGGCGCTTCATTCGGTCAGGCAGAAGATTACTCTATTTCTGTAGGTGGATTAGCAGTTTCAGATGTGAAAAGATCTGAAGTTAAAGTTTATCCTAATCCTGTTGTAGATATCGTGAATATCGAAGCAGCTGATAAAGTAAAATCTGTTCAGGTATATGATCTTACAGGTAAAGTAGTTGCTTCTCAAACTTTGAATGCCGTTAAAAACCAAGTTAATTTAAGCAAATTAACTCCTGGAGTTTATGTAGTAAACATTCAAACTGAAAAAGGAACACAATCTGTGAAAATTGTTAAAAAATAATCATTTCAAATTTTTTATAAAAAGAAAGGTCTGCAGATTTGCAGGCCTTTTTTGATGATTAAAAATAACGTCAAATTACCATCATTTCTTTTTAAAAATGATAATTTTGCAAAATGCACCGACTTTATCTTTTACTTCGTGGATCAATCAAAGCTTCTTTCGATAACATACGAAACGAAAAACTGAAACTTAATCTACTTCAGGCAATCCCATTTTGGATCGGTTCATTTATAACCGGGATTTTCGCAGTCCTTTATGCGCAGATCTTTCAATGGGGAGAAAACCTCATGCACGCTATGATGAAGTGGCACAGCTGGCTGATTTTTATCGTAGCACCTGTCGCATTTGTTCTGTCCTGGTGGTTGGTCAAAAGATTTTCTCCTTATGCTAAAGGTAGCGGAATACCGCAGGTAATGGCCGCTGTAGAATTAGCAAATCCTAAAGAACACCGCAAAATATCTCATTTGCTCAGTATTAAAATAATGATTTTCAAAGTCCTTTCCTCCGTAATCCTCGTTATCGGTGGTGGTGCAGTCGGGCGCGAAGGTCCAACCATACAGATCGCAGGTTCGGTTTTTAGAAAAGTGAACGAATTTCTGCCGGAATGGTGGCCTAAAATCTCAAAGAAAAACATGATTATGACAGGTGCTGCCGCGGGACTCTCCGCTGCATTTAATACCCCGCTGGGCGGAATTGTATTTGCCGTGGAAGAACTTTCAAAAACTCATATCAACTATTTTAAGACTGCTTTGTTTACGGCGGTTATTATTGCGGGATTAACAGCCCAAACGTTTGCCGGATCCTATTTATATCTGGGCTATCCGAAAACCAGCGACATTAGCATTCTGATTATCTTTCCTGTGATTCTGGTTTCTGCTGTTTCCGGAATTTTCGCCAGTCAACTCTCCCGAATAATGCTTTCCATCAGTGCCTGGAAAAAAAATCTAAAAACAGATCGCGCCAATATTATCTTTCTCGTCATTTCAGCTTTGATTATTGCTTTTTTAGCATACTTCATCAACGAGGAAATTTTGGGTTCCGGAAAAGGAATTATGGAACGCATTCTCTTTAGCGACAATAAAAATGAAGACTGGTATATGCCACTTTTCAGAATGTTGGGTCCGGCACTTTCCTTTACCTCAGGTGGCGCAGGTGGAATTTTTGCGCCTGCACTTTCTGCCGGTGCAAGTATCGGTTCGGTAATTGCGGGCTGGATCAGTTTGACACCTCACGAAACCAACGTCGTCATCTTAACGGGCATGGTCGCCTTTCTTACGGGGATCACGCGCGCACCTTTCACCTCGTCTATCATTGTGCTGGAAATGACCGATCGCCACAGTCTGATTTTTTATCTGATGCTGGCCGGAATGGTATCCTCCTTAATTTCCCTTTTGGTGAGCCGTCACTCCCTATATGACCAGCTAAAAGACCTATATTTGGAAGAGGTTCGAAAAGAATAAGGAGCACGAAAACCTGATTTTCTGCCACACGCAGACCCGTTTTCCGCTATATCCCCGACCAGTCGGGGGATGCCGCTTCAACCGTGGCTAAAATAAAGTTCCCGATTTATTTTCACTTATTCTTGAAATAATCTTAAAAAAGAGGCTTTAATAGGTTCATTATCTTGCATGTTACAAAAAGAAGTTATATTTTTGCACCTCGAAATAATTAACAAAATTCATTAACATTATGAACAATTACGAAACTGTTTTCATTTTAACTCCCGTTCTATCTGATGCTCAGGTGGAGGAAGCAGTGAAAAAATTTGAAGATTTACTAAAATCTAACAATTGCGAAATCGTTGCCAAAGAAAATTGGGGACTGAAAAAATTAGCTTATCCTATTCAATTAAAAAAGAATGGATTTTACACTTTGATCGAATTCAAAGGTGAAGGAACTGTAGTTGCAGATTTAGAACTTGCGTACAAGCGTGACGAGAGAGTGATCCGTTACCTTACTACAAAACTTGACAAACATGCGATCGAGTATGCAGTAACAAGAAGAACAAAAGTGAAAACTGCGAAAGTTTAATTTTTAACCCTAAAAAACAAAAAAAGTTATGGCAATAGATGATATGGCTAAACAAGCCTCAGCAGGTGGAGAATCAGAAGTAAGATTCTTAACTCCAGTAGACATCAATACAAAATCTGACAAAAAATACTGTCGATTCAAAAAATACGGAATTAAGCATGTTGATTATAAAGATGCTAACTTCCTTCTTCAGTTCGTAAACGAACAAGGTAAAATTTTACCAAGAAGATACACCGGAACTTCTTTAAAGTACCAAAGAAAAGTTTCTGCTGCAATCAAAAGAGCAAGACACTTGGCAATGATGCCTTATGTTGCGGATCTTTTAAAATAAAAATGCGGTAAGCAATAAGCTTTGTGCCTGTGCAGATCGCTATAACAGTTGCTGAATAATTATTAATTCTAACGATTTTTAGAGAACAGATCAATCATCTTTTTTCTGAAATTAAAAACGGACAACAACAATGGATATTATCTTAAAAAAAGACGTAGAGAACTTAGGACTTGAGTTCGACGTAGTAAGTGTAAAACCTGGATACGCAAGAAACTACTTGTTACCAAAAGGAATTGCACTTTTGGCTACGCCAAAAAATAAAGCAAACTTAGCGGAGACTTTAGAAGCTAGAAAAGAGGAAGAAGCTAAATTAGTTGCTGCTGCAAATGCGGTAGTTGATCAATTGAAGAAAACAAACATTACTATTGCAACCAAAGTTGGTTCAGGTGATAAATTGTTTGGTTCTATCAACAATGCAAACCTTTCTGAAGAACTATCTAAAGTAGGAGTACAAGTTGATAAAAAATACATCAAAATTCCTGGAAACAATATCAAAAGAACTGGTAAGTTTTCAGCTTTGGTTAGACTTCACAGAGATGTTGAGTATAACTATGAGTTCGAAATCGTTTCTGATGCACCACCGGTTGTAGAAGCTCCTAAACCAGCTCCAAAACCAAAAGCAGTTGAAGAAACTGAAACTCCGGCTGAAGAAGCATAATAGTTTTTCAATTATAATAAATCCGATATCATTTAGTTGATATTGGATTTTTTTTGCGCAGTTCTCTCCTGGTAATATCATTAAAGGGAAATTTAGAGTTGTTATTTTGTACGTTTCAACAGACTTCCATTCCTTTTATTCTCTCGGGCTTAAGTAATGCTTTAAACGTCACATTTTAAGATAATAGAACTAGATGTGAACTATCGAAGTTATAATAGAAATATGTTATATCATTAACGCTGTCCAGATCTAAAACCTTGACACGATTTTTCAAAGCAAAGACATCCGAATAAGACCCTCTAAAGTTTTTTAGCAACCATGAATTCCGTTTTCCCGGATTGGAACACGTTCATCGTCAGACAAGAAAGATAACGTCAAATACACCGATCAAAAAAATTAAGATCAATTCAATTTTGCACGGAAATAAATTCCATTCGATAACGAGAAAGGATGTCGTCTAAATAATGCTACAAAAAGCTAAAATTAAATTTCCTTCCAGCGAAATTATAACTCGCTTAATTAAGGGAAAAGAAGAGTTCAAAAACGAGTCACAAAAAAAAGAACTTCAGGAATCTCCTGAAGTTCTTTTCAAATAATCTAAAAATTTTAATAGCGACTTGCCGGTGTTTTTACATTTCCTAAAATGTCTGGGAAATAAAAATCAGCCAAGTGTTCAAATTCATCACCACGCATAAACATACTCGCGTCAACTTCATCATAAGAAGATCTTCCTGCAGCTGCAATAAGCTCATTACACGTACGCAAAGTATTCTTGTGGAAATGATATACTCTTTCACTCTTATCGGTCACATCCAGTCCTTTAATCAGCATTTTATCCTGTGTTGCTACACCGGTTGGACATGTATTGGTATTACAACGCAAAGCCTGAATACAACCCAGTGCAAACATAAATCCTCTCGCATTATTACACATATCTGCTCCCATTGAAATAGCACGCAGAATATCTAAGGACGTAAGGACTTTACCACTTGCGATCACTTTCAGTTTGTCACGCACATTGAAATTAAGCAAAGTTCTGTTCACAAAAATCAATGCAGGTTCCAAAGGCATTCCTACTCCATCAGAAAACTCTGGTGGCGCAGCTCCGGTTCCCCCTTCCGCACCATCTACGGTAATAAAATCCGGATAGATTTTCAACACATTCATTTGCGCACAGATATCTTCAAACTCTTTTGTATCTCCAATACATAATTTAAAACCAACAGGTTTCCCATCAGATAATTCACGTAATTGCTGTACAAACTTCAGTAAACCTGCAGCATCTGAAAAAGCAGAATGTGAAGGCGGCGAAATAATCGTCAGTCCTGGTTGTACGTGTCGGATAGCAGCAATCTCCGGGGTGTTTTTAGAGGCAGGTAAAACTCCACCATGACCAGGTTTTGCACCTTGTGAAACTTTAATCTCGATCATCTTTACACTTGGTAAAGCCACATTCTTTTTAAAGATCTCGGGAGAAAAGAATCCGTGGTCATCTCGACAACCAAAATATCCAGTCCCAATCTGCCAGCACAGATCACCACCCTGCAAGTGATACGGTGAAATTCCACCCTCGCCGGTATTGTGATAGAAACCTCCTTTTTTAGCTCCTTTGTTTAAAGCAATTTGAGCGCGGTCACTTAATGATCCGAAACTCATCGCGGAGATATTAAATAAAGAAGCTTCATACTTTTGCGTACATTGATGGTTCCCCACCAATACTTTTGGCAAATGCTCAGAAGGCGATTTCGCATAGATTGAATGCTTAATTCCTTCATATCTTCTGTTATTGATATCTAATTGTGTCCCAAAAGGCACAGTGTCGCTCAGGTTTTTTGCACGTCTGTAAGCTGCAGATCTTTCGTTTCTTGGAAAAGGCTTACCATCTGTTTCTCTTTCAATAAAATACTGCTGCATTTCTGGAGAAATCTCTTCGAAAAAATAACGGAAATAACCCAATACCGGAAAATTCCGAAGAATGGCATGTTTCGTTTGAAAAGTGTTGTAGAGGCCAAGCGCGTAAATACAACTTAATAAAATAGGGATCCAATAATGGGTCTTGATTAATATCGAAATCGCCCATGTAACTACCAAAAGTACGATTCCCCAACTAATGAATTTTTCTCTCATTATAAAATATATTATTTACGCACAAAATTAGCGATAATAAACCGACAAAAAAAACCACTTTCGAGGGAAAATGGTTTTTTATAGATCTTTTTTTTGAAGCTTTCAATTGTACCAAAATTCATCATTTTTCTACCTTTCTTTTGTCAAAGGATTTAATATAACTATAGGTTTTAATTTTTATGTCCTATAACCACACCAAAATTTTTGGCGTACAATTTGACTACATAAAAAATATCCAAATAATTTAAGAATGAGAACAAATACTATATTATTGGCAACCATGGCGGTTGCAACCATCGGGACTACAGCACAATCATGCGTTGCACTTGCAACTTCAACCGTTGGAATTGCTGTTTTAAAACAGGTTTTGCTTGGTGGAATCAATAAAGGACTCAATATTTTTAGCAACAAAGACAGTTTTTTAGCAAATCAACTGATTGATGCTGCACTACCGAAACAACTGCGTGACATCAACAGCACTTTACAAAAGGTGGGTTTAAATAATTTAGTGGTAAAAGAAAAAGAATATATTGCGCAGGCAGCAGCCTTTACGGTCGATACGTCGCGTCCTATATTAATAAATGCAGTTAATTCTTTGACCGCAGAAGATGCAGCGAGAATAGTACAAGGCGGTTCCGGAGTTGCCACTCAAATTTTAAGAGAGAAAACTTCTACCCAATTGATGGCAGCAATTGCGCCGAAAGTTGATGCTAAACTAAATGAGTTTGGACTGGTTCAATCTTTAAATTCTGCTTTATCCGGTACTAATCTTTTAGGATCCATTTTAGGAAATCAAAATACAGCAAATATTGCAACGAATGGAATCAGTAAATTTGCCGCACAACAAATGGTGGACGGTCTTTTTAATATTATTGAAAATCATGAACAGCAAAATGCAAACACCATTATGAATTCATTAAAAGCAGCAAAATAAAAAAGTTATTTTTAACTATATTTGAATTCGGATTTCTGATCCGAATTTTTTTAATTTAAATATTACCCCATGTTAAATATTATAGGACAGGAAGACAATAAAAATCCGGAAGAATTTTACGCTTCATTAAAAGAGAAATTAGATAACACTCACAATTTTCCGGAAGAATATCTCTTTAAATTCATTCTTACCACTGAAGAATCAAAACTTACAGAAATCTATCGGGTTTTCGATGATATCAAATTTACCCTTACGACACGTGACAGCAAAAAAGGAAAATATACGGCACTAAGCATCAATGCTTTTGTTTTGGATGCTGATCAAGTGGTGAGTATCTATAAAAAAGTGGGCGCAATCGAAGGAGTAATGATGCTATAAATTTAACGAATGACTATTTTAATAACCGGCGGAACAGGACTTGTTGGACAACTTTTAGTTGAAAAGCTGAGGGAAAGAAGGCATGAAGTTCGAATTCTAACACGCAAAAAGAGTGATGATCCAAAGGAATTTTACTGGAATATTGCAGAAAAGGAGATTGATGACAAGGCTTTTCAAAAACTCGACGCCATTATTCACTTAGCAGGTGCCACCATCAGTGAACGCTGGAGCGACGCGTACAAAAAAGAAATGTATTCCAGTCGTGTCGATACGGCGAATTTGCTATTGGAACGGTGTAAAAAAAATAACGTTCATTTAGAGTCATTTATTTCCGCGTCAGGCATTAATTATTATGGAACTTTTACTTCAGATCAAATACTGAAAGAAAGCGATGGTGTTGTGCAGAAAGATTTTTTAGCAGAATTGTGTGTATCTTGGGAAAATGCAGCAAACAAGTTCTCCACTGTTGCAGACAGGGTTGTTTGTTTGAGAACGGCTATGGTTTTGGCAAAAAATGGTGGTGCTTTTCCTTTATTAAAGAAATTGGTCAATTTAAATATGGGTTCCGGTGTAGGTTCAGGCAATCAGTGGATGAACTGGATCCATGTGGATGATTTGGTCAATATGTACGTTTTTGCAATCGAAAACCAAAAGATGAATGGAATTTACAATGCTGTGGCAGATGATGTTCCGACGAATAAAACCTTTATGAAAGATTTAGCGAACGCTTCAGACAAATTTTTTCTTCCCTTTAATGTTCCGAAATTTGTTTTAAAATCGGTCTTGGGAGAAATGAGTTCCATCATTTTGGAAGGGACACGAGCAAATAACAAAAAAATCAAATCGCTGGGATTTGATTTTAAATATAATCATGTGAAAGAAGCTTTTAAATCGCTTATTTAACTTTCAATAAAAAACTTAGCAACTTCGACCGGGCGACCAATCATAGCAACTGAATCCTTAATTAAAATCGGACGCTGTATCAGCGATGGATTTTTTAGCATCACCTGAATCCATTCATCTTCGCTATATTCTTTGTCATAATAGAGATCTTTGAATTTTTTTTCATTCTTGCGGATCAGATCTTTCGCGGCCATTCTAAGTTTTTTCAGAACTGTTCTCAATTCCATTTCACTTAACGGGTTCTGAATAAAATCAATGATTTCAAAGGGCACCCCATTTTCATCAAGATATTCCAGAATTCCGCGACTTTTGGAACACGAATTATTATAAAGAATTTTAATCATTTTTTTTGAACTAAAGAAGTTAGAGGTGAATATGTTTCATTCATTGGACTATTTTTTTCACCACTCTTTAATGGTAAATTTTAAAATAATCCGTGCAGTTCTGTTTCAATTCTTTCCAGAATTAATCCGAAATCTTCCGGTCTTTCCACGAAATCTAAATCATCAACTTCTATGATTAAAAGTTTTCCCTCATTATAATCTGAGATCCACTTTTCGTACTTCTGATTGAGTTTAGAGAGGTATTCGATGGAAATCGAAGCTTCGTAATCACGTCCGCGTTTGTAAATTTTCTTCACTAAATTGGGAACATCTGATTTTAAATAGATGAGCAAATCCGGTGCCGAAACAAAACTCTTCATCAGATTAAAAACGGAAGAATAATTCTGAAAATCCCGGTCCGTCAGCAAACTCATATCATTTAAATTCTCTGCAAAAATATGAGCATCTTCATAAATAGTACGATCCTGAATAATATTTTTGCCACTTTCACGGATCTCTTTTACCTGTTTAAAACGGCTTCCCAAAAAATAAATCTGCAAGGCAAAACTCCATTTGCCCATGTCGGCATAAAAATCTTCTAAATAAGGGTTATGATCTACATCTTCAAACTGCGCTTCCCAACCGTAATGTTTTGATAACATTTTAGTTAGAGTTGTTTTGCCAGCGCCAATATTTCCTGTAACAGCAATATGCATTCTTAAAAGTGAATTATAAAGTGAATGAATAAAAGGTAATTAAAAAGGAACTTGTCCGCCTTTAATCAATCTTTTTTTGAATGGGGTAAAGATAAAGTTTGTTGTCTTTGATAACAAAATAAGCAGCCGAGTTTTTATCCACAATTTGGGAATTATCTTCCTTAAATATTGTTTCTAATTTATTTTCTGAAATTTTCTGAATTTGATTTAAGGAAATAACCATAACAATACCGTTCTCACGACGAAGCTTTCGCACATTTTCAAGAATAAGATCGACCTTTTTTTCCGCATTTAAATTATAGATGAGCAGCTGATTTCTGTAGAGTAAGTAGACGTTTTTTTCATATACCAAAAGATCCAGGAGCTGATCAACATCTACTCTAAAAGGGAAAGAATTTACTATTTTATCATCCCGAAAATTATATTGAATTAGATTTTTCGTACTTTCATCCAACAACCAGGCTTGCTGTAAATCTTCTACATACGCGGCCTTAATAAATCCAAACTTCTGGCGAAAATTTATGGTTTGTATTTCATTTAGATTTTGATCAAAAAACCGAAGCTCTTGCGCATTTTGAGAAAATGACGGAACATTTAAAGGATTTTGAACATTCTGAATCTTAAACGGCAAAGGGAGCATCAACTTGGCTTTTTGATGACCAAGTGAATCATATTTCGCAAAACTGAAATCCTTCTTTTGCTGCAGGTAAATGTTACCGTAATCGTCTGCAAACAAATCATTAGCCGTTCCTAACTTTAAGGTATCAAATGGGAGAACCTTCTGCGCAGAAGCCGTACAGAAAATGAATAAGACTAAAATATTAAATAAATTTTTCAATGACTTACATATTTTTCAAATGACCGGCTCGGCTATATAAAAATTAATACTATTTCTAAAAATACTCCATTTTTAGTACGAAACAATATTTCTCCCCACCCTTTTAACTTAAAATTATTTTATAGCCACTTCGTAAATTTTTGGCCATAACTTCCCGGTGATGAGCATATTTTCTCCTTTAAAGGCAATTCCGTTTAAAACATCATCGTTATCAGTGGTATGTAGTTTTGCAATTTCGGTAAAATCAAATTTGCCAACTACTTCACCATTAGCAGGATTAATTTTTAAGATAATTGGTTTCTGCCACACATTGGCATAAATAAATCCGTTGTGATATTCCAGTTCGTTCAATTGATCATAAGCTTCTGTATTTCCTGCAACCGAAATATAACGCACCATTTTCGAAGGATTGTTCGGATCTAAGAAATAAATGTTCTTTGTTCCATCAGATGCGATCAAATTTTTACCATCATAAGTTAAACCCCAGCCTTCACCCATTACGTTCGGGTAATCAAACTGTCTAAGAAGTTTCAAAGTGCTTTTATCATAAACAAAACCGATCTTATTTTGCCAGGTTAACTGATAAATTTTATCACCAACTATGGCGCAACCCTCAGAAAAAATATCTCCTCCCTGTGGCGTTTCTGCAACCGGAGTTGTGGTTCCCAATTGATATTTCATAATTCGGGACTGGCCGATCTGACCTTCAGATTCATAAATCATATTCCCTTCAATTTGAAATCCTTGCACGAAATTTTTGGGATCATGTGGGTACTCTTTTATAATTTCATAAGTTAAATTGGCTTCTGGATTTTTTGCAAATACATTAATGGTCGCATCCTGCGTTAAAATTTCGCCGCCTTTTTTCTTGATATTAAAAGTAACTGCATTATCTCCCAACGTGAAAAACTGGGGATCAACAACTAACTTGGAAGTCTCTTTGTCGCCAAAACTAATGGTGATACTTTCTGCATTGTCCATCACTTCTTTCGGAAGTTCTAAGGCATCGCCGAAATGATACCCTTTACTTTCCATAGAAAGATTGTAGTCATTTAAGGTATTAAGAATTTCTTTGTCTTTATTACATGAAATAAGTAAAACAAAGCAAAAAAGCGTGGAAATAATTCTGAGTTTCATTCAATAAATTTTGTCAAAAATACTGAATTTTAATAATACCTCACGAGTGGAATTTTAAAGAGAAAAAATGTGAGGTAAATAATAATTATATTTGTTTCTCTTATTCTATATAATATGAAAAAAACAATAGCTGCCTTCCTGTTAATTTCAGGATTTTACTCTGCCCAGGTTTTTACAAAAGCCGACACCCTGAAAGGAGCCAATACAAACTATAGGAATTTTTGGGATGTAAAAAAATATGAAATTTCAGTGGAGGCAAAGTTTGAAGATCAATCGGTTTCCGGGAGTAATAAAATCACCTTTGAAATTACAAAGAACGTCACAAATCCAGTTTTTCAAATTGATTTGCAGCAACCCATGACTTACCATATCGTCGATTCTGACGAAAAACTGTGTTCTTCAAAACGCGACGGCGATTTCATCTTTATTGAAACAAACAGGACCTACAAAAAAGGCGAAATTCATCATTTTACGGTTCAGTTTTCCGGAACACCTATCATTGCTAAGAATGCACCGTGGGATGGTGGATGGGTTTTCAAGAAAGATAAAAACGGGAATCCCTGGATGTCTGTCGCACAAGAAGGAATTGGCGCCTCGGTTTGGTTGCCAATTAAAGATATTTGGAGTGATGAACCCGATAATGGAATGATCATGAAAATTATTACGCCAAAAGATTTAGTAGGTATCGCAAACGGTCGATTGATCGATGAGGCTTTTATTAACGACAAAAAAATCTATACTTGGGAAGTTAAAAACCCCATTAATGCCTACTCTATTGTTCCTAATGTGGGGAAATATGTCAATTTTAAAGAAACATATGAGGGTGAAAAAGGACCCTTGGATTTAGATTACTGGGTTTTAGATTACAATTTAGAGAAAGCTAAAAAGCAATTTCAGCAAGTTAAACCGATGATCAAAGCTTTTGAATATTGGTTTGGGCCTTATCCTTTTTATGAAGATTCTTATAAACTTGTTGAAAGTCCTTATCTCGGCATGGAACACCAAAGCTCAGTGGCTTACGGTAACAATTTCGAAAACGGGTATTTAGGTCGGGATCTTTCCGGAACAGGTGTCGGCCTGAACTGGGATTTCATCATTATCCATGAAAGTGGTCATGAATGGTTTGCCAATAATGTTACCGCGAAGGATCAAGCTGATATGTGGATTCATGAAAGTTTTACCAATTATTCCGAAACATTGTTCACCGAGAATTACATGGATAAAAATTCAGCTGAAAAATACGTTATTGGTATCAGAAACAACATTGAAAATAAAAGTCCGATTATTGGTAAATATGGTGTGAGAAACGAAGGAAGCGGTGACATGTATTATAAAGGCGCAAACATGATTCATACCATCCGCCAGATTATCAATAATGATGAAAAATTTCGACAGATCCTAAGGGGTTTGAACAAAGAATTTTATCACAAAACCGTTACCACAAAACAAATTGAGAATTATATCAGCGAAAAATCTGGAATTGATTTTTCCACTGTTTTTGATCAATACTTAAGAACCATTCAAATCCCGACTTTAGAATATTCTCAAACAGGAAAAATTTTTAAATATCGATATGCCAATGGTGTAAAAAACTTAAAACTACCAATCAGAATTAATGGAAATCAGGAAATTAGTCCGACAGAAAAGTGGCAAACTGCTACTCTTTCTTCCGAACAACCCGTTCAGTTTGATGCAAATTATTATATCTTTTATTCTGAAAAATAAGTTGTAGATCCGCTTTATTTGCTATTTAAAAGCCACTTTAATTGAAGTGGCTTTTTGAGTAGATTTCTAGTTACAATTCAGAACATCTGAAACCTTTAATCTCTGACTTCCCGTATTTGCAGGGACTGCGACATCATCAGACGGGATATAAGATACAGAGGTCATGGTATTTGGAACATATATTCTCACGGTCATCTGTCGGTAACCGTGCGGTTGGTATGAAGTCCAATATCCCTTTGGATGTAGACCCCAAGTTCCGTAAGAAATTTCAGAAGTTATAGGATTTACGCCGGTTAACAAGGCTAATTTTTAAAACTCTGAATAACTTGAAGAAGAAGAAGAAGAACTGAAAAAACTTCTGATCTTATTTTCTGCCTCCAGAACCATTTGAACCGATTGTGGTAAGTTACTTTTGGCTTTATACATTACGCTTGCAGGAACAAAATCTAAACCCATTTTTGATAAGCTAAGCAACTCACTTTTACTTAAAAGTCTGGTGGCAGCTAACTGTAGATCCGGACTCATATTTTTAAAGCTTGATTTTGCGATAATGCCCCAAACCAAGGCCTGTACTTTTTCCTGAGGAATATCCTGATTTTGATACCAGTTTTTGATTAAAGAAGCAACAAGGTCTTTTTTCTGACCTTTCAGCGGTGCATACAAATAGCCATCTCCTTTACTGGGCGCGTACGTTCCCGCGTGTAAACAAAAACTTTTAAGTTCAATGGTATAAAAGCCAGGTTTTAAAAGATAACCTTCCGAGGGAGAAAAGGCAACATTACAAAGCTTGGTATAATTTTCATTCTTCCCGAAGTCAGGACTTTTAATGTCGACTTTATTGCAATCTTTAAAATTGGTGGTAATTGCTTCTGTCGTTATGGCTCCGATTGCTTTGTCACCTATCAGATGTGTGGCTTGATCTTTTACTTTATCTTTTAAAATATCAAAAATTTGGGCGTTGGTAAAAGAAGTGCTGAGCAAAAAAAGAAAGACTAAATTCTTCATGATCAATTGGTTATTAGTTATTGAAGACTAAATTATGCAATAAAATCAAGAATAATTAAAAATACTAACCCGTATTTTCACCCAAAAACCAAAGCACTCTCATCAAATACTGCTAATCTTAAGAACTTCTCATCGAGATACGAAAAGTAGTTCCCGCGCCGACTTCTGTAAGTGCAATCTTAATATCGCCTTTATGATATTCCTTTATCACGCGTTTCGCCAAAGACAAACCTAATCCCCAACCTCTTTTCTTGGTAGAATATCCAGCTTTGAAAGCATTTCGTGCTTGATAATTCGTCATACCGGAACCCGAATCTTTAATATCGATAATAATATTTTTATTCTTTTCGTAGAGTTCTATTTCAAGTCTGCCTTCACCTTTCATCGCGTCTACAGCATTTTTAACAATATTTTCAATAACCCAACTTAAAAGAATTCTACTGTGCGGAATCAAAACCTGCTCTTTCGGTAAAACCAACATAAATTTTACCTTTTTAGAAATTCTTGATTTAAGGTAATCATAATTTTGCTGCACCGTTTCATTGATATTTAAATCATTGAGTTCGGGAACAGAGCCTATTTTCGAAAAACGTTCAGAAATCGTTTTGAGGCGGTTAATGTCATTTTCAATTTCCTTTACGCCTTCACTGTTTTCATTTTCCATCCGCAGAATTTCGATCCAGCCGATCATTGATGATAAAGGAGTTCCGATCTGGTGGGCGGTTTCTTTTGCCAGCCCGGCCCAAACATAACCTTCATCTGTCTTTTTAATGGTCCGCAGAAACCAGAATGAAAAGGAAATATACGCCAGAATCAGCAATCCTAAAATATAGGGCGAATACCGCAAATTATTAAGTAAATTGGAGTTGGTATAATAAACATACTGGTTATTGTCATCGGGCATTTGTAACTCAATAGGCTTATAAGAATTTTCCATTTTTCTCAGAAGCGCCTGCATTTTTTTTGGATCATTCTGAATATGTTCGGGAATATTTCGTTGAAAATCGTACCCCAGCGGTTTTTTGTTTTTGTCTGTAACGATAACCGGAATGGTATTATTGGTATTGTTGATCTGGAGGATTAAATCCCAGGTCATAGGATCGTTAATCACTTCTTCCTGTTGATATTTCATGGCCGTTGCGAAAAGTTCAATCCTTTTGATCTCCTCTTTACGCAAATAATCAATTAAAACAATCGAGGCTATCACAACGCCGGCCACTGCTGCAGTAAGCAAAAAATAAATGATCCAGTTATTGAGTTTGGAGAAAACGCTTCTTCTTTTCATACAGTTTAATCCGGAATTATTTTAATTCGTTCAACACTTCGAATAAAGCATTGCTGATATTTCCCCCCTGATAATTATTGATGATAATCGCAAAAACATATTTTTTACCATTTTTTGCCGTATGATATCCCGCGAAAGATTTTGTGTCTTTCATGGTGCCACTCTTCATTTTCATGCCGTTTGCCTGGGTAGGAAAACCCTCAAAAAACTCTTTGAACCAAGGCTGTTTTTGGCTCCACAACAGCGATTGAACTTCGGCTCTGGCGGCGACATAATTCTGCGGAGACAATCCGCTTCCATCTGCAAAATTAATCATCGCAGCGTTGATTCCTCTGGACTTCCAGAATTCTTTTAGATAAGAAATTCCTGCTTCAAAACTCCCTTCATTTTTCTTTTCCTTGCCTAAAGTTTTAATTAAAGTCTCGCCATATAAATTCACACTTTTTCGCATAAACCAAAACACAATCTTATCTAAAGTTGGGGATTTATATTCCATAAGGAGATTGTTTTTCGGAGAAAAGGTGATCTTTTGTCCTTCAATTTTCTGCTGAGAAGTAGCCGTGATTTTCCCCTTGAATTCTATTCCTGCTTCTTTCAGCCATATCTTTATTTCTTCTCCCAAAGTTAATGGTGGATTAGGTGTGGCTCCCGAAACCGTTACTGCTTTTGAAGGCAAAGTACCATTAATAAGCGCCACATCGGAATGCGGTGCGGTAAAGATGAGACTCTGATCAGAACTTCCGCCGGTTCTCACTTCATTTACCCATTTCACATTTGGCAAATCGATATTCGATTTTTTAATATCTCCATTTGCCATCTGCAAATCGAATTGGTTCTCTCGCCAATTTACTCCCCAAACTCCAGCTCCGTAATAGTTTCCAAGGTCATTCCACGGCCATCCACCGGGAACGGTTTGAAAATCAAAATATAAATCGTCAATAATTAAAT
Organism: Kaistella carnis; assembly: GCF_003860585.1. Taxonomy (NCBI): domain Bacteria; kingdom Pseudomonadati; phylum Bacteroidota; class Flavobacteriia; order Flavobacteriales; family Weeksellaceae; genus Kaistella; species Kaistella carnis. The sequence goes on along the minus strand of NZ_CP034159.1, from coordinate 379,278 downwards.
CCCCCGATATTGAAGAAATTCCTCTGTCCTTTAAAGATTTAATAAGTTTCTGCTTGAAATTTTCCGGCTTATAACCTTCATATCTCCAACTCCCCAAAGTAGGATCACCCGTGGAAGTAATGAACAAATCACCGTTTAAATTCCCGCCGGACAGTGTTCCGGAAAAATTCACAGTTGTTACGTATTGAAAGTCTTTTCCTAAAGTTTCCAAAGCCGCAGCGGCGGTAAAAATCTTCTGAGTTGAAGCCGTAGACAATCCTTTGTTTCCATTATTTTCATAGACAAAATTTCCATTTTCATCTGCCACATAAATCGAGACGTTTGAAGAATATGCAGGACTTGAAGACAGCAACTTTTTAGTGGCAGTTTCTAAACTTTGAGCCACATTTTGAGCAAAATATAATTGAGAAAACAATAGGATAAAGGGAATCAACTTCTTCATAAAAAAAATTTGTTTTCAAATATAAAGAAATATAATTTTTAAAAAGTTAAAAAATTTAACGGTAAAACCACCCAATTTAAAAGAACTGATAAGTAGTTGCCATTTCTCTTGCTTATTTCACAAAAATTTAGTAAACTTTGTACAACTACTTTAAAATACAAACCTATGGCATCTATTATCACCGGTTTATTTAAAAACCAAAGTCAATCAAAAGCAATCGCGCAGGACTTGGAAAGTAAAGGTTTTCAAGACTCCGATTACATAATTTATCTTCACGACGAAAAAATTAGCAAAGAAGTAAAAACTTCCATCTGGCAATCATTCTTTAAAGACAAAACAAAATTGGAAGATGAGAGTTTGGTGGTCAGCGTAAAAGTAAAATCTCCCGAACAAATTGAAATTGTAAATGAGGTTTTTACGAAAAACAATTCTATTCATCAAAATTACTTTGAAAACATAAAATTTCGGGATGCCAAATCCCTACATTATTTAAAAAGAATTGTTTCATTACGCGCAAAATCAGAGATTTATAACTCTCCAAATATGAAGCACCGAGAGTCATTAACAGGAATTAACTCTGAAGTTCTGTTTGGCAAATCCTAAACCGCGAATCTCTGGTGTTACCAAAACAAAGATCCGCACTTTATTATTTCTCTTTTTAGGAAAATATTCGCCGTTTTTTTCTTATTTTCGTGTCTTAATTGGCTCACGCAAATGGTTTACGATTTAGAACAGGAAAATAAAGAGATTCTCGCGAGGTATAAAGATTTAATTACCAATACCTATCGCAATCTGGATGAAGAACAGAACAAACTCATCCGGAAAGCTTTTGATATAGCGCTTGATGCTCACAAAGATCAGCGTAGAAAAACGGGTGAACCTTATATCTATCACCCCATCGAAGTGGCAAAAATTGTTGCCAATGAAATTGGATTGGGTGCAACCTCCATCGCATGTGCACTGTTACATGATGTAATTGAAGATTCTGACTACACTTACGAAGATTTAAATAAAATTTTTGGAAAAAAAATTGCAGATATTGTTAATGGTTTGACCAAAATATCGGTCATGAACCATCAAAACATTTCCATTCAATCTGAAAATTACCGTAAACTCCTCCTAACTTTATCTGAAGATTTCCGGGTTATTTTAATAAAAATTGCAGACCGGCTGCATAACATGCGAACGCTAGACAGCATGACACCGGAAAAACAGAAAAAAATCGCCTCGGAAACGGTTTACATTTACGCTCCACTCGCCCATCGTTTGGGATTATATAACATAAAATCAGAGCTGGAAGACCTTTCGTTAAAATTTAATAATCCCGAAGTCTATTTCGATATTTCAGAAAAATTGAAACTGGCCAAAGAAAGCAGGGAAATCTATATTGAAGAATTTAAAAAAGAAGTTTCGGAACAACTTGAAGACGAAGGTCTCAATTTTTCCATAAAAGGCCGGGCGAAAGCCATTTCTTCCATTTACAGAAAGATGCTGAAACAAGGCGTGACTTTCGATGAAGTTTTTGATAACTATGCCATCCGGATTATTTATAAATCCGACGCCAAAAACGAAAAATTTCTTGCCTGGAAGATTTATTCTATTGTGACTGACCTTTATCACAGTAATCCGCAGAGGATGCGCGACTGGATTTCGCAACCACGTTCTACAGGGTACGAAAGTTTACATCTCACGATTTTAGGACCAGATAAAAAATGGATCGAAGTTCAGATCAGATCAGAGAGAATGGATGATATTGCCGAAAAAGGCGTTGCTGCTCATTATAAATACAAGGAAGGTTTCAGGCAAAACTCAGATGAAAAGAACTTTGAAAACTGGGTAACTGAGATTCGGGAAGTGTTGGAAAATCAGCAATCTTTGACCACAACGGAACTTTTAGATGATATTAAACTTAATCTTTACTCTAAAGAAGTTTTCGTTTTTACGCCAAAAGGAGAAATAAAAATTCTGCCGATTGGTTCTACAGCGCTTGATTTTGCATTTTCTGTGCATTCCGATCTGGGTATGAAATGTTTAGGGGCTAAAGTTAACGGGAAACTGGTTCCGATTTCTTACGTGCTACAGAATGGTGATCAGGTCGATATTCTTTCTTCGCAAAACCAAAAACCAAAAACCGACTGGCTGGATTTCGTTGTTACTTCCAAGGCGAAATCAAAAATTAAAGGAATTCTGAATTCTGAAAAAAATAATTTGGCAGAAGAAGGAAAAGAAATTCTACAGCGAAAAATGCGACATGCTAAACTTAATTTCAACGACGAAGAAATTAATAAGATGCAAAAGTTTTTCGGCTTAAAAACTTCACAGGAGCTATTTCTTAAATTTCAAAACGGCCAGCTTGACATCAGCGACATTAAAAAATATACGGAAGGAAAAGGAATCTTAGGAAATATTCTTCAGCGTTTCCGCAAATCACCCCTGAAAAACGACGTATTTACAGAAGCACCGGAAACGAATCTGGATATGATTGTTTTTGGAAAAGATGAAGAAAAATTAAATTATACTTATGCTAAATGCTGCACCGTGATTCCAGGTGACCGAATTTTTGGATTTATCACCATTTCAGACGGTATAAAAGTTCATAATGATGGCTGCCCGAACGCCATCAATTTGAGAGCACAATATGATTATCGCGTTTTACCTGCTAAATGGGTGAATGAGGAAAGCTTCAAAAACAGAATCAAAATTGAAATCGAAGGTCTTGACCGTATGGGAATGATCAACGATATCACTGCAGTTATCAGTAATAATATGAATATGGACATGAAAAGCATGTCGATTGAATCAAACAATGGAATATTTATCGGCAATATCAATCTGGAAGTAAGAAATCGTACCCAGCTTGATGAAACCTTTAAACAACTAAAAAATATTAATGGTGTTTCGCGCATTAAGCGTCTTTAACCTCTACTTATTAAAAAAAAAACTATGCTCATTACCGACTATTTTAAAAAATTTCTAAACAGTTCTCAGTCTTCCGGAATCGTCCTTATCGTTTGTGTTTTGATTTCGCTTCTTGTTGCGAACTCTTCTGCCGGAGCGGCTTTCCAAAATTTACTGGATACTAAAATAGGAACAGAACTCTTTCATCTTAATTACTCCGTAAGTATTTGGATTAATGATGGATTGATGGCTATTTTCTTTTTATTGGTCGGTCTGGAAATTAAACGTGAAATCGTAGAAGGAGAACTTTCCTCTTTTAAATCTGCCTCCCTCCCAATTGTTGCGGCAGTTGGTGGAATGGTCGTCCCGGGCCTTATTTATTTCTTCTTTAACCACGGCTCAGAATACGCAGGAGGTTGGGCTATTCCCATGGCGACAGATATTGCATTTTCGTTAGCTATTATTTCCATGTTGGGGAAACGAGCGCCTCTTTCTCTAAAGATATTTTTAGCAGCTTTGGCAATTGTTGATGATTTAGGAGCTATTCTCGTCATCGCTATTTTTTACACCGACCAAATTGAATGGGTTTATTTAGGTTTAAGCGCATTGATGGTTGCTATTTTAGTTACTTTCAACCTGTTAAAATTCACCAAACATATCTGGTACATTATCCCGGGAATTTTCCTTTGGTATTTCATGCATCATTCCGGTATTCACGCTACAATTGCGGGCGTATTGCTGGCACTTACTATTCCGACTAATATCTCAACTACAGAGATTTCTCCTTTAGAAAAAATGGAGCAGAAATTACATTTGCCGGTCAACTTTTTAATCATGCCAATTTTTGCTTTGGCAAACACCAATATTTTATTTAAAGAAGGAATGGTCGATGACCTGTTCAGCAATTTTGGTTATGGAATTATCTTCGGACTGGTCTTGGGGAAAGTAATTGGGATCAACTTGTTTTCCTATATTTTTATTAAGTTAAAAATAAGCAGCTTACCCGATCAGGTTTCTTGGTCACAAATGTTGGGAGCCGGTCTTTTGGCGGGAATTGGTTTTACCATGTCCATCTTCATCGCTTTACTGTCCTTCAAAGGTCACCCGGAAATACAGGATGAGGCGAAATTTGCCATTTTAATAGCGTCTGTAATATCAGGTTTTGCTGGTTTTTCTTTATTAAAATATATAGGAAAAAAACGGGAACATTCTGAAGATTAATCAATAATATTTTTCTTTATTCTTCATATTTAATGTGATGATCTTCATTGCGGTCATCATTAGAAGAATCATGTTCGTTCCCAAATTCTAAGTTACTTGCGGTCATTTCATCGGCGATCATTTTCTCCACGCGAACTTTCTTGATGGCTATATTCAATTCATTTCCTAACAGGATGAGAATGATATTAATATTAACCCAAACCATAACCAGAATTATGGTGCCAATGGACCCGTAAAGAACATTATACCGCGCAAAATTACGCACATAAATCGCAAAGAAGTAAGTGACGAGAACGAATAAAATTGTGGTCAGAATTGCCCCGGGAATGGCTTGTTTAAAGGTGGTGATTTTTAAACATCCAACCCAATAGAACAGCGCCAATAATATAAAATAGAAGATAGGAAAAGAAATAAAACCAATGATCTTCGACATATTATCGACGAGCCAGGAAATATTAATTTCGGGGGTAAAAAGTTTCAAAACCACCTCACTATAATAAATACCCAATAAAGAAGCGATAATTAGGAAGATAAATGCAATCGTAATGACGAAGGCGACCAGATATTCTTTTATAACACCGCGTCGGAGATTCGTATTAATATTAAAGCCGTTAATTAAAGAGTGTGTTCCGTTGATGGCAACAATCATGGCAAAAGCAATAGTCATGGTGCTGATATTCTTCATATTCGGAATAATAAAAGTCTGAATATATCCGGTAACATCTTTTTGTATATGAGACGGGAAAATATTGTACATGAGCACCTCGAAGATGTAAAACTGCAGTTTATCGTAATGTGGCAGGTACGGAAGAAGCGATAAGAGGAACAGAACAAAAGGGAAAAGACTTAGGAAAAAACTCCAGGAAATGCTGGCTGCGCTGCGGCCAATCTGCATTTTGAAAACGCCTTGTCCATAAACTTCAAACATTTTCCAAAGAGAAATTCCTAAAAAAGGAATATGAATCTTATCCAGAAAATCTTTTATTTTGATGATGAATTGAGGAGTTTTAATACCCATTAATTTATATTTGCAAAACAAAGATAAGAAATGCGAATTAATTTAGTCTGTATGGGCAAAACCGATGATAAGGGAATTACAAATCTTATTACTTATTATCAAAAACGACTTCCTAAATACTGGAATTTTGAAATCATCGAAATTCCGGATGTTAAAAATGCTAAAAACCTAAGTCCAGATTTATTGAAAAAAGAGGAAGGAAAGTTATTTCTGAATCACATCGATAATTCTGACACTGTTGTTTTAATGGATGAAAAAGGAAAACAGTTTACCAGCCGCGAATTTGCCCATAAAATTGAAAACTGGATGAGCAGTTCGGTTAAAAGAGTTTCTTTTATTATTGGGGGCGCTTATGGTTTTTCAGATGAAATATATGAAAGAGCCAATGAAAAAATGTCTCTTTCAAAAATGACTTTTACCCATCAAATGATTCGTTTATTTTTTATTGAACAGATTTATCGCTCAGACCAAATCTTGCAGGGAAAACCCTATCACAATGATTAAATTTGTTTGATGGTTGATATTTGATATTTGATATTTGATCAAATTAAAAGTATTAATTATCAAATCAACACCTTATCAAATTATCACCTAAATTTTTATGTATTTTTGCAATATGGATCAAGATTTATCACTTCGAACAGTTACGGTCATGCGGTATATTCTGCCCTTAAGAGAAGGCGGTTCTTTGCCTGCGCTTGCAGAAGCCGACGATGATTTTAAATATGTTTTAAAATTTCGAGGCGCAGGTCACGGTGTGAAAATGTTGATTTCAGAACTTTTAGGTGGACTGATCGCAAAGGTTTTAGAATTGCCAATTCCGGAGTTGGTTTTCGCTAATCTGGATGTCGATTTCGGCAGAACAGAAGCTGATGAAGAAATTCAGGATCTACTGAAGTTTTCTGAAGGTCTTAATTTAGGACTCCACTTTTTATCCGGTGCAATTGCGTACGATCCCTCTGTTAAAGTTGATCCACTTTTGGCTTCAAAAATTGTTTGGTTAGATGGTTATATTACCAATATCGACCGTACTTTTAAGAACACCAATCTTCTCATGTGGAAGAAGGAATTGTGGCTCATTGACAATGGTGCATCTTTATATTTCCACCATTCCTGGATGAATTTTGATAAACATGCTTTAAGTCCATTTTCTTATATAAAAGACCACGTTTTGCTTTCCCAAGCCACAATGCTCCACGAAGCAGATCAGTTTGCAAAAACCGTTCTGAATGATGAAATTCTAAAAAAAATAGTTGAAATGATTCCGTTGGAATGGCTTAACTGGAACGATACCGACGATTCTCCGGAGCAAATTAAAGAGGTGTATTTCAATTTCCTGAAAACACGCCGCGATCATTCTGTTAACTTTGTAAAAGAAGCTCAAAATGCAAGAGGATAAAATTTACGAATACGCGGTGATTCGCCTTGTTCCAAAGGTCGAAAGAGAAGAATTCTTCAATATCGGACTTATTATGTTTTCGAAAAGGGAAAAATATATCCGTTTTGAGTTTCATCTTTGTAACGAAAAATTTCAGTCTATGAAAAGCAAACTCGATTACGAAGATATCGCTCAAAATCTGGAGAATTTTAAAAATGTAGCAAATGGCCAGAAAGAAGGCGGACCGATTGCTGTGCTGGAAATTCCGGAACGGTTTCGTTGGTTAACGGCAGTTCGAAGTTCTGTAATTCAAACATCGCGACCCCATCCTGGGAAAACAAAAGATCTGGATGCAACTTTTGACCGGTTGTTTGATGAGTTGGTGAAATAAGTATTTTAAATTTTCCGTCATAAATATACCTCGATGAATAATCATCGAAGCTTAATATTTTAGTTTGTTTTAAAATATTTCGGAAATTTAAATCTTGGTCAGTTTCGCAAACTTCAGGATCAAATTCTTTTCACCTTCATGCTGAAATTTCACCTTCGCTTTGATGTTCTGCGGATCAGTTCCGTCCAGGAATATGACTTCTCCAACGCCGAAACGGTCATGACGCACGCGATCTCCCACTTCGATATCCTGAGACGAATTTCCACTTGGATTAATAATTCTCGCAGTAGCAACAGGTTTTAAATTTTGCGGGATAGGAAGCGGCTCATCTCTTTGAATGGTTTTCTTCGGATCTTTCTTTTTAAAGAATCTTGGTTCAGCAGGTTCATCATCAAATATATTTGATTTTAAACCGGAGTGATTTACGAAACGGCTTTCTGTAGCCGGATTGATGAATTCTAAATATTGGGAATCGACCTCACTTAAAAACCTAGAAGGTTCTGCATCCGTGATTTTCCCCCACTGAAAACGCGAAATAGCATACGTAAAATATGCTTCTTTTTCCGCGCGGGTTAAAGCCACATAGAACAAACGGCGTTCTTCCTCTAATTCCTCCCGCGTAGATGAACTCATAAAGCTCGGGAATAAATTTTCTTCCAGACCAACAACATGAACTACAGGAAATTCGAGTCCTTTTGAAAGGTGAATGGTCATTAATGAAACTTTATCGGTATCATCATTTTTATCAGTTTGCGTATCAGCCGAAAGCGCAATATTCTCCAGGAAGTTGGCCAAAGACGGATCGCCATCATCCAGCTGTTGCTGTTCCTCTATAAAACCTTGCATGGAGTTCATCAATTCCTGTACGTTTTCAACCCGTGAAATTCCTTCCGGGGTCTGATCATCTTTCAGAAATTTAATCATGCCGGTTCGTTTCGCAACTTCCATCGCTACATTGTACGCATTTTCAGTTTTTAGCATGACCTGAAAAGCTTTGATCATGGACCAAAAATCGGAAAGCTTCGTTAGAATTCCGTTATTTAAACCCAAATTTGGTGCATAAAAGCCCAGATTATCCAGAACCTGACTCACTGTAATATTTTGACTGTCCGCAAAAACAATTAGTTTATTTTGGGTGGTTTCTCCAATACCTCTTGCCGGATAATTGATAATTCTTGATAAAGCTTCAGAATCACTTTCATTAATTAAAAGACGAAGATAACCCACAAGATCTTTTACTTCCTTTCTTTGGTAAAAGGATAAGCCACCAAAGACACGATAAGGAATATTCTTTCTTCTTAAAGCATCCTCAAAGGCCCGTGTTTGAGAATTTGTTCGGTATAAAATGGCAAAATCCGTAAATTTTCTCTGTAATGAATTATGCTGTTCCCAAATATTAGACGCGACAAAATTGGCTTCGTCGGCATCAGATAAAGCGCGGTAAACTTTAATCTTCTCCCCTTCTTCATTATCACTGAAGACATTTTTCTTAAACTGTTGCACGTTTTTTGAAATGACAACATTTGCGGCATTCACGATATTTTGAGTAGACCGATAATTCTGTTCCAAAGAGACCGTCACCGCCTCCGGATAATCTTTTTTGAAATTTAAAATATTGTAAATATTTGCACCCCGGAAAGAGTAAATAGATTGCGCATCATCTCCTACTACACAGATATTTTCAAATTTTGAAGCCAGGGCTTTTACAATTAAATACTGTGAGTGATTCGTATCCTGATACTCATCAACCAAAATATAACGGAAGCGATCCTGATACTTTGCAAGAACTTCCGGGAATCTCGTTAATAATTCATTGGTTCTTAAAAGCAAATCATCAAAATCCATAGCACCGTTTCGGAAACAGACATCCACATATTTCTGATAAATCGCTCCGATATGTTTCATATTGGCACGCTCATCCGCTTCAAGCAGTTCGGGATTATTGAAATAGGCTTTTACCGTGATCAGATTATTTTTATAGGAAGAAATTCGGGCCTGAACTTTTTTGGGTTTGTACAAATCCCCGTCGATATTCAGTTCTTTAATGACCTTTCTAATGACATTTAAAGAATCCTGAGAATCGTAAATTGTGAAATTGGACGGATACCCGAGATAATGCGCTTCAGAACGTAGAATTCGCGCAAAAACGGAGTGAAATGTTCCCATCCAAAGAGATCGGGCTTCACTTTGTCCGACGACTTTTGCAATACGCTCTTTCATTTCTTTGGCGGCTTTATTGGTAAAGGTCAAAGCCAGAATATTAAAAGGATCCACCAAATTGATAATCAAATGTGCGATACGCATTGTGAGCACACGAGTTTTACCGGAACCGGCACCGGCAAGAACCATCAGTGGTCCTTCCAGGGTAGTTACAGCTTCATATTGCGGTTCATTCAATCCTTTTAAATACTCCATTTTCATAAAAATTTGACAGACAAAGGTACGTTTTTTATAGCCTTTTTAAAAGTATGAAAAGTTGAATTTACAAAAATGACACTTCCTTAAAAGGTGTAATATGTTTTAATAATCTTAACCTATTTTTAAAAAATTAATAGTTCAAGTATTCTGTTATCTTATCATTTAAAATAAAATACACGATTATTCCGCACTACTGTGCATTATTTATAAAAAAACACTTATATTTGCACACTAAATTTCAGGACAAAAAATGAGCACAATATTTACATTATTCATGATTCTCATCATGATTTTAAGTATCTTACTTATCATTATCGTTATGGCGCAGAACCCAAAAGGAGGCGGTCTTTCCGGTACTTTTGGAGGAACATCTTCCGCACAGTTTGGCGTACAGCGTACCAATGATTTCATGGAAAAAGCAACATGGTCTTTGGGGATTATGATTGTTGTTTTAATTTTGTTGAGCGTTATTTTAACGGCAAAACCAACTCAAAGTTTCCAGCAGGCTCCTGTTAAAAAAGAAGGTGCAGCTCCACAAACGGCTCCCGGAACAAATAATGCAGCGAAGCTTCCAGCTCAGTCTGAACCAGCTCCGGCAGGAAAATAAAAATTAAGTTTAAAAAATATAATAAATAAAGAGATATTCGAATGAGTATCTCTTTATTTTATTTTTATTTTCTCCATCCTATGACGTAGTTTCAATCCGGCCGAAATAATCCGGTGCTGAAACGGCTTCTGATCTTTATAGTACTTGTCTACAAAAATCTGCATCGCACCGTAGAATCTCTCCAGATATTTTAAATCTTTTACTGTGCTCTCTCCTTTGTGGTGAAGAATTGAATATTTTCCATAATACCAATTTTTATATTCTCTCCTCAATAATGTGAAACATAAATCAATATCTTCTCCATACATAAAATAATTTTCATCCAGTCCTCCGACTTCTATATAAAGCGCTTTTTTCATCAAAAGAAAAGCTCCAGTAACTACTTCTACTTCGGATATTTCAAATTCACTAATATCATTTCTGTAATAAGATTTAGAATTATTTTTCCTGAAGTTGGTGAAGAGTTTTTCAAAGGAATTAAACATATCAGGAACTGAACGTTTACTTTCCGGAAGAAAGTTTCCGGCAGCATCGTGCATATGAATTCCCAAACAACCAAAATCTTTATTTTTATCAGCAAATTCAAGAATCTCGTTTATGTAAAAACCCTCGAATTCGGTATCGGGATTCAAAAGTAACACATATTCACCCCGAGCTGTGTTCACTGCTTTGTTATTAGCAATCGCAAATCCTTCGTTTTTCTCCGAAGCGATAAACTGCACTCTAGGAAATTCAGTCATCAGATTTTTCCAGGAGGAATCAGGAGAGTTATTATCAATGACTACAACTTCAAAATTAATGTCTTGCACAAATTTTTCTATTGAAGTGAGGCAGTTTCTTAGTAATTCCGTTACGTTATAATTAACAATAATAATTGATAATTTCATTTGCCCTGCAATTTTAAATATATATTACGACTTATCCTTACCATATATTTTAATTTATAAAAAATAAAATAGAGAGAATATTCTAAGCCGGTAATTCTTTTTGAAAGCAACATCTCTCTAAGATTTTTCTGAAAACCCTTTTCCATTTCTTTTAAATTTGCAGATAGTCCAGCAACACCAAAAGTCCTTTTCCCATCACCAGCCAAAACCAGTTCTTCATCTAAAATATACATTTTATTATTTTCTGAAATTTTTAACCAGTAGTTTAAATCTTCAGCATATTTCTGTTCTCCATCAAAATAACCTGTATTTTCCAGAATTTTTCTTTTAAAAATAACAGTAGATGGTTGGGTTTCATTTCTGAACATTAATCTACGGAAAGAGATGAGAGCAAGCTTGTTTTTATCGGCTTTGTAAGGATAAAGAATTTCATGATTTTTTCTGCGAGAACCTAGAAAATCGACCTCTAAATCACCACTTTCAAAAACACTAATTTGCCTTTCTGTTTTCTTCGGATACCATTCATCATCAGAATCTAACAATGCAATGTAATCACCTGTAGCAGTTTTCATCGCTGCATTTCTGGCCTTAGAAACACCGCCATTCTCTTGGTTTATTAAGGCAATATTTTGATCAGGATTTTTATTGATGTAATTCTCAATGATACTTCTGCTTTCATCTGTAGATCCATCATTCACCATAATAATTTCAAAATCTCCTTTCCAGGTTTGATTTTTTATTGAAATTAAGGCTTTTTCAATACTGTTTTCGGAATTGTAAACTGGAATAATTACAGAAATCACACGTTATAACTCTTTAAAATTAAAATACCAATCGCTAAAATAAACAATAAGTTTTAATCTTGTTCATTATAAGGCAATCTATTCTGTATCGATCTTCCCAAAGAGATCTCGTCGGCATATTCCAATTCATCACCTACCGAAATTCCACGGGCGATCGTAGAAAACCGAACGGAGGAATTTTTGAATTTTTTATAGATATAATAGGCGGTCGTATCTCCTTCCATTGTGGCACTCAAAGCGAAAATCAACTCTGTAGTTATGCCGTTTTCCAACTTTTTTTCTATCGAGGAAATATTGAGTTTGTTTGGACCAATTCCTTCCATGGGAGATATTTTACCGCCCAGAACGAGATATTTCCCGCGAAATTTTCCGGTATTTTCGATGGCCATCACATCGCGAACATCTTCTACAACGCAAAGCAGTTCATTAGATCTTTTGGGATTTGAACAGATCTCACAAATTTCAGAATCAGAGAAATTGTGACATTCTTTGCAGTATTGAATATCGGTCACCAATTTCTTCAGAGAATCGCCCAAAGCAGTCGCTTGACTCGCAGGCTGTTTCAGAAGATGTAAAGCCAAACGCAAAGCTGACTTTTTTCCTATTCCGGGTAAACCGGAAATTTCCTCTACTGCTTTCGCTAAAACTTTGCTCGGATAATCCATTTCACAAAAATAAAGTTTAATCACAGAAGTTCCAAGTTTCGGAGTTTTTATTATCTTTAAAAAAAAATAAGAATGGTCCTGAAAAATTTAAACTATCCCCTTGATTTTAAATTTAAAATTACAACGCTCTCGAGCGACTTTAATATCACCGATAAAAACGGAAATTATGTGGCGTATGTGCGTCAGAAAATGTTTAAATTAAAAGAAGATGTCATCGTTTTTAATGATGAGTCAAAATCTGAGGAACTTTTTAGAATTAAAGCAGATCGGTGGCTGGATTTTAATGCGAGCTACGCCATAAACGATTTGGTAAATGAAAAAAGTTATGGCCGACTTGCCCGCAAAGGAATGCGGTCTTTCTGGAAATCACACTACGAAATCCTGGATGAAAAAGATGAACTTAAATTCCTCATCAGCGAAGATAACGCCTGGGTGAAAATATTTGATGGTATGGTAAGCGAAATACCAATAGTTGGGATGTTCACCGGATATTTTCTAAATCCATCTTACACCGTGAAAGATCCAAAGGGAAATGAATATTTCAAATTGAGGAAAATGCCCTCTTTGGTCGGAAGAAGATTTCAACTGGATCGCCTAAAAGATATTGATGATGAAGATGAATCCCTGGTTGTTTTGTCATTTTTAATGATGGTATTGCTCGAAAGAACTCGCGGTTAGAAAAACAAACTTTAAAATAAAATAAGGAATGAAAAAAGCAATGATTGTTACCTCTTTGCTGATGCTATTCTCGTGTCAGAAAGAAGGAAAAATTTCAGAATCTATTGGAGCTGATACAGACTCTGCGTCTATAGAAATTGATTCTACAAATGTACAGGCGGTAGGGAATTTTAACCAGATCAATCTGGAAACATTTAAGTTTCCGGCAGAAGTTAGTGGTTGTTCGTGCTACTTTGCGAAAACAAAAGAGGATTTTGAGAATGAAAAATATATTTATATCGATGATTATGGAAATACGGCTTTCTTGAAAATCGATGGTAAAGATGTTAAAATACCAATGAAGGAAGGTGATTTTGATCCGGAAAACTTTGGCAAAGTCATTAAAAACGATGACATTACCGTTACCATTCAAGGTAAAAAAATAAAAGAACTGGAAGAAGTGATGATGTTTGAAGGAACCATGACGGTCGAAAATAAAAAAGGAGAAAAAACAGTTACGCCGATTTACGGAGAATGTGGCTGTTAAATAGTCTTAAAATTAAGATTTTGCGCTTTTGAAAATTTCAAAGGCGTTTTTTTATTCGTATTTTTGAGGTTACTAAACTTTAAATATTTAAACAGATATACAATGGAATTATCACAACTTGAACCGCAAATCATATGGAAGAATTTTGCAGCTTTGAATTCGGTTCCGCGTCCTTCAAAAAAGGAAGAAAAAGTAATCGAATTTATAAAAAACTTTGGGGAGAAACTCAACTTAGAAACTACCGTTGATGAAGTTGGAAATGTGATCATTAAGAAACCTGCAACTGCAGGTATGGAAGATCGTAAACCTATTGTGATGCAATCTCACCTTGACATGGTTTGTCAGAAAAACAGTGATGTAAATTTCGATTTTGAAACGCAGGGAATTGAGATGGAGGTTGACGGCGACTGGGTAAAAGCAAAAGGAACCACTTTAGGTGCGGACAATGGATTAGGCGTGGCTTCGATTATGAGCGTTTTAGAGAGTAATGATATTGCACATCCCGCATTGGAAGCTCTTTTCACGATAGATGAAGAAACAGGAATGACCGGTGCAATTGGTTTGAAACCTGGACAGCTGCACGGCGAAATATTATTAAACCTAGATACGGAGGAAGATGACGAAATCGATATCGGTTGCGCAGGCGGAATTGATGTTACGGCTTCTCAGGAGTACGGCTTAGAAGATGCAAAAGGGCAGATTGTAAAAATTATCGTGAAAGGTTTGCAGGGGGGACATTCCGGAATGGATATTCACAAAGGTTTCGGAAACTCAAATGTACTTTTAGGACGCCTTTTGTACACTGGTATAGAGAACCAAAACATCCAGTTGATCTCAATAGACAGCGGCGGTTTGCGAAATGCGATTCCGCGGGAAGGGAATGTGGTTTTATCCGTAAGAAATTCGGTAGAGTTTATTGATCATGCCAATACCTTAAAAGCTGAGTTACTGGAAGAGTTTGCTTCTATTGAAAAGGATTTGCACATCAATATAGAAACTTTTTCAACTGAGGAAAGAGCGATTTCTGAAGAAGATTCCAAGAAAATAATTTTAGCTTTAAAAGCTGCACACAACGGAGTTTACAGAATGTCGCCGGATGTAAAAGATTTGGTAGAAACATCAAATAACATCGCAAGAGTGGAATTGAAAAACGGAAAATTACAGATATTAAATCTCTCCAGATCTTCGGTTGATTCTTCTAAAGCTGCAGTTGCTGAACAATTGAAATCTGTTTATGAACTTGCAGGAATGAAGATTGAATTCAGCGGTTCTTATCCGGGCTGGAAACCTAAACCAGGTTCTGAAATTGTACAGGTCATGGAAAAAATCTACGAGAAGAATTTCGGTGAAAAACCACAGGTTGTGGCTTGCCACGCCGGTTTAGAATGTGGGATTATCGGTGCGAATTATCCTAATATGGAAATGGTGAGTTTCGGTCCGACGATTAGAGGTGCGCACTCTCCGGAAGAGAAAGCAAGTATTCCTTCAGTTCAGAAATATTGGGGATTCTTAAAAGAAATTTTAGCGAATATTCCGAAGAAATAAGACTTAAAATCACAGATAAAAAAAGCAAAATACGCGCGTCGTATTTTGCTTTTTTTAATTTCAAGTAAATCTGAATTCTATTTTGAAGAGTAAACTAAGGTAAATATAATGAACCTATGAGCATTAGTTTTGGTCGCGAACATGTACCACTCTTTGAGGAAACGGAACTTCGATTCCATTTTGTTGAAAGGCTTCAAAATATTGAATGCGTAAGTCACTTTTTAAATTTTCGACCCGAAAAACATCTGGAGTCCAGAAATAAACATCAAAAATAAGTGCTGATTCGGCATATTCTGTCAAACGGACGAAAGGTTTTGGAAGATCTGACACGCCTGTATTTTTTTCTGTTGTTTGCTGCAAAACTTCAATTACTTTTTTCACATCACTGTTGTAAGAAACCCTTATGTTTACTTCGAAGCGGGAGTTCATCTGGCTGTGCGTCCAGTTATTCAGACTGTTTTTTGTCAGCATCGAATTGGGTACGATAATGTATTTATCGTCGCGGGTTAAAACCGTAGTCGTTCTTAAATTAATTTCTTTTACCTGACAGACCAAACCATCAAATTCGATGATATCCCCAATTTTCACAGAGGAATCCAGAAGCAAAACAATACCTGAAACAAAATCGCTGAAGATGCTTTGAAGTCCCAGACCAACACCCACCAATAAAGCCGCTGAAGCTCCTAAAAGTACAGAAACATTAATTCCCACCATATTCATCCCCAAAATAAAAGATACCACGTAGGTGATATATTTGGTCAAAGAGAAAAAGGTATATTTCTTTGATTCATCTAATTTATTGGAACGGTAAATGAGTTTTCTTACAAATCTTAACAATGCAGAAACCGCCACGATAAAGACCACCAAAAAGATGATCGAGGTTAAATTAATACTGGCATCTCCAATTTTAAAAAGCTGATAGCTCAATATATCTTTTACATTTTCTTTCATAAAGATATTTTTCTTACATGATTAAACGGACTCCGCCCAAATCGGCCACCCGATAACTGAAACGGTCACTTGGTGAAGCAATAAACATAAAATTCATGGGAATATTCCATTGTTGAGAAAGCTCCTCAATTAATTGCGGCGTAAATTCTCCCACCATTTCAATAAATTCAATATCAATGTCAGGATACGCACGGTCTAAAACTTCGATATCAACTTTCAATTTTTCATTGTCATCACCAGGTTTCATCACGTTTACAATCTTCAACTTCTTCGTAGTCTCATTCGCCTGAACGTACTGCATAACTTTATTTAAAATGGAAACATCATCTCTTTTTGTCAAGAACACAAACTCCTGAGAATGTACTTTATGGTACATCTGTCTTAATTTCCGGTTAGAAATAACGGACATTTTTCTTAAAGGTCGGAATACAGAATCTACGGCGACGAGCATTGCTGAAATAATCGAGGATCTATTCAACATAAATAAGACCACCATAAATGCAGGAATCAAATAATATATAAATGTTTTAAAGGAACTCGGATTCAATATTAAATTTCCCCAAAAACCAATGATTATAAAACTGATGGCCACCAAAACCGCAAAAACCGGAGCGTACTCAGGTCGCGGCAATTTTTTTCGTTTTACTTTTAACAGCAAATTACCAATTCCGAAAAGCGCCATTACCGAAAGGAAAGAAAAAGTATAAACTCCCGCCAGCGAAGTCAAAACTCCATTGGTTGCCACTAAAACCGATACACAAAGCAGTAAAAACGCGATAGCGATGCGGTAATGTGAACCTCTTTTATTTTGTTTCAGAAAGTAGTTGGGCAATATACGGTCAAGCGTCATTCTGTTTACCAATCCTGAAACTCCCACAAAAGAAGTCAGAACAGCACCGCAAAGGACCAAAACCGCATCTACAGAAATTAAATAAGCCAACCATTTACCGCCGGTTATTTCGCCAACATAGGCCAATAATGATTCCTGATGTTCGCCCACGGATGCTAAAGGCAAGACGAATATAATGATCATTGCAATTAAAGGATTAAAGAAACTGACTACCGCCCACATATTGCGAAGCGTTTTTGCAAAAACCCCAGGTTCCTGTTCTTCGACAAAGTTGGCGGAACTTTCGAAACCTGAAATTCCTAACATGGCAGCGGAAAACCCTAAAAATAGTGCGGTCAAAATACCACCCGATTTCACGGGAGTTGGCCAGTTTAGATGCAAAGTGTCAAATCCTGTGTTTGCGATGAACCAAATTCCGGCGATCACTAAAACAGATAAAGAAACCAGATGAACCAAAAAAATGATAACAGCCACAATCGCCGATTCTCCAATCCCTGCAATGGTCAACATCGTAAAAATGCCTAATACTACAATAGTGGCAATCATTACATTCAGACTTGGGATCAGTTGATTTAAATAATGCATGGCTTCGGACCCCGAAAGTACAGCTGTTGCCATATAAGACAAGACCGTTAATGTAGCTGCCAATGAGGCGACTCTTTTTGAGGACGTATTTAGCAAAACATTATACGCTCCGCCATTGAGCGGAAGCGCACCTACAACTTCGCCATAAATTTTCCGGAAAAGAAAAAGTACCATGGCGACCACCAAAAGTGAAATCCAGGCGTACTGGCCTGCATACATAATTGTGAGTGCCGAAACGTATAAACAGGAAGACGTAATATCGTTGCCCGAAATTGCAGTAGACTGCAACTCGTTGAGCTTTTTATGGACGGACTTTTCCATTTCGCATATTCTTTATTTTTGTTTTTTCATCCATGATTTGGCGGTTACTTAAAATATTAATTTTGCCAATGGGTCGGTCAATCTGCGTCTTGACGCCGGTAAAAAAAGTAATAGAAGGTTTATTCATATGGTTTAGTTTAAAAGTGATTATTAATATTATTTGTGTAATTAAAGGGAAGTATTACTCTGAAATTTTTTTCTAAAGTTATTTGGACTTTCTTCACTGATTTTTTTAAAATATTTCCCAAAATGGGACTTGTCTGAAAATCCAAGTTCGAATGATATTTCAGTCACGGACAAGTCGGTATTCAGCAACAATCGTTCCGCCTCCAGAATCACCCGATTTTGAATATAAGTCTCCGCAGAGATGTCTAATTTCTCTTTAATTAATGAATTCAGATAGTTTGCAGAAATGGCGAGTTTTTTCGAATAATCGGAGGTTCTTTTCAACTCTTTAAAATTAATCTCGACAAGGTTTTTAAATTCTTCGATATAGGAATTTTTCCTGTTGGTCTTAAAATCAATATATTCCGGATTATCAGTTTTTCTAATATATTTCAACATCGAAACTTTCAGGAGTAAACAAATAATTTCCTTGTTTAGATGCGACGATGTTTTAAATTCCTTTTTAATATCTACAATACCCGACCGGAAGCTGGCAATATCACTTTTAGTAAAATCGATAAAAGAAGGAAGATGCGAAAAAGCAGTATCACTTTTAATCTTTCGGTTGCCTGTATAAATCAAATTATAAAAAGATTTTGTAAAAAGTACAGCTTCTCCACTAAAGTTATCAATCTCCAAAAAACGAAAAACCTGATTATAATCGATAAAAAACACCCTTCCTCTTTTGAGCTCATGAATTACATGATCGATTTGAACTTTCCCCGAACCGCTGTCTACAAGCAATAATGTATAGAATTTTGTCTTAAACGAATTCTGAAAAGAAAATAGATCCAGCAGATCTGAGACCGTTAAAACGACAAACTCGCCATCCAAAGAAAAAGGACGCTTTAAGGAATTGATCGTAATTGCTTTGATGTGTGCCGACGACATAAGAAGTCTGTTTTATTGATTATACGAAGATAAAACAAACCTTTTTAATACCGCGTAAAACAATGAAGATCATTTACCATCCATTTTTAATGTGGAGGTTTTAAACGAATTAAAATCAGTTTAAGCAAACAAATTCATCGTTGCTCAATCCGGAAGTTATAATGTCGGTATCTACTTTTTTATCTACGTAATCCGAATTCATGGCGCGTAAAACCGCCATATAATTCATGCTGAAATTGATGGTATCACCGACCTCCAGATTTTCAGAATTTTCACCTAAATCCAAAATAAGCATGTCGGAACTTGCACCGATAATTTCGATTCCGGGAATTAAAGCCATAATATCTTTATGATCAATATCCAATAAACCGATGTCGACAATCGCTCTGAGAGAAGATTTCCCTTTCTCTTCCTCCGAAAATGTTGGGGTTTCACCGGTTAAATTCGTCCCCGCATTACCAGATGGAATCGTGGGTTTTTCCTGCATTTCGATAATTTCCGCCGTCAAGGTGAAAACATCCTGATACATTCCCGCCATTACTGAATCTTTATAGACATTTGTACCGAAGAACAAAGTTTCCCCAACTCGGAAATGATTAATTCCCAAAGGAACTTCATTCTTAAAAATTAACGGTATGGTCACTGAAGATCCACCGGAAATGTAAGGAATTTTTTCACCCGAGTTTTCTTCTACAATCTCTTTAAACCGGTTCAGTTTTATAAGTTTTTTTTCATCGGGTAAAATACCGTTCAGACAATTTAAATTGGTTCCTAAACCTACTACTTCAATATTGGGCAATTGTAGAACCTCATCATAAAAACTCATGAGGTTACGCGCCATAATTCCTTCGCGCAGCTCCCCCATTTCGACCATGAGCACAACGCGATGGATTTTATCTTGTTTCACAGCTTCTTCTGAAAGTAACTCTAATGTTCCTAACTCCGTGTTAAAACTAACATCTGCAAATTTCACAATGCTTTTTGCCAAACGCTTTGCAGGAGGTTTAATATAAATGGTCTGTTTATCTGGCGAGAGTTTCTTAATGGTTTTTAAATTACTCAGTCGCGAATCACAAATCTCTTTATCTGTAATATCCAGCAGCACCTGCAGGAATTTTGTATTCCCGCACAATAATTTTGCAACAATCGCCCACTCAATCTTATTTTCTTTGAATAATTGATCGAGTACTTTGTAATTATGACGAAGTTTTGTTGAATGTAAGGTAATGTATGACATGTTATTTTTTTAATCTCATTTCGAGATATTTACTGGTAAAGCCCAGTTTTTCATAAAGAAATTTCGCAGGATTATCGGGTTCACAGTGCAACGCTACATCACCTTCTGTGGCATCAATAGCAGTTTGCATCAATTGTTTACCTACGCCTTTTCCACGCAAATCTTTGTCGGTCGCAATGTAGACCAGAATATTTTCCGGAATATAGCTCGCCATTCCTGTTTTATTGACCACAACTGCTCCTGCAATTTTTCCACTTTCCGAATCATGGGCAGAAAGAACGACACCGCCAGGTTTCTGGTCTTTGCCAAAAGCATAATCGATGGCTTTTTCGATATCATCTTTCGGGTCTCCGTATTGCTCAAGACTTTCAAAAAGAAAATTAACAATCTCTTTTTTTATATCTTCGGAAGGAATATTTTTTTCTGAGTAGGTATTTATTTTTATCATCGGTTTTTGTTTATCCCGGAATTGGCAGTGTTAAATCATAACCTGCAACTGATTCCGAATTGTTTTTAATATTTTTAAGTTTAGCTTTTACAATCATCAAGGGAACGTCGGTTCCATTGATCATTTTTTTAAAGAAATTGTCACCCATAAATGATTTCCAGGAATTTTCATCCTGATCGGCCAGCAAAATAATATCACAATCTTTTTCATTTGCTGTTCCGGCGATCAATTCTGCATTATCATGAGACAATTTAAATTCTGAAAGATAATCGGTGGATTTCAAGAACAGATTTTTCTTCATATCGATGTATGCTTTTTTCACCGACACAATATTTTCCGGATCACCAACGCCCAGTAAATTAATTCCACCAGCGTTTTTATTGGCCAATAAAATTGAAAGACTGGCTTTCTGATCAAGTTCAGTTTGAACCCGTACCGGGAAAAGAATTTTCTTAAAGGTGATTTTCTTAAAACTTTCCGGAATCAGTAAAACGGAGCAATTAGCGTGCAAAAGTACATTGTAGGAATTTGAGCCTAAAATAAACTGCTTCATCTTTTGACGGCCAGATGTTCCCATCACTACGACATCAACTTGATCACTTTCGACTACTTCATTAACACAATCGACCATATTTTGAGTACTGATGCGCGTTTCAATATCAATATTATATTTTACTACAACAGCGCTTTTCAGTCGTTCCAGTTTTGTTAAGGCACGATCAATATTATGTTGAATGGTTTCTGAGCCCAATATTTGTTTTCCTCCACGATCAATAAGATGATAAGCATAAATCCTGTGAATCACGATTAATTTTGCTTCGTGACGCAGTGCCATTTTCGTAGCGACTTTCAGTGCATTTTTTGATTTTGCAGAAAAATCGGTCGGAAATAATATTGTTTTAATTTCGCTTTCCATTATTGTGTTTTGAGTACTTGATTATTTTCTGTACAAAATTACGAAACGATGGAGGAAAACCGTGGCAGAAAAAACCGCAACCGTGGTACTAATTACTTATTTTTAAACTATATTTCATACAACTACTCAATCGAGATTTGGATTGGCGATAAATTTTCAAATAAAAAAGGCCAGAAGAAACCTCTTCTGACCTTTACAATTTTATAAATGCTAAACTGCGTAATCTAACTATTAATCGACAATGATCTTTGCAGATTGAGTTTTTGTCGT
This sequence comes from Kaistella carnis, assembly GCF_003860585.1. Classification (NCBI taxonomy): domain Bacteria; kingdom Pseudomonadati; phylum Bacteroidota; class Flavobacteriia; order Flavobacteriales; family Weeksellaceae; genus Kaistella; species Kaistella carnis. The sequence continues at coordinate 357,167 of NZ_CP034159.1, read as the reverse complement.
TACAAAATAAACTCCTTTCGGTAAATTATTTAGACTAACTTTTTCCTTATTATTAACATTATTAATAGTTTTCAGTAATTGTCCGTTTAAGTTATAAACCTTAATCGTTTCATTTTTAGAAATACCACTAATGAAAAACTCACTGTTTTTTACCGGATTAGGGTAAACTGCTATTTTTTGGTTCGCAGTTTCTACCTCATCATTTGATAACTGAGAATAACAAGTCCAGGTAAGATTGTCAAAAGAAACTCTGTTGCTCGTTGTTTCATCAATTAGCTCAATAACCACATCACCCGCTACATTAATATTATTGATAGTCTGCGTTTGCTTGGTTTTAGAATAAGGAATCTGACCTTTCACAACACCATTTATTTTAAGGATATAATTCCCACTGCTATCAGAAAAAGGCAGATATGTTTTAACCGTTAATGTTCCGATTCCACCCGAAATTACAGAGGACTTTAAAGTTCCCTTTTTCATACAAATTGCTTTGTTAGCATCGCCATCAATATAAATCTGCTTATCGGTTCGTGCATTGGTTGCAGTCCACACAATCCCATTGGAGGACCAGGTTCTGTCAGCATAAGATGACGCTGGAGGATTACTGCCAGTAGATGGAATATTTTCAAAATCTTCTGTACCACAAGAAGTTCCGTCGCCGGTTCCTGTACCCGCTTCAGTCGTTCCCATAACCGTTGCGCTTGCGGCAGATTTGTTTCCGGCAGCATCTTTGGCCAAGATATAGAATGAATAAGTTGTCGCTGGAGACAATCCCGTAATGGTTGTATTAGGTGATGCCGCTGTTGAATGGTAAGCTCCATTCACGTACACTTCATATCCGCTCACTGCAACATTATCACTAGCCGCATTCCAATTGAGTGTAATACTGGAAGCAGTTGCGCCGGAAACTTCCAAGCCTGCAGGAACAGTAGGTGCTTCTGTATCTGCAGTAGTTCCGCCGCCGTTAAAGGTATCCGGCCAGGTATTCTGTGCTGCAGGACCTCCCCATATTACCGTTGCCAAATATGGATTATCGATAAAAGGATTTCTGTTTTTCTGCTTGTTCGCTACAATTTCATTTCGCTGTTTTTCAAAATTAGAAACAGGATCTTCAATATTCCATTTTAATAAAATATCCGGAAAATCAGATGAATAGGTACTCGGATTCATGGTAATATTTAAAGGCAGACATCTGGTGTTGTACCGCACATACATGTACATCAAAATTCTTGCTACGTCACCTTTCCATTCGTCACCTGGATACCAACCACCACGACTCGTTTTGTAAGCCAAAGCACCAGTACCGTCATCAAACAAAAGGCTTCCACGATTGCTGTTCAACTGGATATCTGCGGGACGAAGATGGTGACCATCTGCACCAGGACCTGATGTTCCTAAATTAGGAGTTCCCTTTGACTTTGCGTAAACGTGCTCGCGGTTCCAGCTTCCATTGGCAGAACGGCTTCTTTCATGAATTCCGGAACTTTGCGAACCGTAAATTAAAAGAATATTTCCCGGTTTCTCCGGGTCTGCATCACTTGTTGCCAAAAGAGTCTTCAACTCACTATAAGAAATTACTGTCGTATGAGTTGTTGTAATTAAGGCAGCCAATTCATTTTTTAATTCATTTTGGGTTTTATTAAAATTGACACCCGAATAATACGCCGGCGCTGACTGGGCGTAAATGAAAAATGATAAAATGCTGGCTAAAAAAGATAGTTTTAGTTTCATGCTTTATATATTTAATTATTTTATATCTGCTATATGACTATTGTTATGCATTAATTCAATGTCGTGGTCTTTTAAAATTAATACGGTAGGTTTTGCAAATTCTAAAAAGACTGCATTGCTAAAAGAGTATAGTTTTGCAGTGAGTTCTTCATCAAAAATCGGAGATACGACCTGAACTGCAATTCCGCTTTCTAAATCCTCATTATTAAAAATACCGTCGGTTTTCCAATGAAGATTGTTTTGATTAAAAGAAAAAACCTCAGTCCACAACCCGGGATGATTTTCACCTGCTCCCACGAAAAGGCGATTTTCATTTTCATCAATTGCGATGACATAGAGCGGTTCTTTTTTCCCACCTACCTTAATTCCTTTTCGCTGACCGATTTTGAAATGTTCCACACCGGAATGTTCGCCTACCAAAAAACCATCAAATAAAGAATAAGTGCTCTTCTGAGATTTCAAACTTAAAAGTTCTTTCTTGTTTGCGACTGCGGGAATCACTCTATTATAAAGAGAAGAAGTTGCCGGGATTTCAACGATCTGTCCTTTATTGACCATTTAAAAATATTAATATTACAAAAACCTTGTGGGATCTAGGAGATTTATTCTCATCGCAAAGGGGCGGCTAAAGTAATTATTTTAAATGAAATGAAAAACACATCAATGTCAATTATTATTAATACTGTAAAAAATCATACGGTTTACCAACTATAATTGGTTTCTATGAATGAAAATCGGTCAAATTTCCGAATTTCAGTTGTTAATTAAGGGAAGTGAATACATCGATAACTAAAGCACTTATCGTTAATTTCTTTCTCAACATCAAATAAATCTCACAAAATTCTCTGCAAAAAAAAACGCCAATATTGTTTTTAAACAAATTGGCCGTTGTACTTACTTTGCGTTATTCTATTTGAAATACTACACTTTCAGTCCGCCTTCAATTCCGCCATCTTCATTGCTAGAACCTGTTACAGCTGCAAATACCATTTTTGCCATGGCAAAAACTTTATTGTCTTTGGTTTCGTAGTAATATCCATCCTGAGCTTTTACGCTAATAACGGTAACACTAGGATCATCTTTTCCCTCAAACCAAGCATTAGCAAAATCGGTCCAATATTTATCGATGAGGTTTTTATCTTTTGAAACAGTAGCATTTCCTTTAATAAATACGTATTCATAGGAAGAATTGTTCATGAAATATAACTGAACTTTCGGATCCTCCATTATATTACTGTTGTGCTCACTTTCAGAAGAGCTGATGAACCATAAATTGCCTTCTTCGTCTACTTCCTGCAAACTCATTGGAATGCTGTGTGCTTCTGTTCCAATCTTTGTCGTGAAAAAGCAAGTTCGTGCTTCTTCGGCCAGTTCTTTGATTTTCTTAATAGCAGAATTTCCTGACAAATTCTGATGTGGTGATTGTGCTTGTCCCATAATTTAAACTTTTAATGTTGGTGATTTGTTTAAGTTTTGAATTATCATTATTGAAAAATGAGTAATCAAAACGAGGTAAAAGCTTTAACAATTTTTAGTCCAAAACTATACTAAATATTTAATTTTATGATATTTTAATGCTAATTTGCAGAAAGTCAATAACAGCGAAACTTTCAACGTCATCATATTAATTTCCAATAAATTAAAGCAGGATTATTAAAAATACTTGCGTTCCCCCAAATATTATATATCTTTAGAAGACCATAATATTTTAAGACATTTTGCATATGAAAATATTTTTTACTTTGATGATGATCTTGTGTCAAACAGTTGTGTTTGCACAAAGTCCGCAAGTAGACGAATTATTACGCAGTGCAGACAATGCCTATGAAGAGAACGATTACGCTAAAGCCGCGGCCGCTTATGAAAAAGTTTTACTGGTAGAACATAAAGATCACAAAATTCTCAACAGAGCCGGAATTTCTTATTTCAAATTAGAAAATTTTGCCAAGGCAAAAGATAAGTTCAGACTTGCTGCACTTTACGGTCCTGTAAATGATGATGTGACCATGTCAAGCTATTACAGCAATCTTTCTGCGTGCTATACGTACTTAAATGAAGACAGTAAAGCCTTCGAATATGCACTTAAGGGCTATAATCTGGACAAGTCATCCTCTTTTGCCTTTTGGAATGCAGCCTCAAATGCCCAAAATGTTGGCAGATATACTGATTGTATCAAAATAATGACTGAATCCAGCCTGCCTAAACTTAATGTTTTAAATACACTTTATGCCCGTTCGTATCTTGGATTGAAAGAATACGATAAGAGCATTAAACATTATGAGGATTTTTTTGCCAACTACATTCCGGATGAGATGGATGTTAATATCAACCTTGATGACGAGCGTTACTTTTATTTTAAAGCACTTTTGTATGGAGGCAATCAAGACAATCTTAATCCAAAGATAAAAAAGAAATACCAAGAAAGACAAATAGCGCTGTTTGAGAAGCTGAAAAACACAAAATGGGCGCCTAAAATCCTTGAACTGATGTTGCAGGAAAAGAACTCGTCGGATGAAGGTAAAAAAATGAGTGAAAAAACTTTAGAGCAAATTTACTCGAAGGATAATTTATCTGACCTCGAGAAAATTCAGGTCGAAAACCGGTTGGGAAATTTTAAGGGAGCTTACAAAACAGGAACTGATTATTTAAAAAGTCATTCCGATAAAACAACTGCCGTTTATAAGAAGATGAAACTCTATCAATACGTTGCAAGTATGAGTTTATTACTGAACCATTTCAAAAAGAATAAGTCCGAAGATCCACAGTTATTAAAACAAACCATCAGTCATTTGAAGGCCTTTTATGAGCCGAATAAAAATTATTTACATACTGAAATAGAAGGCAATACCGAACTTTTGGAGCCGATTCAATATTCATTCAGTGCTCTGCGACAATTATATCCTGATGAGGAGGAAAAGAAAGAAACAGCGGAATTATTTTACAAAGTATTAGAAAACATTCCCAGCAGCGAGGCACGTACTTTCTTTGGAAAGATGAAAGAACTAAAAGTATTTACAAATTAAATGTTTAAATAATATGGAAAACAACAACAATCTTCAGAATAAACCCAACAATGATGAGGTGAAAATCTCAAAAAAAACTTTATATCTAATAGGTGGTATTATTGGTGCTCTACTGCTGATCACGGGAATTTATTTTGCTTTTTTCAAAAATAAAAAAGATCAGAAAGAAGTAGTTACTGTTTCTGCCTCAGCGAACGATTCTTTAAATAAAATTAAAAAAGATTCAGCCGACATCCTGAAAGATTCTGTACAAATCGTAAAAGACGGTAATGATGAAGATTATGGAGAAGAAGGATCTCCATACAGCGAGTATCGGTTGATTGCACAGAGTCTTCCAATCGCTTCCCAAAAATTAAATTTTGGTGACAAAGTCTATATTGATGATGTTAAATCAACAGAAGATTCAAAATTAGTTTATCTACAAAATCCAGAAATCATAAAAGATGCGACGCCCTATACCATAAGTGCTGCTTATTTTATCAACGATTACCGTTTTGACGAATATAAAAAGAATTTTTCCCTTCCACCCTTTTCTGATCTTGCACCGGCGGTAAAAAAAATATTGCTAGACAAGAACTACAGCGATGGGAACCGTTATGAAATTACACAGAATGCAGATCGTGCTAAATCTTCGGTTGCCTTTGGCGATTATGATGGCGATGGATTAAGAGATGTTGCGGTAATTCAGGATAATAATGAAAAACAGATTTCTCATCTTCTCATCATCTGTACCAACAAAGCCACCAAAATGCCTTACGTTGCGTTTGAAGAAAATTATTCTGACAAGATGAAAATCAACAGCTTCTCAAAAGGAGCATCGGTATTTATGAATTCAGATGAGTTTACAAACTCGCCTTTAGACGGCGTTATTTTGAAGGGTGAAGATGTAAAGATCGCCCTCATCTACGATAAAGATCTACAGAAATTCAAAACTTATCATCAGGAATAAAATTGAAAATAAAAGGTACATTACAATTCTTGGCGCTACTCATTTTGTATATGATGAGCACTAAAGCCTGCACAACAACTTCCACCGAACCACTTAAAAGAAGTGAAAATAAGGTGGGAATTGGTTTGTTACACTGCAGCCCCGAAAGCGTGATCAAATTCTACCAAGATTATGATTCAAAATCACCTTATGATTCGTTGAAAACAGAAAAAGTTCGTTTTGGTTTAAATAAAGGAAAAGCCAATTTTAAAACTTCATCTTTAGGATCAATTACAACCTTATGTTTTAGTGGAAGGAGATTCTGATCTGGAGGGGAAAAGTAATATCAATGTGGGTCTTATACGGTTTTCGCCGGAAATCATCTTTCGCGTACTTGAAAAAAAAGGAGATGAATTTACTGTTCTTATCAATGAAAAAAGTGGGTATACAAGCGTGATAAAACTCCATAAAAAGAACGATTACAGAACTACTCAAGAATACAGGGAAGATTTTTTCTTTGATCCGAACTTTGTCGATACAGCAGATGCTGATTGGTATTTATATGAATCTTGGGAACAGGCTCTCAAAGGAGCATGGTCTATTGAAGTTCCGAAGAACACCCTATTCTTCAAGGAACCTAATGGTGAACAAACGTACATGCCGACGAACGATTATGGATTTGGAATAGATTCTCTCTCTGGAGACTGGGCAAGATTTTACAGAAAATTCCCAGACGATGATTCCGAGAAAAATAGCAAATACTGGGCAAAATGGAAAAATAAAGACGGTATTATTGTTAATATTATTTTACATGGAGGCTATGAATAAATAATCTAAACATTATAGCAAAAATTTAAAATATGGCATTATTCATAATTACCGTAAATTGCAACTACATAAAAACCTCATCATGAAATTTAATAAAATTATTCTTCTTCTCTTTTTAAGTTCTGTACTGACTTCCTGCCTTGTTTCTACGGCTGCGAAGGTTGTTACAACAACGGCCAAAATTGGGATTTCTGCTGTTAAAGGAACCGTAAAGGGCGTAAGTTGGGCCGTAAAAAAAGCAGAAGGTAAAATTGATGAAGACCGACTCAACGGAACATGGAAAGTGATTGCCGTGTACAACGGAACTTACGAGCAGTTTGTGCAAGACAGCGATCCGGCAAATAATTTTAAAAGTGAATGTGGTGAAACATTTGAAGTAATCGAATTCAAGTCGAAAAAGGGAAAATTTCAGCCCGTTCACTGTCAATCTGAAAAGGAAGACTGGGTAAAATATAAATTTGAATTTGGTAAAAATCCACAAACGAAGAACAAAGAGAATTATTTAAAATACAATTCCTCCAACTACATTTCTATTATTGATGTGACCAGTAAGACAATGGTTCTGGAAGGTAACTTGATGCAGACCTACGCATTTTCTGGTGGAAAATTATATATGTTCGAGAAAGTGAAATAAAATCTTCTGCTTTTTCAATATTATGTTGGAGAACCTTAGAAAATTTCTACTTGAAAAATAATTGTAATTTCATGATAATCTTATATTAATATAAAGTAAAACAGCAGTTATATTTTGTAACTTTGCCACACGAAATTAATAATATTATCAATTTTAATTGCTTTGTATTAATTTATTTTGTACCTTATCAGATAATCTAAAAACAACAAAAATTTATGGCGGATTCTTTCTCCAAAAAAGAAAACTTTAAGAAAAAACTTCAGAAACAAAAGGAAAAAGCGATGCGACGTGAAGAGCGCAAAGAAAGTAATGATAAAGGAAAAGGCCTTGACGACATGATCATGTACGTGGATGCCAATGGCCAATTTACAAGCACGCCTCCGGACAAAAGGAATGAAGAGGATTTTGATCTGGATAATATTCAGTTAGGTGCAGCTCCAATTGAAGCTGAAGATCCTATTAAATCCGGTATCGTTACTTTTTTCAGTGAAAAAGGTTACGGTTTTATTACTGAAGACAAAAGCAAAGAAAACATTTTCTTTCACAGCAACAACTGCGAAGAGATGATCAAAAAAGGAAATAAGGTCTCGTTTGAGGTCGAAAAATCCCCGAAAGGATTATCTGCAATCAATATCAAACTGGTTAAATAGTTTAGAAAAAGCTTCTTTCGAAGCTTTTTTTTTGTTTTAAATCTCGTTCGTCCTTAATTAAAATTCAGCATTACAAGCCCTCAAGTTGGTACTCAAAAATACCATTCTGTTTTCGCCATGAAATAAGGCAGGTTTGTTTCTAATTTTTATGAAGGCAACTAATAACTTGCTTATCGTATAATTCAAAACCTATTTAATGAATTACGCTCTTTCTTTGGATTCCTAGCAAGGTCAAATTGATCATTAGCGGTTTGACCTTTGAAAAAGTAAAACATAAGTTTTGCTGATTTTTCTTTAAGAAGTTCCATATTAAGTTTATTTCATTTTCTATAATAATGATGATGACTTCCCCGAATTAACGTAATCTGTTTTGCTTTTGGGATAAGACATAAATTTTTATCAACAAAAATGGTATTTATATCTTTGTTTTTGATAAAAATAAATTTGATCAAGCTGAAACATTTGTTCTCTACTCGATCTGTAATCCACAAAAACTATTTTTATGTTTAAATCTACTTTGAACAAGGGAATATTTATACCAAGTATGGTTTTTATATTACTTGTTTCCATTGTATCTGTACTTTATCCTGACATCACTGATAAAGTACTGAACGTTGTGAAAAACTTCATTTTTGTAAACCTGAACTGGGTCTATGTTTGGTCAGTCACTTGTTTTGTTATTTTCCTGGTGTATTTGCTGTTCAGTAAATATGGGAACATTCGTCTCGGTGATAATGAAAGCAGACCGGAACATTCTTTCTTTTCCTGGATCGCCATGCTCTTTTCAGCGGGAATGGGAATTGGACTCATGTATTTTGGAGTGGCAGAGCCCATGCAGCATTATACTTCTGAAGTCTTTGGACTGGAACATTATGTAAATAAAGCAAAAAATGCTCAACTCTATACTTTTTTTCACTGGGGGATTCATGCATGGGCCATTTATGGATTGGTAGGTTTGGCACTTTCTTATTTTACCTATCGTCTCAAACTACCATTGTCATTAAGAAGTTGCTTCTACCCTCTTTTAAAAGATAAAACCAACGGCACGTGGGGAAATGTGATCGATGTATTTGCGCTTTGCAGTACTTTTTTCGGAATTACGACTACCTTAGGTTTTGGGGTGGTTCAAATCAATTCCGGTCTTCAGTTTTTAAATATCGTTCCAGACACCAGTTTTATTTACCAAATTCTCATTGTTGGAATCCTGGTGTCTTTGGCGGTGATTTCTGCGCTGACCGGAGTAGATAAAGGAATAAAAATATTAAGCAATATTAATGTTACTTTAGTCGTGTGCCTGCTTTTATTTGTCCTGATATTAGGACCGACCGTATTAGCACCTTACCGAGGTTTTGCAAATCCTTACATTACGCCCGTAAAAGATACGAGTGGACAGGTGACTGATTATATTTTAAAATATCCTAAAACCTTTTCGGAACAGATGCTGGAGTACGCCAAAGAGTACAGTTTCTTACCGGATAATAATTAAAGAGGAAGCCGTCTCAAAATAAAATTTGAGGCGGTTTTTTTATTTTCTTTTGTAAAGCGTTAAATTTTGATTATTTGTGATTTTTGCACATTAGGATAAAAAGGTGCTCTTACTTAAGCACTCTTTTTTCTTAGATTGTGTGCTAAAGCGTGTAATCCGAACTCTAATTCCACTTTTTCTATTCCAGTGTGTGTAAAACGCTTGAAGTTCCGATTGGATTTGATATGTGCAAAGACGGGTTCTACATCCGCCGTGCGTTGTTTGCGTTTTATTTCACCGATTTCACTCAAGAGGTTTTCCCGAACTCTCTCCTTATGCCGTTCTAAATTTTGGTTGCGTTCTATTATTCTGTTTCCCTGGGCTTTATGGCAAGCCCCTCGCAGCGGACAACCGTTGCAGTTTTGAGCCTGGTACAGTGAACTTGTCTGAGCATAACCGCTTTTGGTTTTTCGATTTCGGTTGGTGATTTTATTCATCGGTTGCCCCATCGGACAGATATACTGATCTTTCTCTTCGTTATAATAAAGTTTATCGCGGTGAAAGTCTTCGTTGATTTTCTTTCTTTTCGATTTTAAAATACCCTGTTCCTTATCGAAGGTGTTGTATTTTACGAAGGTTTCTATATTTTTCTCTTCCAGAAAATCATAATTTTCTTCACTGCCGTAACCAGCATCAGCAGTAAGTTCTTCCGGCAAAAACTGATAAAGTTCTTCAAAAGTATTGAGGTGTGGTTGAAGCGTATTTAAATCATTGGTGGTTTGGTGTAAAGTATAATGAATAACAAACTGGGACTGCGAACTTACCTGCACGTTGTAGGCGGGTTTAAGTTGCCCATTCTGCATATGATCATCTTTCATGCGCATAAATGTGGCATCGGGATCGGTCTTACTATAACTGCCACGTCCGTCCAAAAGTTTTTCCTGCTCCTCGTACTTATCCAGGTTCTGAGAAAAATTCTTTTGAATGTATCTTAATTTTGCCTTTGCTTTGGTGGATGCCTGCGGGTTTTTGCTGATGATCTCTTCTATTTTCTTGGCGGTCTTCTCTATTTTATCTCTATCGATGGTTTTAAACTCCGGTGGTGTAGGATCGCTGTCTTCTTCCTCAGCAATGCTTTGGGCATAGTTCCACATTTGTTCAAGTTGTTCTGCCATCTTCTCTTTTCTGGTTTTAATGGCATTGCCCCAAACGAAGGTATATCTCCCGGCAATAGACTCTATCTTAGTTCCATCGGTAAAAACTTCTTTCAAGCTAACGAGTCCTTCCTCTGCTAATAACAGGACGACCTGTTTGAAAATGTCTTTGAAAATAGTCTTGAGTTTCTTGCTCCGAAAACGTGCGATGGTGTTATGGTCTGCGACCTGTTGAGCGGACAACCACATAAAATTAATATTCTCACGCATCGCTTTTTCAATCTTCCTGCTGGAATACGTATTATCCATATAAGCGTAAACCATCACCTTAAGCATCATCTTGGGATGAAAGCTCGGTTTGCCATCTTTACTATACTCTTCAATGAGCAATCGTAAATCCAGTTGTTCAATAATTCCATTAACGACCCGAACGGGATGATTTTCTGGAATCAATTCCTCGATTGATGGTGGGAATAACCAATTTTGTTGCTGGTTATAATCTTTAAATTTAATACTCATATAATTGATTATCAATACTTAAAGATAGTAAAACCCTTTAAAACTGACAAATGTTAAACACAGAAAAAACCGCCTCAGTATTGAGACGGCTTCTTTTTATGGTGGCTGAGATTATCAAATGCATCACTTACATTTTCCTCAGATAATTCTCTCGCAGAAATTCCTTAAAGCCACGCACCTCATCTTCAATAGCACAAGAACCACTCGACCAGTGCGTGTACCTATTATAAAGCAAGGCTTTTAACGAAAGCGGAATGCCATCTTCCTCATTATAAAAGGGCAAAACATATCTTTTATACTCACGAACTCGTGGATGGTCCTCTGCTCTTTCCTCTTCATTTTCGACCCATATTTGTTCGTAGTAACAAAAGATAGGGTGCAAACATGAATTTGGACAATCTGGTTCTCCTTTGTAGTACTGTGTAAATTTGAGAAGTGGATTTGTTTGAGACATAACGATTTAGTTTAATCCAGAAGCACTAAACGTATATTTAGTGAGGAACTAGTACAAACGGAAAAAGAGGCATGTAGCCCCTTAAATAATATTTTATACAATTCCTTTTATTCCGGGAGTTTTGGTTTTACAATGGGTAAAATAAAATCTGAGAAAACATTATCACTTAACTTGACCAATAATATTCCACGTGCAGTTGAGTGAGAGATTGCAGATACTGCAAAACCTAAATTCGCATCTATCTCTGCGGCATCTTTTTGCTGCGCCTTCGCTAACTCTTCCATGTTATCACATTTAAATATAAAAACAAATTTCAAATTAGTCTTAGCTTCTTTTTCGTTAGCCGAAATCGTAGCAACCTCAATATCAAACTGAGCTCTAATCAATTTCTGCTCAATATTAAATGCGATATCTACTTTATTTGTGGTGTCAAACTCGTTGATGAGATTTTCATTAAAAAATTCAGGAACGGAAACATTTTCTTCAATTGTTTTAAAACTAAGAAAATGGAGTTTATCCGCATCGAACTTATTTACATCAATCTTTTTCATGGTGAAAAATTTAAACTGCAAGTTCCGTCTGTTGCCATTTTACTTTCGCTGTATCAATATTCTTTTTCTTTTCAACTTTTCTTTCTACGCAAAAAGTATGATAGGTCATTTCCCAGTCTTCTTTAAATTGAGAAGACAACATTTTAGTAGGAATTTCAATTAAAGTTTCTCCCAATTCCGCTTCCAGTTTTGCGATACTTCTTAAAGTAATATTTTGATTTCCACTCAACCATCGGCTAATCTCTGATGGTTTTTTATCCATGTTTTCAGCCAACTCTTTCTGTGAAATACCTTTATCTCTAAGAATTTGATTAATTCTTAGAATCAGGTCAGAATATTTATCTACAAAAATTTTGGTCTCCAAAGGAGTTTCCTCTAATATTTGTTTATATAATTTACTTTTCATTAAAATAATTCTAAATAAGGTTGTGACGTGTAATAATCTAAAATTTGGCGTTCTTTTGAACAGCGTTTAATTTGCTTCTGATTAAGCGCTTCTAAAATCTTCTTTGCGAATTCGTTTGCTTGTCTAAATGGAATACTTGTTTCTCCATCTTGTGCACTATCGCTCGTTTTTTCTCCGCCATTAAATAAAACCAGACAAGAGCGCGACAATCTTAAACAATAGAGCCGCAGCGGAAAGTCTCTTCCAAAATCTACTTCTTCAATTTCTATTCTCAATGGCGGTGGCAAAGCCTGCGCCTGTTGTTCTTCTCTAAAAAAATCATTCAATGCGCCTCTTTTTGTGCCAATAGTTACAGATAAAAAAGTAGCCAACTCCAACGCTTCATTTTATAATCTTCATTCTCAAAAAACCTTTTGAAAAATAGATCTGTTTCAGATAACTCTTGACCTTCCACCACTACGGTGTAGAACATACATTTAGGACTTTCGTCGTCAAATATTTCTAATGCAAAGTTAGCCATCAATATTTTATTCCCAAATATAAATTAACATATATGTTATTTTTAACATTTTCAGATAAACGAGTTAATTACTTTACTTAACCTCTCCCGCAACTTCCTTTACTTCCAATGCTTCTCTTAAAACCTGTTGCAACAATTGTTCATTATAATTTTGGCTTTCTTTTACCGAAGTTTCCAGGTCGTCACAATAGGTCATGAGTTCTTCTAATTTGGAAACAATGCGGTTTTGGATTTCGAGCGGTGGAAGTGGAATTTCCAATTTAGAAAGCATCACATTACTTAACATTGGTTGTAATCCACCGTTTACAAAAAATTCAACAATGGATTGTCTTTGAAAGATTATGAAATAGTAAATATATTTTGAAGATATTAAATGATTGACGAAGCCTATTAATCCAGCATTTTGAAAACTAAATTCATAATCAACATCAATTATCGCTGGAGTTCCGCATCCAGCTCCTCTATTTGTAATAATAATATCATCTCTTTTTGGTTTTGCTTTCTTGAAAAGTTCTCTATGGTCTTTTTCAGGAACAAAAATTCCATTATCCCATTTTATAGAATTTTCTCTAATATGCATTGCAGAAATGTAGGGATAACCTTCAGAAACTTTTTGCACCGAATGATGAAAACCATCAGTAATTTTAATGCAAATATTTTCCAATCTACACCAAACCCAATTTTCAGGAATATCAAAAGGGATTTCTTCTTCAGAAATTGGTGGTAACGGTTTTCCTTTTTTAATCTTTTTTTCCTTTATTAATTTTTCTTTTTCAGTCTGTATTTCTGCTAAAAGATCGGCGCCGGTTTTACCATCAGAAGTTTCGTTGCTGACTAATTTCCCCTGCATTGCTTCTTTTAAAAATGCTTGTCGTAATTGAGAAATTAAAGAAAGTTGGTTTTTGAGTTCAAAAGAAATTATTTCTACATTATTTTTACTATGAAATACCGAATTAACTTTGTCTTGAAATTGCACAGGAATTAAATTGATATCAAGTTTATCATTTTTTTCAATATCAAAAAACAATAAAGCGAGTTCTCTCTGTAAAGAAATATGTGGCAAAGGAACCAAAGTGTCATTTATAACCTTTTGGCTAATGTTTGGTTGAGCTCCACCTTTACTTATTTCTATAAATTTGTAACGGTGTTGTCTTAAAAACCAATAAAGAAAATCTTTATCTAATTTTCCCTCATCTGGAAATATTGCACATACGGCTTGATTAGTTGATGCCTCAAAATCTAAAATTCCCACTCTTCCTGCAGTTGCACCATACATTGCTAATAAAATTGAGCCTTTTGGTTGCAATTTTGCAGAAGAATTTTTTAATCCTAATTCTGTTATAAACTCATTACATTTTGTAATTAATCCGTCATTTAATTCACCAGACTTTAACCACGGAATATCTCCATCATAAAATTCTATCCTAGACCGTAAAGGCGTTCCTCCACTTGATGTTTTACATATTTTTGAAAGTTTATATAATTTACAGCTAGAAGACAAATCAGAAAAAATTGATTCTGCTACCAATGTGCTGACTGGTAATTTTTTTAAGTATTCTGAATATTCAATTTTTGCCATTACCCAATCGCTTCTTTTAATTCAGACAACAATTTATTAGTTTTAGTTAACGAACAAGAAAGTTTCTCAATCAATTCCGCCGAAGAAAATTCCTGAACTTCTTCTACTTTATGAGGATTTTTAATATCCAAATCAAAATTTCTTTGTCTTAAAGTATCTATATCTACTTTCCAGCAAACTTCGCTTTCTTCTCGGTTATTCCACCATTCTTTAATAGGATCAAACTCGGCTTCTTTAATTGTTTTGGTTTTGCTGTACGATTTTTGTCCTTCGGGTAATCGGTGTTCGTAATACCAAACTTCTTGGGTGGCAAAATCTGAAGTTTCGTTGTTGTGATGCATTTTATCAAAAAACAAAAGATTCGTCGCCACCGTTGCATACGGCTGAAACACAGAATTCGGTAAACGGATTATGGTGTGTAATCTGCAATCTTTCAAAAGTTTTTCCCGAACGCGCTGTTTTACACCATCGCCGGTAAGCGAACCATCGGGTAAAACGATTCCGGCTCTACCGCCAATTTTTAAAAGGTGAATCATTAAAATCAGAAACAGATCTGCAGATTCTTTGGTGCGGTAATTTTGGGGGAAATTGTTTTCGTTGTTATTTGCTACAATTCCACCAAACGGCGGATTGGCTTCTATGACATCTACACGATCTTTCTCTCGATATTCCGAAAGCGGTTTATCCAAAGAATCCCGAAAGGTAATATTTGGGATTTCTATATCGTGTAAAATTAAATTGGTGGTCGCCAACAAATACGGCAATGGTTTGTATTCCCACCCGATAATATTTTGCTGCAACAGTTTAAGATCTTCTACGGAAGAAACATTTTTCTTAATATTTTCTATGACGGCAGTTAAATACCCACCCGTTCCACACGCAGGATCCAGAATTTTCTCTCCCAATTTGGGATCTAAAATATGAGTGATAAATTGGGTAATTGCACGTGGCGTATAAAACTCACCCGATTTTCCGGCAGACTGTAAATCCTTGAGTAAACTTTCGTACACATCGCCAAAAGAATGTCGGTCTTTGGTAGAATTAAAATCGATTTCATTCAGTTTGTTCAACACTTTGCGGATGTTGATTCCGCTTTTCATGTAATTATTATTGCCATCGAAAACTTCGTGTACAATAACTGCACGCTGGTTTCCGGTACTTAAATCTAAATTACGGAGCGCAGGAAAAAGTTCACGGTCTACGAAATTGAGCAATTCATCGCCCGTCATTCCTTCATCATCTGAAGCCCAGTTTTCCCAGCGGAACCGTTCGGGAATTGGTGATTCGTAAGCTTCGTCCATCAATTCCATTTCCTGATCTTTGTCGCAGAATACTTTGAAGAAGAGCATCCAACCCAATTGTTCCAAACGTTGTGCATCACCGTTCAGTCCGGAATCCTGCCACATTATTTTTCTAATACTTTCTATAACTCCTGATATACTCATGTTTTGTTTTAATCTTTTATTTGTCTTAATTAATGTCCGCTTCTTCCCAGAATTGGTTTGTATTTTTTGTGAAGCGCAGTTTCTAGTAACTCCAGAATGTCGTAATCATTATCTTCCGGATTTAAATCGATTTGCGCGTAATAAAGGTCCAATTCCAATTCATTTAATATTGGATTATTTTTCCAATATTCTAAATGCAAACCATAAACACTTGGACTGTTGCTCGTTAAATGAGAGATAAAGCGACCTTTTATTTTTCCTTTTGATTTTCCAACATAAAGAATTTTATTTTCTGAATTTTCAGCACAGTTATTAACTTTTGGAAATTTTATATTCACATTGCCATCACCTTTAAAACCATTAATTGCAGTACAAATGGTTTCAGCTTTTACATTACAATCGTCTTTAATTTTAATGATGTAAATTACATTTTCTAAATTTTCAATTTGTGAATGAAGGATTTTATTGTTTTTAAAATCTAAAGCAACTTTTTTAAATTTGATTGATTTAGAATATTCTGCCGCTTTTTGTAATTCTATAATCATGCTTTCTGAAAACTCTTTATTTGCCAATTCAATATCAATCATTTTTTTCTACTTAGTGCATTTTTAATTTTACCTTCCTTAATTTCGACGTGTTCACTTTTCCAATCGAAAAAATCAAATTCGAGTATTTTCCATTTTCCATTTTTGTATTCGAAACCAAAATCGGTTGCGTATTCATTCTCTTTGAAATGAATTGAAATTTGCAAACGGTCTTTTCCTTTAAATTCTAAAGGTTGATCAAAGAGATTTTCAGTATTTAATTTATCAAGTAAGAAAGCAGTATTCTTCGGATTTTCAGCTTGTAAAAACTCGTAAAGTCCAAGCGGTTCCCCAACGAAAAGTTCTCCTTGTTCTGGATCATACCGAAATAGAATCCAGTAATGTTTAAGATTATCGACATTTTTAATCTCGCAGGTGCAAAGAATAATTTTCTCTGAAATAGTACACATATTTAAAATTTAGGCAAGTGAATAAATTTCGTTTTCCAATTCTTTCAGAGCGTCTAAATATTGTTTTTTTCCGCCAAAAGTTTTTACGATTTCTACGGGAGAACCAAAGTCAGAAATAGGATTAAGTTTGAGAACTTCCATCGATTCTAATGTATCTAAACCTTCGTCGGCATATTTATCAACCAAAGCGGTAAGAACGTTTCTCGCCTGTTCGCCATATTTTGCAAAGTAATTTCTCTTCTTTACATTATTCACTCTTTCCTTTCTTGTTAAAGGTTTTTGGTCAAATGCAACGTGACAAATAATATCGAATAGATCACACTCTTTGTTCACCGATTCCAAGAGTTCATTTACCATAATTCCCTGGTCTTCCAATTCTTTTACAATGGCTTCTTTACGGTCAGAGTTTTTCCAGAGGTAAAGAAACTGATCCAATGATTCATATTTTTCGCTCAATAAATCTTTAGTGTAATCTTTCAAACTCAAAGTAATGGGTTTTCCATTTTTATCGAAATACAATTCTCTTGTATTTAAAATCGTAACGTCTACGCCATTAATGTAAATTTTTTCTGGTTTTGTTTTCTTCTCATCAAATGGACTGGGTTTAGTGTAATCTTTCTGACCTTCTTTCACGCTTGGTACAACCGCAGGTTTATCATCCTCAGGATTACTATCTTCTTCCTCAAAATGATCATCTGCAGGTGTATCTTCATCAATTACTTTAATTCTAACAGGATCACCATCAAAGGTTGGATCGGCAAAATTATCGGTCGCATTTCTAAAATCAATGATGGTAAAATAAAGTTTGCCGAATTCTTCATTTACCCGCGTTCCGCGTCCAATAATTTGTTTGAATTTTGTCATTGAACCAATCTCGGTATCCAAAACAATTAACTTACAGGTTTGCGCATCAACGCCGGTTGTCATTAATTCAGAAGTTGTAGCAATTACTGGATAGGTTTGTTCGGGATCAATAAAATTATCGAGTTCCCTTTTTCCTTCATCGTTATCTCCAGTAATTCGCATAACATATTTGTGATTCTGCAACACCAAATCTGAATTCAAATTCGCTAAAGCCGACCTCATTCTTTCGGCATGATCAATGTCTCTGCAGAAAACTATTGTTTTATTGAAGCGACTGGTATTCTTTAAGAACTCAGTTACTTTTCTGGCAACAGTTTGTGTTCTTTCATCGATTACCAGATTTCTGTCAAAATCTTTACGGTTATAAATTCGGTCTTCAACAAGGTTTCCATCTTTATCTTTTTTCTCCTTTTCCGGTCGCCATCCTTCCACATCTAGATCCATGCTTACACGAATCACCTGATACGGCGCCAAAAAACCATCATCGATTCCCTGTTTTAAACTATAGGTATAAATAGGATCACCAAAATATTCTGAATTGCTGACAGTATCTGTCTCTTTGGGAGTAGCGGTTAAACCAATCTGAGTGGCAGACTTAAAATACGTAAGAACTTCACGCCAGGCAGAATCTTCTTTGGCGCTTCCACGATGACACTCATCAATAATAATAAGATCAAAAAAATCCGGACTGAACTGTTTAAAGATATTTTTTTCTTCCTCATTTCCGGTAAGACCTTGATAAATTGCTAAATATATTTCGTAAGATTTATCGACTTGTCTTTTCTGAACAATTGTCATTTTATCACGGAAATGCTTGAAATCACCTCTCTTCGTTTGATCAATTAATGAGTTTCGATCTGCGAGAAATAAGATTCTTTTTTTTGTTCTTGATTTCCAAAGACGATGTACAATTTGAAATGCGGTATATGTTTTTCCAGTTCCCGTTGCCATGACCAGCAAAATTCGGTTTTGACCTTTTGCTATTGCTTCAAGAGTTAAATTGATAGCATTCTGCTGGTAATATCGTGGTGCTCTTCCGGATCCATCAAAGAAATAATCCTGTTCCACAATCTGTTTAGACTGTTCATTTGCAAGTCCTTTAAACTGTAAATATTTTTCCCATAAAATTTCAGGAGAAGGAAAGTTGTCCAATTCTATTTCATTTTCAATAGTGTTTGGATTTGTTTTATCGTGAAATAGGAAGCGATCCCCGTTGGTTGAAAACACGAAAGGCAACTGTAAAACATCTGCATATTCTAAACCCTGTTGCATGCCTGCACCAACTTCATGGTTGTTTTCCTTCACCTCAATAATTCCAATGGGAATATTGGGTTTATAATATAGAATATAATCTGCTCTTTTCTTTTTTCCACGGGTAGATAACTTGCCACGAACAATTATCCTACCATCAGTAAAACTCACTTCTTCACGAAATTGTTTGATTTTATCCCAACCAGCGCTTTCCAAGGCGGGTGTAATAAACTTGGTACAAATATCTCTTTCCGAAAATAATTTTTTACTCATATTTTGAAATTTGGGAAACAAAAATAGTGGGAAAAATATTATTCTCTTCTATTCTTTGCTGGTCTTTAAATGGAATATATTGATAACCCAGTCGCATCAAATGCAGAATTGCCGGGATTTTAACTCATGAATCTTCAGTAAATATCATTTCATACATTATAGTCTGTTGTAAATATATGAAAAGTTCTTAGTCATAAAAATTAAAATTTTTAAAAAAACTCCACTTTCAAAACCAGAGTTTCAATTTAAAAAAGGGTGATTACCCCAATGTAAGAACTGTTACATCATCATTAAAATCCACCCTACTTCATTACTTTATATTTCACCTTCAAAACCCCATCGTTCAAATTCCCTATTTTTTTGAAAGCCCCCTGGCTCAGATCGAAGGCTCTGCCTGCTTTTAATGGACCTCTGTCATTCACGATTACAATTACTTTTTTTGAATTTTCGGGATTGATGATTTCCACTTTGGTACCAAAAGCCAGGCTTTTGTGCGCAGCCGTCATTTTAGAATGTTTGTAAACTTCTCCGCTGGCCGTTTTGTTACCATTAAATTTGTTGGCGTAATAAGAAACCGTGGTCGATTGATAGGAAGAGGACGCGTTGCCTCTGTTGGCGGAACAGGAATATAATGCAATACTTAGGAGGACTAAAAATAGTAGATTGTGGGGTTTATAGTGCAAAGAGGTTATTTTCATGTTTCGTTTTATGATTTTAAAGTTTGTAAAAATACTTTTTTAAAATTCAGGAAAAAAGAACTTAGATGAAGCTTCTTACCATTTTGTTTTTTTATTAATTAGCCGCGCATTAAAAGACTTCTTATCTCTTTTTTTACCTCAGTTAAAATTCTGAGCACGATCTATGCTGACAAATTTTACGATGATCTGGGTGCTGCATAGAAGAAAAACGGGACTTAAGTCCGAACGCAAATGTGATAACTATAAAGTTAATACTCCGCAATCGGCAGGGGGCAATATTTTTTCCGCCCGCAGTTGGTGCATTGGGAACCGTTCCACACTTCGTCGAACTGGGAAATAGCCGGCTCCACGAGTTCCGGAAGATCGGTGAGTATGCCAGCTTCAAAATTGCGGCTCTGTTCGCCTTTCATTCCTATGCCGGCGCCCGTGAGATTAGCGGAACCGATATAAACTTCGCACGAATCAAAAACGAAAATTTTGAAATGAACGCGTGGACAATGTGCCTGCTCCAAGTGTTTGGCGAGCAAAGGATATTTATCAAAATCTTCTCTAAAATTCGGACCGGGATCTTTAGCGTAGAGCAAACGGATCTCTACTCCACTTTTCAATAGATCGTTCAGCACACTCAAGAAAGGTTTCGACCCCGAAAGCCCATCCTTCACATAAACATCTTTAATATCAGCTGTTCCAATCCATAACGTGCGTTTAACGGTTTTGCACTTCTGCAGAACTTCGGTGTAATGGGTTTTATTCTGAATGTATTTGATCAATGCTTAATTTGAAATTAGATACGGTGATAATTTGGCGTCATGATATTAGCTCATGTTAACAAAAGAACGAATTTATTGAGAGTCTAATGTAGTACCTATTTTTTTTGTAAACACCATAATGTTGCGGTAGGTGTTAATCTTGTGGAATGAAAGAAACTTGGCACCAATCCTAAAAAAAAAATCCCTACAAGTATTAACTTATAGGGATTTAAGCGGAGGAACAGGGATTCGAACCCCGGGACCTGTTACAGTCAACAGTTTTCAAGACTGCCGCAATCGACCACTCTGCCATTCCTCCTTTAAAAATGATCTCTCATTTTCAGTGGTGCAAATATAAAACACTTTTACATCTTGACCAAATTATTTTAGAATTTTTTTTTTAAACGCTTCATTATCAAAATAAAAATTAATTTTTAGCGACTTGTAATCCCAGATAAACCGCAATTAAACCCACTATAATGCTTAATAAAACATAAAGCAGAAGGACGGGATAGTTTCCGTTTTGCCATAAAGAAAAGTTTTCCGCGGAAAAAGTTGAAAAGGTCGTAAAGCCTCCACAAAATCCCGTGATCAAGAGAAACTTCAGATAATTGTCCACTTTGAGGAAATAAGAAGTGAGCACGCCGATTAAAAAACACCCTATGATATTCACCACAAAAGTCCCCATAGGAAAGGAATTCACATTCCACAACTTCTGGGTATAGTTGGAGATCAGGAAACGCAGTACGCTTCCTAATCCGCCGCCTATAAATATGTAGAATATATTTCTGATGAGTGGAAATTGTTAGATGTTAGGTGTTGGGTTTTAGGTATTAGGTTGTAGAAAGTTAGGCAAACAAATTCACCGGGGTTTTCTACAATTTTTACCTGGCTCTTTTTACCTGGCTCTTTTTACTTGGCTCTTTTTACCTGGCTCTTTTTACTTTGTTCTTCTCACTTATGCATTCTTCGTTACACCAATTCTCCCAAATATTTCTCAGCATCCATAGCGCCCATACAACCACTTCCTGCAGCGGTAATCGCCTGGCGGTAATGACTGTCCTGAACATCTCCTACCGCAAAAACTCCGGGCAAGTTGGTTTTAGAGGTTCCTGGAATGGTATTGATATATCCGTTTTCATCCAAATCGATCTGGCCTTTGAAAATCTCAGTATTTGGTTTATGTCCGATGGCAATAAAAATTCCGTGAACATCGATCGTTGATTTTTCCTGAGTTAGATTATTGATGACGACTCCCCTTTCCACAAGATTGTTTTCTCCTTCAATGCCGATCAACTCGTGATTAAATTTCACTTCAATATTGGGCGTATTGCTCACGCGGTGAAGCATGGCTTTTGAAGCTCTCATGTAATCTTTGCGCACCAACATGGTCACTTTATTCACCAATTTTGCCAAATAGGTTGCTTCTTCTGCAGCCGTATCTCCGGCACCAACGACAATAACATCTTTGCCTTTGTAGAAAAATCCGTCACACGTAGCACACGCAGAAACACCACCGCCCATGTATTTTTTTTCGTCGTCTAAACCTAAATATTTTGCAGTGGCACCCGTAGAAATAATCACGGTTCTTGCCAAGATCTCTCTGTTTCCTGCCCATAATTTATGAACACCGCCAACTTCTGTAGAGAATTCAGCTTTTGTGATCATTTCATAATGAACTTTGGTTTCAAATCGTTCGGCTTGTTTTTGCAGATCCATCATCATTTCCGGACCTGTAATTCCGCTCGGATAGCCCGGGAAATTATCGACTTCAGTAGTTGTTGTTAATTGTCCGCCCGGTTCCAGGCCTGTAAATAATTCTGGTTTTAAGTCTGCTCTGGCAGCGTAAATTGCGGCTGTAAATCCCGCAGGTCCGGAGCCAATAATAACACAGTCTAAAATATTTTCTTCCATTAAAAAAAGTTAAGGTTGAGTTTAAGGTTTTGAGTTTTCAAAAATCGGGATTTATTTTGGGGTAAGGAAGCTTTTGGTGATGAATTTTGTCAATGACTAAAAATACCGTATTCATTTTATTAAAAGTTCGACGGTATATTCTATAATCAATATGAAGCGATGAAAGAGTTTTGATATGACGATATTTATCACTGTAAAAATGCCCGAAATGTCATTTTATAAAAAGTGCGTGAAAGAAAATCCCCCCTGCGACCCGACTTGAATGGAGCTCTTTTTGTGGAAAGAGGTGGAACAAAAAAGCGGGAATGGAAGGCGGAAAATTGTCGCCCAAAAAATAAAAATTTAGAGCTTTACCTTGTATTGATCAATGTGCAAAATTTTATACACCATCTCTTTTAAAAGCTCCCCGTCCGTCATATTAATTGCGCCTAAACCCTTGCTTTTCATGTCGATTTCCCGTAAAATAGAAATGGCTCGCGTACAATTTTTGAGGTTATAAAATCGGGCTGCTTCGGCATAATCTTTTAAGAAATAAGGATTAATCCCCATCGCTGTAGCTTGATTTTGAGGCGACTGTCCGACCATCGTGTGAAAGATAATGAGGTTGGAAAAGAAGGTGTACAAATTTCCGGTCGTCATCACAAAAGGGTTTGCTTTTGGCGATTTCCCGATAAAATGCGCGATTTTAAAGGCGTTGACTTCATCCTTTTTCCCGAGTGCTTTAATCAATTCGAACACGTTGAAATCTTTGCTGATTCCGATATTTGTTTCAATGATTTTAGCATCTAGAACTTCGCCTTCCTTTAGAATCATTTTCAGTTTCTGAAGTTCGTTGGAAATACGGGACAGATCGGTGCCTAAATACTGAGAAAGCAAGGGTGGAATATTGGGCTGGGCTTTAATTCCGAGGTTTCTGATCTCGTTTTCAATCCATTTCGGTACGTTGTATTCTTTTACTTTTTCGCTTAGAAAAAGCATCTTTTTTTGGCTGAGCGTTTTGATGAATGCTTTGCGCGAATCTACCTTCTTATATTTATAAGCGATGACTAAAAGCGTAGATTCTATGGGGTTATCGACATACTGTTTTAAGGCGGCAGACTCCGCTTCTGTAAGAATAATGTCTTGCGCTTCTTTGACAATAATGACTTGCTTGTCGCCCATCATGGGGAACTGTCGCGCTAAAGAAAGGACTTCGGAAAACGTGGTATCTTTTCCGTAAACCACCGTTTGATTAAAGGCTTTTTCATCTTCCTCCAGTACTTCATTTTCAAAAGCTTTTAAAGCTACATCCATAAAATAAGGTTCTTCGCCATGGAAAAAATAAATAGGCAGAAACTCTTTATTTTTAATATTTTTGAGGATTAAATCTAATTCTTTCATAAATGGAACTTCCGAAACTGAATTTTAATGAGGATTTTGACTTTCAAATCAAGAGAGACAAAGATAAGTTTTTTATTTATGATTTGGTTCGAAAGTCCTGGTTCCTGCTTACGCCCGAAGAATGGGTACGCCAACATTGGGTGCATTATTTTCACTTCATTAAAGGTCGAAATCTGTCCTCCTTAATTTTAGAAAAAAAGTTGGTTTTAAACGGAACGACAAAGAGAATTGATCTGTTGGTCACCGAAAAAACGGTGGCTAAAATTTTGGTCGAATGCAAAGCGCCACACATCAAACTGACTGAAAAAACGTTTGAACAAACTGCCCGATATAATTCTATTTTAAATGCAGAAGAAATTATTCTGAGTAATGGTCTGCACCATATTTCCGCCAAATTCATTGATGGAAAATACGAATTTTACAAGGGTGAATTTTAATCAAAATTTATATTGCGTTCTAGTCTAACAATCTTTATTGATTATTCCTTTCACCAACAGTTGCTTTTTGATATTTTGAGCCTTAGTTTTGCACCATGACTAAAACGAACGGCTCTTTTACTGCCATCATTCCTTTACTGATCTTCGTATTTGTTTTCTTGGGAGCAGGTATTTACAATAATGATTTCTACGCTTTGCCCTCTCCTGTCGCCGCCTTAATTGGAATTGTCTCCGCGTTTATTTTACTCAAAGGTAAAGTGAATGAAAAAATCGATACTTTTTTAAAAGGTTGTGGCGATGGTAAAATATTGACCATGTGCATCATTTACCTTTTAGCCGGCGCATTTGCCACCGTTTCAAAAGCCACCGGAAGTGTAGATACCATCGTTAATCTCGGTTTAAATTATATTTCGGCAGCGTATTTTCCGGTTGGGATTTTTGTGATTGCGTCTTTTCTGTCTTTCGCTTCCGGGACGTCGGTTGGCTCGATTGTTACTTTGGGACCGATTGTTATTGATCTGGCAGAAAAAAGTGGTTCTCCGCTCGGTTTAATTGGCGCGGCTTTGCTTTCGGGAGCGATATTTGGAGATAATCTTTCCGTGATTTCCGATACCACGATTGCAGCCACTCAAAGTATGGGCTGTGACATGAAAGATAAATTCAGAGCCAATTTTAAACTCGCGCTTCCGGCGGCGTTAGTTGCCATTCTCATTTTTGTTTTGATAGGATTCAATCAGGAACCGACTTCCGTTATTATGGAACAAAAGGATTTCAATTTCATGCTGATCCTTCCCTACTTACTGGTTATTGCGCTTTCTATCATCGGCATTAATGTTTTCGTAGTCCTATTTTCAGGATTGCTTTTCGCCGGAGTTTTAGGAATGGGTTATGGAACGTTTGGTTTAATGGAGTTCGCAAAAAACACTTATGAAGGATTTACGAGCATGACCGAAATATTTTTACTGTCGCTTCTTACAGGCGGTCTAGCAGCCTTGGTTGAAAAGGCGGGCGGAATTAATTTCCTACTCAGAAATATCAATAAAATAATCAGTTCAAAGAAAACCGCTTTATTAGGAATCGGCGGTTTGGTAAGTGTGGCCAATTTTTGCGTTGCCAATAACACCATTGCCATTTTAATCTCCGGAAAAGTCTCAAAAGAAATCACCGACAAGTATGAATTAAAACCACAGGAAAGCGCATCGGTGCTTGATATATTTGCATGTTATGTTCAGGGGATTATTCCTTACGGCGCCCAAATATTGATTTTGATTTCTTTAAGTAATTTTAAAATGAGTTACACCGATTTGGTTCTGAATTCTTTCTACCTGCATCTTCTTTTGGTGATTACTTTGGGTTCAATCATATTTAAAAACACTAAAAAATTAACGTTAAGCAAAACAAAAATTTAAAGTAAAATTAATGAGCATTAAAAATATTATTTTCGATTTCGGCGGCGTGGTAATGGATTGGAATCCGCGCTATTTTTTTAAAGATCATTTTAACGATGATGAAAAGATGGAGCATTTCCTGAAAAACATTGCGACAGATGAATGGAATGCAGAACAGGATCGCGGCAGAACTTTAGCAGAAGGCACAGAAATTCAGGTCGCAAAACATCCGGAATGGGAAAAAGAAATTCGGGCATATTACGACAACTGGACGACGATGTTGAAGTCTGATATTCCTCATAATGTTGAAGTTCTGCGAAAATTAGAACATTCAAAATATGAGCTTTTCGGATTGACGAACTGGTCGGCAGAAACTTTTCCGTACGCTTTGGAAAACTATGATTTCTTTAACATATTCGAAGGTAAAATTGTGGTTTCCGGAACTGAAAAACTCATTAAACCAGATCCAGCGATTTGGGAAGTTTTATTGGAACGTTATCAGATCAAAGCCGAAGAATCAGTCTTTATTGATGATAACGCCAAAAATATTGAAGTCGCTAAAAGCTTAGGATTTATCTGTATTCATATTAAAGAAGATACGGATTTGGAAAAGGAAATGAGAGATTTAGGAATTCAGTTTTAAAAAATAAAATGCCAAAGTTGATGAACCTTGGCATTTTTGATAAACTTATTTAATTTTTAATGAATCGATGAACGAGTTCTCCTTTTTTCGTTTGTAATTTCAAAAGATAAAACCCTTTTTCTAAAGTAGAAACCTCAAGAGATTTTACATCTAGTGCATTTTCACTTCTCACCACTTTGCCTTCTACATTCAGAATCTGATAATTTTCGATCTCCAAATTTTCCGAAAAATAAATTTGATCAGTCACTGGATTTGGATAAAACTTGACAGAATTTAATATTTCACTCTTAGTTCCTAAAATACAGTTGTCCTGAATTGGTACTGAAACATTGGACGGCAAAGTATCATTACAATCTTTAATTATTTTAGAGAAAGTTGCATTTCCGGTCAGATTGATTAGCGTTAAACCATTTGTAAAACCATCTTGAAAGTTTAGGGTTTCAATGTTGTTATTTTGGGCCAGAATCGTTTTCAACACAGGATTGTTGCGAAAAGTTATATTTGTCAATAAGTTATCATTAACAGACATCCAGTTCAGTTTTGTAAGATTAGTCAAATCTAAATTTGTTACTTTATTTTTGTCGATATGAAGACGTTCTAAAGTAGTGTTCTGTGACAGATCCAAAACAGTAATTTGATTATTTACTAAAAATAACCTCTTCAGATTAGGGAGTGTTCTAACGTCAATTTCCGTGAGTTTATTCTCATTAATATAAAGCGTTTCAATATTCCCATTAAGCGGCAGCACAACTTCAACCAGAGCATTTGAATTCAATTCTAAAGTTTTCAATGCAGATAATGAACTAACATCTAATGTTCCTGCCAATTTGTTCTCGCGTAGGTTTAAAGTGGTAAGTTTGGTATTTTTAGAAACATCAATGGTTTTAAAATCCTTTTGAGTCAAACTGAGTTCAGTTAGATTGATAAAAGCTTCAATACCTTTTACATTGGTAATCAACGGATAACTTGCAAGGTTTCTCATTGAAGTCAAAGTTTTTGCTTCTTCAAAAGAAATCTGGTGGTCTATGTTGGCATCAACAGCCGGATAGGCTTTGATGATGGCATTTTTAAAATTGATGTCAGTAAACTCCACATTTTGCGCCGAAAAGAAACCTCCGACGAATAAAAACAATAATGCTTTTTTCATATTTCTAAATTTAATTATTCAATAAAAAGGAGAAAAAAGAAATATTGAAATCGTCTTACATAAAAACGACGACGAGAAAAAACAAGAATGTTTTCCCAGTTCAACATCTCTTTTTTCCCGAAGAGATTATTAATAAAAATAAGGCAGGTCTCCTGGCTTGCTGGTAATTGTCGGCCTTCCCAATGTAGAATCAGTGGCACGAAATGACAATACTTTTTATAGCATACAGTTGCGGGTACAGCTCAAGATTTTAACTTGATTCCCTATTAATGTGATCTGAATTTTTCAGATTACAACCTTATTTTATCAGTCGCAAAGATAAATTTTAAACTTAGGAACTGAAACTGACATTTATCAGCCAAAAAAAATCCCTATTTCTAAGAACAGAGATCATATGAAATTGTATTTAATACTAATCTTCTCGATTTACCAAATCCATAGAAAATGCAGGCAGGCAAATCGCCAGATAATCACAAGGATTTTCAAACGGATTGCTGTACCGAACTCTTGCTCCTTTTTCAATGAGAATGCTTTGTCCCGTTTCTAAAACTACGATTTCTCCATCGATCTCAAATTGTTTTTTGCCTTTGATGATATACGTGAATTCATCAAATTCAGGAGTTTGAAAAGGTTCACTCCAGTTGGGTGGTGCCACCATATGTGCGATTGAAATACCAGAATTTCCGGTGGAGTTTCCCCAGATTTCTTCGATGAGTTTGCCGTCAGTTGTCGGAACAATGAACGGTGATTTTTGAATTTTATATTTTGACATCTTGATTTATTTTTAAGAAGTTTAAAATTACAAATTAAAATTTTATTTCCGTTTGAATCTCTTTCCGTACATTTAATTAATCTTAAAAAATTTAAAAATATGATACGTTCAATTTTAGCAACTATATTTTTTATGTCAACAACACTCACCTTCAGTCAGACTCTTAAAAAGGTTTCTTATCAGGACGGCGCTCAAAAACTCAGTGGTTTGGTAACTTCGAATGCTGGAAAGAAACTTCCTGGAGTTTTAATTTTACCCGCCTGGAAAGGAATTGATGATGAAGCCAGGAATGCTGCTTTAGATCTTGAGAAACAAGGTTACATTGCTTTTATCGCAGATATTTATGGTGAAGGAAACATCCCCACCGATAACGCTTCGGCTGCGAAAGTTGCAGGTTATTACAAACAAGACTTTAAAGCCTACCAAAAACGAATTTCATTAGCCCTGGAACAATTAAAGAAAAGCGGTGCTAATCCAGAGAAAATCGCAGTAATTGGCTATTGTTTTGGTGGAAGTGGTGCTTTGGAAGCGGCAAGAGGAAAACTTCCTATAGTTGGCGTAGTATCAATTCACGGTGGTTTGGCAAAAGATCCAGCGAGAATGAATGAACCACTTTCTGCAAAAATTCTGGTGGAACATCCAGCGGATGATGCAAGTGTGAAACCTGAAGATTATGCACAGTTGGTAAAAGAAATGAATGACGGGAAAGCCGATTGGCAGATTATTACATATTCAAATTCGAAACATACTTTTACAAATCCTAAATCGCCGGATTATAATGCAGTAATGGCGAAAAGAGCCTGGAATCATACGATGATGTTTTTGAAAGAGATTTTGAAATAATGTTTTTCTTATTCTTTTGTCTTGAAACAAAATAAACAAAAATTGCCTCACTTATTTTTAACTTTTTCTTTGAATCGGCGAATCTGCGATTCAAGGCTTGGAGACTCCGGCTAAAAATAATAATGTAATTCTAAAATCCCCAAAACTCGCGCGATACGTAAATTGGTCATCGATTACAAATTGTGACGCGCTCAAACAATGGGAATTTTTTTACGAATTACATTAGTATTTTCTTAACGCCTACGCTTCCTACGCCAATTGATATTGCAAATTCCTAGTTAGATCTTTTTAGAAAATTTATAAAGAATAAATCCTTTTCATAACTGAAAAGGATTTATTCTTTATTGCAAATGATTTGATTTAAAACTGCATTTCCGGAATTTCTCCGTCGATGATTAAGTCTGCTTCTGTAGATTTCATGATATCTTCAACAGAAACTCCAGGCGCTCTTTCCAAAAGTTTGAAACCGTTGGGCGTTACTTCTAAAACCGCCATTTCAGTCACTACTTTTTTCACACAACCAACTCCGGTTAAAGGAAGCGTACATTTTTTCAGGATTTTACTTTCGCCGGCTTTGTTAACGTGCATCATGGCAACAATAATATTTTCAGCCGAAGCCACTAAATCCATGGCACCGCCCATTCCTTTCACCATTTTACCGGGAATTTTCCAATTGGCAATATCACCTTTTTCAGAAACTTCCATCGCTCCAAGAATCGTTAAATCAACTTTCTTACTTCTGATCATTCCGAAACTGAAAGCAGAATCAAAGAATGATGCTCCGGGAAGTGTGGTGATCGTTTGCTTTCCGGCATTAATTAAGTCCGGATCTTCTTCACCCTCGAAAGGAAACGGTCCCATTCCGAGAACCCCATTTTCACTTTGAAATTCCACAGAAAGATCCGGAGAAACGAAGTTAGCAACCAAAGTCGGAATCCCAATTCCGAGGTTAACGTAATAGCCATCTTTTACTTCTTTGGAGATGCGCTGCGCGATTTGTTCTTTTGTTAGCATAATGTAAACTTGAACTGCAATTTATTGCTTTTTCATTTCCTATACAAATGCTATTGAGACATTCTATGGGATGACCCAAACAAACCAATTAATATCTCTAATTTTGCAGCCAATTATTTTTTTTTTAAATGAAAACACTTTTTAAATATTTAAAACCTCATAAATGGCTTTTGATTTTATCTTTAGTCTTCGCCACCATCAATCAGGTATTTTCGTTGTTTGGTCCCGCGATTACAGGAAAAATTCTGGATCAATTAGTGACTAATCCCAACTTTTTCGACAAAGAAAAACTTTTAAGCAGAAGTCTGGAGGAATATTTATACGGCACCAGCATTTACCACGGCGCCTTTTATTTTATAGGATTATTAATCGGTGTTGCAATGGTGAGCAGGATTGCAAAAGCCTTTCAGGATTATACCTCGAGCGTGATTACGCAAAAATTTGGAGCCAATATTTTCACCGATGGACTGCAACATTCCATGGCCTTACCTTTTCAAGAATTTGAAGATCAAAGAAGTGGTGAAACCTTATCAATCCTCACAAAAGTAAGAGAAGATTCAGTGAAATTCATCAACAATTTCATCAATATTTTCTTTGGGATTTTAGTTAGTATTATTTTCGTTTCTGTTTATGCCATTCAGTTACACTGGGCGATTATGCCGGTTTATGTGGTGGGAATATTTTTCATTGCCTTTATCACCAATTTATTAAGTAAAAGAATTAAAAAAATTCAGAAAAACATTGTGGCTCAGACTACCAGTTTGGCGGGAAGTACCACCGAAAGTCTACGTAATATTGAGATCGTAAAAAGTTTGGGTCTTACGCAGCAGGAAGTTAAAAGGCTCAACAGCAATACCTACAAAATTTTAGGTCTGGAATTGAGAAAGGTGAAAAGCATCCGTTCTTTAAGTTTCATTCAAGGAACCTTGGTGAATTTTCTACAACAGATGATTACGCTGACTTTGCTCTTTTTAATTTTTAAAAACATCGTGACGCCGGGGCAATATCTCTCGTTAATGTTTTATGGATTCTTTATTTTCGGGCCGATGCAGGAAATCGGAAATATCATCATCTCTTATCGCGAAGCCGAGGCCTCCTTATTTAATTTTGATAATTTAATGAAAAAGCCAACCGAAGAAAAACCACTTAATCCGAAAAAAATTGGGGCCATCAATAAATTAAAATTTAAAAATGTTAGTTTCAAATATCAGTCTGCTACTTACAAGGCGCTGAACGATATTTCTTTTGAAGTTAAAAATGGAGAAACGATTGCTTTTGTCGGCCCGAGTGGCGCGGGGAAAAGTACTTTAGTAAAATTACTGGTGGGATTATACCGTCCAAATGAAGGTTCTATTTATTACAATAATATCAATGGTAATGAATTCGATATCGATGAACTGAGAAATCAGATCGGTTTTGTAACGCAGGACACGCAACTTTTTGCCGGAACCATCAAAGAAAATTTACTCTTTGTAAATCCGGAAGCAACAGATCAGGATTTGAGTACGGCATTAAAAAAATCAAGCGCTACGGCTTTGATCGAGCGAGCGGAAGACGGTTTAGATACGGTAATTGGTGAAGGTGGATTTAAATTAAGCGGTGGTGAAAAACAAAGAATCGCCATTGCCAGAGCCTTATTGAGAAAACCGCATTTGCTGATTTTTGATGAAGCAACCTCGGCTTTAGACAGCATTACGGAAGAAGAAATCACGACGACCATTAGAGATATTTCGGAACAGAAAGAACAGATTACTGTCTTGATTGCGCATCGATTATCTACAATTATGCATGCTGATCGAATCTATGTTTTAGAACGTGGAAAAGTAATTGAAACCGGTTCCCATGAAAATTTGCTGGAGGAAAAAGGATTGTATTATGCGATGTGGCGTCAGCAGATTGGGGAACGGAAGATTTAGGGTATCGTAAATTAAAGCAAACAACTGAAGAACGATTATTATTGTAGGAGGAGG
The DNA here is from genome assembly GCF_003860585.1 of Kaistella carnis. Lineage (NCBI taxonomy): Bacteria > Pseudomonadati > Bacteroidota > Flavobacteriia > Flavobacteriales > Weeksellaceae > Kaistella > Kaistella carnis. The sequence continues at coordinate 324,943 of NZ_CP034159.1, read as the reverse complement.
TTTATCAGGACTCTTGACGGGTTATCTTTTAAAGAAAGAAGGAATTCCCTTTAAAATTTTAGACTCGAGAAATAGATTTGGCGGAAGAATCAATACCGTTTATAGAGAAAATGAGGCGCCGATCGAAATGGGTGCGACATGGTTTACGAATCAACATGTCAATTTAATCGCGCTCTGGGAGGAATTAGGAATTGAACGTTTTGAACAGTTTATGGACACGAAAGTTTTTTATGAGCCTAATCCAAATTTACACGCTCAAATCTTGGGAATTCCAAAAAATGAACCGAGTTACAGAATTTCTGGCGGAACTTCTGCGCTCATCAATAGACTACTGGAAAAATTAAATCCCGAAGATTTCCTTCTGAATCATACGGTAAGTCAGATTACGTTTACGGAAAATTTAGTTTCGGTAAAAGCAGAAACTATTTTCGAAGGTGATTCTGTAGTTCTCGCGTTACCACCAAAATTGTGGGCGAACCGTATTGATTTTCAACCTTCAATTTCTGAAGATTTAAAAGATATTGCATTGCAAACACTCACTTGGATGGAAGATTCTATTAAGGTTGCCTTAACTTTTGCAAAACCTTTTTGGATGGAAGAACAAATCCCGCGAACGTTATTTAGCAATGTGGGTCCTGTTGTGGAATTTTACGATCAGTCGGATGCGGAAAATTCAAGATATGCATTATGTGGTTTTATTAATTCCGACTTTAAAAAGCTCTCAAAATCTGAACGAAAGCAACTTGTTATCAACCAATTGAAAAATATTTTCGGAAATCCGGTTACTGAATTTGTGACTTATGAAGAACGGGTGTGGAGTGAAGAGGTTGCAACTTTTCAAGAATCCCACTCGCCAATTTATCCACACCAAAATAATGGACATCCCATTTTCAAAACTTATTTTGAGGAAAGACTAATAATTTCGGGCTCGGAAACTTCTTCACAATTTCCCGGATATATGGAAGGAGCGGTAATATCTGCGAAGGAAACGATACGCAGAATTTTAGAATTACAACTAAAATAAATCTTGGGTTATCGTTTAATTTGATTTGAACACCTAAATTTTATAGAGCCAACGTCGTTTTCTGATTCTACTGTTCGTTTGATTTCGCAATGACCTAATTTATATTACGGTAAAATAAAATATTCCATTATGTTTAAAGAAGAAATAAAAAGTCCGAATTTTTGGTTGGTGATCATCAGTATTGTGCTCTATATTTTATCGATGTTTTTTACGCCTTTCTATGTTGCCAATCCAAAAGCAGATATCTATTCCAGTTCCTTTTTTATGCTGCTTGCAGGATGGATGGCCATTTTGGGCGGAGGATTAATTCCAACGATCATCTGGTTAGCAAACCCGCTCTATCTTTTTGGTGGTTTTTTGATACTCAATAAAGAGAAAGTTGGGGTTATACTAGTAGGTTTATCTGTAATTCTTGCCCTCTATTTCACAACACTTGATTCTATTATGGATGGTGAAAGTGGCGCATCGACAGCCATCATAAAACTTGGAGTTGGGTTTTATTTTTGGATTTCAAGTTTTATTGTCTTGTTTATCGCCTCAATTAATCTTTTTATAAAAAATAATAAAATTGTAGAACAGCATTGAATGTCATTTTTTAAGAAAAACACTTATCTAAAAATAGAACTTGCTGAAAGTATCGAATCTGTAAAATCAAATTTGCTTCGTACTTTACTAGGAAAATTTCTTTCAACAATAATCCCAAAAGCAAATCCTGATTTTGAAAATGAAATTGACAAGATCAATACTTGGCTCATCGAATTTGACGCGGGCGGAATTCCAGAAAGAGAAATTGGTTTAGATAAAGATGGCAAAGTAGTAATGATAATGCCTTGGAAAGATAATTATGGATATTGGACAGACAACAATCTTAACCTTACAGATTTTATGAATGGTTTTAAATATTCTGAA